>JBJFAY010000001.1:0-7985 GCA_051888155.1 Alphaproteobacteria bacterium
AACACGACAAACTGACCAGATTTCCCATACCCGCGCCTTTCAGTCAAAACCGTTTTTAATGTGGCATATTTTTATTTTTTCCTCAAGCCAAAGGTTTATTTTTTCTCTTTTTTTAAAGAAGTGTTTTTTTGTCGGACGTAAATGTGCTATACAAGATAAAATTTTGTCTTTTAATTACTTAAATTCCTTAGGAGGATATATGGTCGCTCATAAAGATTTAGCAAACGCTCTGCGCTTTTTGGCCGCGGAAGGCGTACAGAAAGCCAACTCCGGCCACCCCGGCATGCCGATGGGCATGGCGGACGTCGCAACCGTTTTATTTTCAAAATTTTTAAAATTCGACGCAAAAGCGCCGCATTGGGCCGACCGCGACCGTTTC
Source organism: Alphaproteobacteria bacterium (assembly GCA_051888155.1). Taxonomy (GTDB): domain Bacteria; phylum Pseudomonadota; class Alphaproteobacteria; order CAAGCB01; family CAG-977; genus UBA11549. Next base: position 380 of record JBJFAY010000001.1, read on the forward strand.
GTTCTGTCCGCAGGCCACGGTTCCATGCTGCTTTACAGCCTGCTGTATCTGACGGGCTACGAACAGGCGACGCTGGATCAGCTGAAAAGCTTCCGCCAGCTGGGATCGCGCTGCGCAGGCCACCCCGAATACGGCCATTTGGAAGGAATCGAAACAACGACGGGGCCTCTGGGACAGGGAATTTCCACAGCCGTCGGTATGGCTTTGGCCGAAAAGCTGCTGGCCGCCCGCTTCGGCAAAGAAATCGTTGATCATTATACTTACGTTATCTGCGGCGACGGCTGTTTGATGGAAGGCATTTCCGAAGAAGCCATTTCTTTGGCCGGCCACCTGCGCCTGAACAAAATGATCGTTCTGTGGGACGACAATAAAATTACGATCGACGGCGCCACCTCGGTCGCCACGTCGACGGATCAGCGCAAACGGTTCGAAGCCAACGGCTGGAATACCGACGAATGCGACGCTTACAAGCCCGAAGAAATCGAAGCCGCCATTGCGCGCGCCAAAAAATCCGACAAGCCGACTCTGATCGCGTGCCATTCCGTAATCGGTTACGGCGCGGCCAAAGAAGGCACCAGCAAAGTCCACGGTTCCCCGATCGGCGCCGAAGACCTGCTGGCAGCGCGCAAACGGCTGGGATTTGAATACGCGCCGTTTGAAGTGCCGCAGGACATTTTAGACGAATGGCGTTCTTTCGGCAAAAAAGGACAGGCCGACCGCGAAGCTTGGGAAAAACGCTTTGCCGCCATGGACGGCGCGAAAAAAGCCGAATTTGAACGCACGGTGATCAGGCACGCTCTGCCCGCGGACTGGAAAGAAAAAATGCAGGCTTACAAAGAACAGCTGCTGGCCGACAAACCGAAAGTCGCCACACGCAAAGCTTCGCAAATGGCTTTGGAAGTTTTGGTTCCGGCCATTCCCGAATTGCTGGGCGGATCGGCGGATCTGACCGCGTCCAACCTGACGAACGCCAAAGCGTCCGTATCCGTTACGCCCGACGACTTTACGGGCAATTATATGCATTACGGTATCCGCGAACACGCTATGGCCGCCGCAATGAACGGTATCGCTTTGCACGGCGGATTTATCCCGTATTCCGGCGCGTTCCTGGTGTTTATGGATTATTTAAAACCCTCGCTGCGTCTGGCCGCGTTAATGGGAATCCGCACAATTTACGTCTTAACGCATGATTCGATCGGCGTCGGCGAAGACGGACCGACGCATCAGCCGATTGAACATCTGGCTTCCATGCGCGCAATTCCGAACGTCAACGTATTCCGTCCCTGCGACGTGATCGAAACGGCGGAATGTTGGGAATTGGCAATCAAAGCCGAACATACGCCGTCCGTTTTGGCTTTATCGCGCCAGAATCTGCCGACTCTGCGCACCGGCGTTAAGGAAAACCTGTCGGCCAAAGGGGCATACGTTTTGGCGGATTGCGGCGCAAAACGCGATGTGACACTATTGGCGACGGGATCGGAAGTCGAAATCGCCGTCAAAGCTAAAGAACTGCTGGCCGAAAAAGGGATCAACGCGGCCGTTGTTTCCATGCCGTCATGGGAATTGTTCGACAAACAGGACGCCGCTTATAAAAAAGCGGTTCTGGGCGATTGCCCGCGTGTCGCCGTTGAATCGCAGGGCGCGTTCGGCTGGGAAAAATATACCGGACTGGACGGCGCGATTGTCGCCATGCGTTCGTTCGGCGCTTCTGCTCCGGCAGAACAATTATACGAACATTTCGGCATTACGCCGAATGCCGTTGCCGCCGCCGCAATGGGCTGCTTGAAAAAATAATTTTTGAAACAAGGAGATTGATAAAAAATGCCTATGATCAGTTTACGCCAGCTGCTGGACCATGCCGCGGAATACGGCTATGGTATGCCGGCTTTTAACGTCAACAACATGGAACAGATTCTGGCCGTTATGAACGCCGCGAAAAAAACCGATTCTCCGGTGATCGTTCAGACGTCCAAAGGCGCCCGCGGCTATGCCGGCGATCCGATGATCCGCCATATGGTCGAAGCCGCCGCCGAAATGTATCCCGATCTGCCGATCTGTCTGCATCAGGATCACGGTTCTTCCGTCGAAACGTGCGTTACGGCTTTGGCGAACAGCTATACTTCCGTGATGATGGACGGTTCGTTGAAAGACGGCCAGCCGGCTTCTCATGAATACAATGCCGAAGTGTCCGGCACGGTCGCCAAATTCGCTCACATGATCGGCGCGTCGGTTGAAGCCGAACTGGGCTGCATCGGTTCTTTGGAAACCGGCAAAGGCGAAAAGGAAGACGGACACGGATTTGACGGCGCGATTGACAAAAAGCAGCTGTTGACGGATCCGGACGAAGCGTATGATTTCGTCAAAGCAACCAACATCGACGCTTTGGCCGTTGCGATCGGCACGTCTCACGGCGCTTATAAATTCACGCGCAAGCCGGACGGCGCGATCCTGTCGATCGACACGATCAAGAAAATTCACGCCAAAATTCCGACGGTTCATCTGGTCATGCACGGCTCTTCTTCCGTTCCGCAGGAATTGCAGGACATGATTAACGAATTCGGCGGAAAAATCCCGCAGACCTACGGCGTGCCCATCGAAGAAATTCAGGAAGGCATCAAGTACGGCGTGCGTAAAGTCAACGTTGATACGGACTGCCGTATGGCGATGACGGGCGCGATCCGCAAAATCTTTGCGACAAAGCCGGAAGAATTCGACGTTCGTAAATACATGGGTTCCGCAATGGAAGAAATGCAGAAAGTCTGCGAAGCCCGCTATGAACAGTTCGGCGCGGCCGGCATGGGATCGAAGATTAAAGCAATCTCTTTGGCGGATATGGCGAAACGCTATAAATCCGGCGAACTGGATCATATGCTGTAATCCGGATTTATCCGATGAAAAGCCCTCTTAACGTTTAAGAGGGCTTTTTTCTTTATCCGAACAAAAGAAAAGCGTATTCTGGATATATCTGAAAGGAAGGGATCGTCAATGTTAAAAGGAAAATTCGTTTTAAACTTTATCGCTATCTTCGCGCTGCTGATGTTTATCGTCTGGGCCGGCACGGCGTTTGACAACGAAATGACTTTTTCTTGGTACTCCTATACGATCGTCGGCGTGTTAAGTCTTTTTTATGCTTGGACGAAAAGTGCGGATATGAACAAAATCGCTGACGACACCCCGGCGCCGCATCATCACGTTCATCATCACCGTACGCCGCACCATTCGCAGTAAACCGGATTATTCCCGTTCCTGAAATTTTTGCTTAATTTTAGCCGTCAGCTTTTCCGCGCCCTGTTGATTTAAATGATCGCAGTCGGCAAAATCTTTGTCCGTAAAATCTTTATCCCGGTAACAATTCAGATACAAAACTTTTCCTTTATAACGTTCCATTAAAATTTCCAGATTTTCAAACAAATTGACCTGCGGCGGAACGTACGACAGATATTCGGCCGTCACAGGCGGCACAACAATCATCAAACAAACATTATCAGCCGACACGGCCCGGATTAACTTTTCAACAAAAGCCGTCTGGTTGTTTTCCCGAAGCGCATGCTTTATATGTTTTTGGACTCTGGTCTTAATTCCTTCTTCGGTTTTCAGGCTCTCACTGACAAAGGGAAAGGGATAAGGCGTACTAAAATCAAATTCTTTTGTTTCAAACGGAGCAAAACGCAAAGAGGTATCCATATTTTTTCGGCATATAATATGGGATTTTTGGGCGGTATGCCGAAATATTGGTTATATTTCAACGTTTCAAAAATCATTTTGGAACGTTCTTCTTCAAATCCGGCGGAAAAATCAGAATAAAATAAAACAACTCGTTTTAAATTCAAAAACATCAGCCGGCACTTCAGGTACAGCTGATATGAATAATACAAATCCTGAGAAGCAATTCCCAGATTGATATCCCGGTCAGTTTCGCAAAAACCGCATTGCGCGTGCGAAGATCCCAGCACCGCCAGTTCAATCTGCGGCGCCAGAAAAGCGGCTTTTTTAGCTTTATAATAAAAACAACGGTCAAAATGACCTTTAATTTGTTTACGTAATCTGCGGGAAGGAATGATACAGCAGAACGTTTTTAAAAAATTTTTTTTAATCGAACATTCATTTTTGATTTCCTCTCCTTTCGATTTATATCCCCCCCCCCCCCCCCCCCCCCCTGTAAAGGAAAAAACGGCCGCCCCGCCCCGGAATATCCGCATGAAAACAGCCGGAATAAAAAACCGTACCGGTTATTGTTCCATAATGATTTTTGCTTGTATTCGCGAAACAGCTTAATAAAATAATAGGAACTGAATGATTTAAGGAGTTTATCATGAGCGTTAAAATTGCCCCCAGTATCCTTTCGGCCGATTTTGCCCGGCTGGGCGAAGAAATCACAGCTATTGACAATGCCGGAGCGGACTATATTCACATTGACGTTATGGACGGGCATTTTGTCCCCAATATTACTTTCGGCCCGGCCGTCGTCAAAGCCGTGCGGCCGTATACGGACAAAGTTTTTGACGTTCATCTGATGATCGAACCGATAACCGCCTATATCGAACCGTTTGTCAAAGCCGGAGCGGATATCATTACCGTCCACGCCGAGGCGGACAAACATCTGGACCGTTTGCTGCAATATATCAAATCTTTCGGCGTCAAAGCCGGTGTGTCGTTAAATCCCGCCACACCGGAAAACGTATTGGAATACGTTTTGGATAAAATTGATCTGGTTTTGGTTATGACGGTCAATCCCGGGTTCGGGGGACAAAGCTTTATTTCTTCCCAGTTAAAGAAAATAGAACGGATTAAATCCATGATCGGTTCTTTGCCCGTCGAACTGGAAGTCGACGGCGGCGTTAATCCCGAAACGGCACGATTGTGCCGCGCGGCGGGAGCCGACGTTTTGGTCGCGGGCAGCGCCGTTTTCGGCAATGGCAAGTACGCTGAAAACATCAAAACTTTAAAGTCATAACTTTTTTGTAACACACAAAACGGTTTCTTTTAACTATAATGAATAATTATTCATTGAAAAGGATTGCAGATGACTGACAAGATTATGATCATTGAAGACGAAGAAGATATTGTGACTCTTCTTCGCTATAATCTGGAAAAAGAAGGATTTGAAACATGCGCCGTCACGGACGGGGAAAAAGCCTTTAACGCCATAAAAATCAATCAGCCGACATTAATCCTGCTGGACTGGATGCTGCCGGGGTTAAGCGGCGTCGAAATCTGCAAACAGGTTCGCTATGACAACGATCTGCGCAACGTGCCGATCATCATGCTGACCGCCCGCGGGGAAGAAGCCGATAAAATCAAAGGCCTGACAATCGGAGCCGACGATTATATGACCAAGCCGTTTTCCGTTCCCGAACTGATTGCGCGTATTCGCGCTTTGCTGCGCCGCGTCCAGCCCGTTAAGACCAAAGGCGAGCTGGTTTTCGAAGATATTAAAATGGATTTGGCGACCTGCCGCGTTTTTCGCGGAGACCGTTTTGTTCATCTGGGGCCGACGGAATTTCGCCTGCTGCAGTTTTTAATGGAACAGCCGCGCCATGTTTTTCCGCGCGAACAGCTGTTGAAAGAAGTCTGGGGAGCCGATATCCATGTCGAGCTGCGCACGGTTGACGTTCATATCCGCCGGCTGCGCAAAGCAATGAACGAAGGCGGCGAACCCGATATGATTCGCACGGTGCGCGCGGCGGGTTATTCGATTGATTCACGGCAGCCCGGAGATCCGGAAAACGATGAAGAAACAACAGAATAAACAAAGCGCGTTTTGTTTGCAGAAACAACTGATTTTCTGTTGACAAAAAATGCGCCTAAAACCAATATGCTCTGAGTTACGTTTTATTTTCAAAAGGATTCATTTCCATGCATACATATCGTTCGCACACCTGTGGTCAGCTGCGTTCTGCCGACGCGGGCAAAAAGGCTCGTCTGTCCGGCTGGATCCACCGCAAACGCGACCACGGAAATCTGGTTTTCATTGATCTGCGCGATCATTACGGCATCACGCAGTGCGTTGTCGATATTTCCAGTCCGGTATTTAAAATTTTGGAAAAATGCCGCCCCGAAAGTGTCATCTGCGTTACCGGAGACGTTGTAATCCGCAAAGACGACAACGCCAACCCGAATCTGCCGACCGGCGAAATCGAACTGGTCGTGACGGAAGCTGAAGTTTTGGGCGAAGCCGAAACGCTTCCTTTGCAGGTTGCCGTCGATTTCGAACAGCCCGAAGAAACGCGCCTGCGTTACCGCTTCTTAGATCTGCGCCGCGAAAAACTGCACAAAAATATGTTGCTGCGCTCGCAAGTCATCGCTTCGTGCCGCCGCCGCATGATTGAACAGGGCTTCGTTGAATACCAGACGCCGATTCTGACGGCCTCCAGCCCCGAAGGCGCGCGCGATTTTCTGGTGCCTTCCCGTCTGCACCCCGGCCAGTTTTACGCTTTGCCGCAGGCCCCGCAGCAATTCAAACAGCTGCTGATGGTTTCCGGTTTTGACCGCTATTTCCAGATTGCGCCCTGTTTCCGTGACGAAGACAGCCGCGCGGATCGTTCTCCGGGTGAATTTTACCAGCTGGACTTTGAAATGGCTTTTGTCACGCAGGACGATGTGTTCGCCGCGATTGAACCCGTCTTGCAGGGCGTATTTGAAGAATTTTCCAACGGACGCACCGTAACGCCGGCTCCGTTCCCCCGTATTCCTTATGCCGAAGCCATGCTGAAATACGGTTCGGACAAACCGGATCTGCGTAACCCGCTGATTATTACGGACGTAACGGATATCTTTACAGGTTCCGGGTTCGGTATCTTTGCCAACGCGATTGAACGCGGCGCCGTTGTGCGCGCCATTCCGGCGCCCGGAGCGGCGACAAAACCCCGCAGCTGGTTTGACAAGATGAACGGCTGGGCCCGTGAAATCGGTCTGCCCGGCATCGGTTTCATTACTTACACGACCGAAGGACCGAAAGGCGCGATTGCCAAAAACCTGGACGAAGACAGAATCAATGCGTTGAAATCGGCTGTCGGCGTTAAAGACGGCGATGTGATTTTCTTTGTCTGCGAAAAGAAAGGAAAAGTCGAAAAATTCGCCGGCCAGGTACGCACGAAAATCTGCGAACAGCTGGATCTGCTGGAAAAGAATGCTTTCAGGTTCTGCTGGATCACCGATTTCCCAATGTTTGAACTGGACGAAGAAACCAATCAGATTATCTTTTCTCACAATCCGTTTTCCATGCCGCAGGGCGGAATGGACGCTTTGCTGAACAAAGACCCGCTGGAAATCAATGCTTATCAGTACGACATCGTCTGCAACGGCATCGAATTGTCTTCCGGCGCGATCAGAAACCACCGGCCGGATATTATGTACAAGGCTTTTGAAATCGCCGGATACGGCCCTGAAGTCGTTGAACAAAAATTTGGTGGCATGCTGAATGCGTTTAAATACGGCGCGCCTCCGCACGGTGGATCGGCTCCCGGTATTGACCGTATGGTCATGCTGCTGGCCGACGAACCGAATATCCGTGAAGTCATTCTGTTCCCGATGAACGGTATGGCGCAGGATCTGATGATGCAGGCGCCTTGCGAAGTCACGCCGAAACAGTTAAAAGAATTGCATA
>JBJFAY010000002.1:0-1831 GCA_051888155.1 Alphaproteobacteria bacterium
ATAAATGTCAAAATACCGGACGGAGTCTAAAAAGCTCAAAGTCCGGTATTTTTTTAAGATGCCTTAAAATTCCCTTTAACCCGCCGTTATCCCACTATATCCCGTTTAGTCTAAATATAACTGTTAAGTAACAAAAACGATGGAATCGCCGATCCTAAAAAAATGAAGCTGTATGCAGAAGCTCTTAACAAAGCGGGGATCAAAACGGAATTTCATTCGTATCCCGACTTGGGACACGGGTTCGGATCAGGAACAAACACTTCGGCTGCAGGCTGGATAGACAAAGCCGTCAACTTTTGGAAAAACGCAAAAAAATAAAAAAGACGGAAACACCTTTTTTCACAGGATTTCAGCTATGTTCCGCAAAATCTTTTTTGATTTGTCGATTAATTCGGGCAAACGCGCGATCGTTCCTTTGCCGAAAACGATCCGGGGCGGCAGTAATATTCAAATTTCAGCATTTTTTCCTCCGGACAAAATCAAACCAAAATATTGCTTTTAAAATTGCCCGATGACAAAACTTTTATCAAATCGTCTTTAGATTTAACTTGACGCAGAGACGGTTTAAAGCTAAAAGAAAGTTTCTGATTTTTCGTTTAAAGGAATTCGTGTTATGGCAAAACGTTGCATTATTACCGGAAAAGGTGTCCAGACAGGCAACAATGTGTCCCACGCAAACAACAAGACCCGCCGTCGGTTTCTGCCGAATCTGCAGGCTGTTTCTTTGCTGAGCGAAACATTGGGAACGACCGTTACGCTGCGCCTTTCTTCGCGCGGTCTGCGGACGATTGAACACAACGGCGGGTTGGACGCATTTTTGCTGTCCACGCCGAACGGCAAATTATCCTGCGAAGCAAAACGTTTGAAAAAACGCATTAAAGGCGCCGCAGAAAAATTGGCCGCGAAAGCTTAATCGTTCCGGTTCTTTTCAGAAAAAACCGTCCGTTTTCGAGGCGGTTTTTTTTATATCCTCAGTCACATCGGCATAAACATAATATTTTGCCGCCGTTCTTTGCAGATCAGCGTCTTATGACGGTTTCATGGTTTTCTTTCCGCACCGGAACATTCAAACGAATCGGAAGGAGATTTATTTATAACAAATAATTTTAAGCATAAAAAAGTCATATAGAAGATTTATTTTGTTTTTTTAACTACTTAAAAATATGGTAGACAAAAGGTACTTTTTTATTCAATCTGATTTTTTATCATTTTATTATACCCCCTGCTGTATATTTTATACCCCCGCACCGTATATTTCCCTTTTCAAGAAAAAGAATTTTAATCTACAATAAAAATAGTGGTATTTTTTTAAGGAGGAAAAGACCATGAAGAAAATAATTTACGCTTTTATCCTGACAGCCGCATGCACAGTTTCTTCTGCAGCGAATGCTTTAATTGCTACGCCTGAAACGGAATTAAAGAAAGCGTGCGAAACATGCCCTTATATTGATGACGCCATGTGCGCCACATGGGTACCGGATTGCGATGAGGAACTTTTAACGGGTCCCGTTATTGATCAACCGCTGGTTATCACCTGTTCAATTTCCAACTGTACGACTTGCAACACTCTGGGAACAGCATGTACGGTTTGCGATACGGGATACACACTGACAAACGGTTCTTGCATACGTACCATAAATCCGATTGATCCGGGAACTGTTATTAATATTGAATTTCCCGGCAGTGCCACAACTGAGACCGTATCGTCCTGTCCTTCGGGCACGACGAAGTCTTCGGACGGCTGCTGTTGCGTCAACAATTAACAAAGGAGCTGTGTCATGAATAAATTATTTGTTATTTTGGCTCTGCTTGCTTTTATGCCCGCAGAGGC
>JBJFAY010000003.1:0-1812 GCA_051888155.1 Alphaproteobacteria bacterium
AATCGACGCTCAGCGTTCCGTCCGCGACAATATATTCGTGCACCAAAGCGTCCTGCCCCGAATAGAACAATTCAGGCATCGGCAGCTGCGTATGATGCTTCAGATAATCCATTGTAGCGCCTTCGACCGCCAGATCGCCCGAAGCGTCTTTGGACAGCTTCACAACAACCTGAGAACCGTCGGATAAAACAACATGTTTGGCGTCGGCAAAGCCGCCGGCCAAAGTCGCGGCAGACACGACCAGTTTACCCGTAGAAGTTTCAACAATACGTGTAATTTGACCGGACAACGGATTATTTTCAACCTGCATAATGTTTTTCCCGTATATAATTCAACAAACCGTCACAGGCTGATTCTATCATATCAAACACATTTTGAAAGCCTTCTTTTCCCCCGAAATAAGGGTCCGGCACATCTTTTATCCCGTATTGCGGCGCAAAACGCATCATCAACTCCAGCTCCGCTCTGTCATGCTCCGGACTGAAACCCGGCCGCATTTCTTCGAGAGCCGCCAAATGCGTTGAATCCAGAGCGATAATTAAGTCAAAATCCTTAAAATCGTCCCGGACGACTTTCCTTGCGCGAAGGGACAAGATGTCCACACCGTTATTCAAGGCTGTTTCAACGGCCCGTGCGTCCGGCGGTTCGCCGGCATGCCAGCCGCTGATTCCTGCCGAATCCGCCGAAATAACGTCCCCCAGTCCCGCGTGTTCGGCTTTTCGCCTGAATACGCCCTCGGCCGTCGGAGAACGGCATATATTTCCGGTGCATACGAACAAGACTTTGTACATATTTTGATAACAACATAAAAAAGTTAATAAAAACATAAAGCCGGCGGTTTTTCCGGTCGTCTGTTGATTATCTGGCGTTTTCGATTATTTTATGATATATAAAAGATAAATTTTTTACAGGGAGGCTTAAAATAATGGCTTTTGATACAAACAGGGACAGTATTATCACCCGGACCGGCGCGCTGGAAATCGACGAAGGACTGCGCCAATATATGCTGAAAGTCTATAATTATATGACAATCGGCCTTTTAATCACTGCCGGCGTCAGCTTTTTTCTGGCAAATTCTTCGCTGGGAACGCTTTTCTTTTCCGCGGAAACAGGAGAACCGAATCTGTTGGGCTGGATTGCCATTCTGGCTCCTTTCGTTTTGATTTTCATGATGGGATCGGCCGTTTCTTCCGGTAATGCGGGCAAAGCGTTTACTTTATTTATTGTTTATTCCGCTTTGTTCGGCATTTCCTTAACGACAATCTTCTGGGTTTACACCGGTATCAGCATTTTGCGCGTTTTCCTGATCACGGCCGGCATGTTCGCCGCGATGAGCCTATACGGGTACACGACAAAACGCGATTTGACGAAAGCCGGTTCTTTCCTGATGATGGGACTGTTCGGCATTATCATCGCAATGATCGTCAATATCTTTTTAAAAAGTCCGGCTTTATATCTGACGGTATCGGTTCTGGGGGTAGTGATTTTTGTCGGCTTAACCGCTTGGGACACATGGAAAATCCGGCAAATTTACAACGGTTCCGATTCTGATAACGTCGTCGCCAGCAAAGCGATTTACGGCGCGTTGATGCTGTATATGGACTTTATCAATCTGTTTCTTTACCTGCTGCGCTTTTTCGGCGACCGCAGAAATTAAAAAAACGCAGACAAAACGGGGTTTCGGCCCCGTTTTTTTACGCCTTGTTTTTAATTTAATTTTTTGATAGTTTAACTTTGCGTTTGTAAAGGAAAAAAACGCAGGGCGTCAGAAACCCTTGAGCATATAGCCGCCTTGTGTATGGCGGCCAATAA
>JBJFAY010000004.1:0-7831 GCA_051888155.1 Alphaproteobacteria bacterium
ATCCGTTTTATCATTGGTGTGCCATGTGTTTTCCAACGCGACCGAATAGGTGTCGTCCACATTACGCGCCCAATCGTTATTCGAAAGCAATTCTTTGGAACGGTGAACGTCCTTGCGATAATGGAACGCGATTTTGGTCGTGTTGTCTTTGATCAAATCGGCACCCGTTTCGACACTGCCGCCGAAATCGTAATCGTTGAACAAAGACGGAAAACCGCTTTCACTTCCCGTTGTTGTCAGAGCGAGATTTGTATATTCCCAACTGTCCATGCGGTTTTTAAACGTGTCATAGAACAAACGGGTTTTAACGTATCCCGTATCACCCAACGCCGTATTCGTCAACGAATAAACCGTTTGTTTTTTGTAATACGGATAAGAACGATGAAACGGTTTTGTTAACTGAAACGAAAAACCAGGGTTCACAATTGATTCGCCTGCATAAACGGGAATATCATATTCCATGTTGGAATAGCTGTACGCGATAACGTATTCGTCCGTTTCGTTCGGCGTAAAGCCCAATTTGATATTGGCGGCTTCGGCCTGCGAAGACGACCCGTCGCGGAATCCGCCGTTTTCATTTACTTTTTCCGTACAAGCACCGCCACGACATCCCGGAGTATTATAAGTCGGCTTGTATTTATCGGATACGGACCAACGGTTGATGTCGTTATAGGTCGCGCCCGCCTGCAAATACCAGCCGCCCTGATTCGTGCCGACGTTGCCGGAGGTCAGAATTCCGTTATAAGCGCCGGAATTGCCGAACTTTGCGGTAACGGTCAGGTTGCCTTCGATTGCCTTTTCGGGGCGTTTCGTGACCATGTTGATAATCCCGCCCATCGTGTTCGGCCCGGCCAGAACGGAGCTTAAGCCCTTGGAAACCTGAATTTTCGACAAAGACCCCGTCGTGTACGTCTGCAAATCGGGATAATAGTCGTACGGCATCGCGGATTGCACGCCGTCAACCATAACGGCGATCTGCCGCATTTCAAAGCCGCGGATCGAAACGGATTTTTCATTTCTGCGCCCGACCTGCGTTTCCGTAACGGACGGCAGCAGATTCAGCGCCTTTTCCAGCGTATTTGAATCCGTATAAGCGGAAATTTCTTCGGCCGTTACGGTTGTGCGCGACCCGACCTGCGTCGTATCGTCGACAACGGAAACGGCGATTTCGCCCAGTCTGAAAATATTGTTATTTGAATTTTGATTAATTTCTGCATAATCAACAGCCTGCGGCGCGGCAGCCTTTGAAACAGACCCCGCGGTCTGCGCAAAAGACGGACTGACGCCCAAGGCTAAGATTGAAGCAGAAAAAAGAAGTCCTTTTTTCATTTGCTTTCCTTTATGTTCGGTTATGGCGGCATCGGCCCTGCGAAACCTATTTCCGCAGGCGGCAACGGACCCGACAAGATACCGTTCAATCTTAGAAAACGGCACCCGCGGTAATACTAACCAATGTATTTAAATCAAGTCAAACGTTTTTATTTGCCTTTCCCGGCAGAAAGGCTTGAGTTTTTAAAAAAGCGGTTATACTCTGTAAAAAGGTTTTTTTTATTTTTTCAGGATCCGCAATGATTACACTGGAAAACGTCACACGGAAATTCGGTTCTTTCATCGCCGTCGATAATCTGTCGATGACGGTTCCCAAAGGGCAGGTTTTGGGATTTCTGGGACCGAACGGCGCGGGAAAAACAACGACCATGCGTATGATTTCCGGCTTTTTAACCCCCAGTTCCGGGAAAATTACGGTCTGCGGCTACGACGTTGCGGAAAATCCGGTCGAAGTCAAACGCCACATCGGCTATATGCCGGAAGTCGCGTCCTCTTATAACGACATGACCGTCCTGTCTTTTTTGAACTTTATCGCCGAAGCGCGGGGATTATCCGGTTCGGCAAAAGAAAAAGCCGTTGAAAAAGTCGTCGCCGACATTTCGCTGTCCAACGTTTTATATCAGCCGATCGACACCCTGTCCAAAGGATACAAACGCCGCGTCGGTCTGGCGCAGGCGCTGGTGCATGATCCGGCCGTTTTAATTTTGGACGAACCGACCGAAGGGCTGGATCCCAACCAGAAACGTGAAATCAGAATGTTGATCCGCGATCTGCAAAAAGACAAATCCATCATCATTTCCACCCATGTTCTGGAAGAAGTCGAAGCGATGTGTTCGCGCGCCGTCATTATTGACAAAGGAAAAATCGTTCTGGACGACACGCCGCGCGCTTTAATCAGCCTGTCGGAAACGCATCAGACGCTGTTTGTTTTAATACCTTCTTACCAGCAGGAACGGGCGCAGACCGTTTTTAATGAAATGCAGCAGATCACGGTAACCGACGTTAAACAGGAATCCGACGAAGCGTTCCTGTTTACCTTAACCCCCGAGGAACGGGAATCCGTTACGGCCGATGTGGTCGAGGCTCTGCGCCGGCAGGATATTAAAATTTTAGATATGTTCATCGAAAAAGGACGGCTGGAAGAAGTCTTTTACGCCTTTACCTCTCCGGACCGTGAACTGAAAGATCCGAACGCATGAAAGCTTTATTTGTTTTAACAAAACGCGAATTTACCAGCTACTTTACAACGCCGGTGGCATGGATTTTTTTAATGATTTTTGTTTCTTTGTCCGGCCTGCTGACCTTTTACGCCGGCGATTTTTTCGGACGCGGACAGGCTGACCTGCAGTCTTTTTTCCTGTTTCACCCCTGGCTGTACGTTTTTCTGATCCCCGCCGTTTCCATGCGCATGTGGGCCGAAGAACGGCGCAGCGGAACCATTGAAATGCTGATGACTCTGCCCGTTTCCACCGGCGAACTTGTCTTGGGGAAATTTTTCGCGGCCTGGGCTTTCGTCGGCGTCGCATTGCTTTTAACTCTGCCGATGTGGCTGACCGTTAATTATCTGGGAAATCCGGATAACGGCGTTATTTTGATGAGCTATCTGGCCAGCTTTTTAATCGCGGGCACTTTTTTATCCGTCGGTTCCTGCGTTTCCGCCTGCACAAAAAGCCAGATTATCGCTTTTGTTTCGGCGATGATGGCCTGCCTGATGCTGACTTTTCTGGGCTCCGACGCTCTGATTAACCTGTTTTCCGGCGTCGCCGCCGAAAAAGTCATGAAACTGTTCCAATCGTTCGGTTTCCTGATCCATTTCCTTTCCCTGACCCGCGGCGTGCTGGACGTGCGCGATTTATTGTTCTTTATTTCTTTTTCAGGCGTATTCCTGTTTGCGACAGTGATTGTGCTTGATCATAAAAAGGCGGTCTGACAATGAAAAAAATAGCCGATCTTGACAGAAGCACATTAGGCGTTTTGGGATTGATCCTGGCCGTCGTTTTATTTTTCAGCGTCAATGTAATCGCCGCGTTTACGCTGAAAAACTATCGTCTGGATTTAACGCAGGCCAAATTGTATTCGCTGTCCGAAGGATCTCTGCGCGCCATTAACCAGATCAGGGAACCGATCACAATCCGTTTTTATTTATCAAACAAACTGGCGAAAGTATCGCAGATCCATGCGACTTATTCCGTCCGCGTCATCGAACTTTTGGAACAGTACGCTTCGGCGTCCGACGGCAAAATAAAGCTGGAAGTTATTGACCCCGAACCGTTTTCCGGAAAAGAAGACGAAGCTTTGACCTACGGTTTAAAAGGCATTCCCGTCGGCAATTCGTCCGAATACGTTTATTTCGGATTGACGATTTCCAATTCGTCCGACCGCAGGCGGACAATCGCTCTGCTGGATCCGTCGCGCGAACGGTTTTTGGAATACGACATTACAAAGTATCTGACGGATTTAACACGCGCGAAACGGCCGACAATCGGCATTATCAGCACGCTGCCGATCGACGGGCGCGGCGAACCGCAGCTGATGTATCCGAAATATCACCCGCGCTGGACGGTGATGAACGTCGTGCGCGATATTTTCAACGTCCGCTTCATTTCCCGCCAGACGCTGGATATCCCGACGGATATTGACGTTTTAATGCTGGTAAATCCGAAAAAATTCAATGAAGAAACACTGTATGCCATTGACCAGCATATTATGCGCGGCGGCAATATGCTGGTGCTGATTGATCCGTTTTCGGAAATGGAAGTCGCTCTGGGCGAAGTTCCCTATTCGATCCGGCCGGATATGGACAAGCTGCTGACAAACTGGGGAATTTCTTTTGATCCGTCGCGTTTTGTCGCCGACACGACGCTGGCGCGCGCCGTGGCTCATAACGAAGACGATAAGGCTATTCAGACTAAATTTCCGCCCTGGCTGGCCGTTGATGAAAGCCACCTCAGCCCCGAAGACCCGGTCACCAGCGCACTCAGTACGGTCAATCTGGCTTATGCGGGAAAGTTCAACGTCATTAAGAAAATTGACGACCTGACAATAACGCCGCTGATTTTTTCATCAAAAGAATCGGAACTGCTTCCGACCATTCAAGGATTAACGCCGGATCCGGCCGCCATGCTGCGTAACTTCACGCCCGGCGGGAAAAACATGGTTTTGGGGCTGCGGATCAAAGGAACGCCGCGCAGCGCTTTCGACAAAGCGCCGACACGCAACTTCTTAAAGCAAAGACCCGAAGCGCATATCGAAAAAGCCGCCGCTCCCGTCAACATCATTCTGATCGCCGACAGCGATTTTCTGGCCGATAAGTTTTGGACGACGAAATCAAACATGCTGGGCGTTGAACAGCTGTATCCTTTTGCGGGAAACGCCGATTTAATCGTTAATGCGCTGGATAACCTCAGCGGCGCGGCGTCGCTGATTGATCTGCGGTCAAAGGCCGAATGGCGCCGCCCCTTTACGGTTATTGAAAATCTGGCTTTGAACGCAGGCAGGCAATACCGCGAACAGGAAGCCATGCTGTTCGGCGAATTACAGACGGCTCAGACACGGCTGAAAGAACTGACGCGGCAGTCTTCCGGTGAAAACAGCGATATCTTGTCCCGCGAAGATAAAACCGAAATTCAAGCGCTGCAGGAACGCATCATTATGTTGCGCGCCGCCCTGCGTTCCGTTCAGAATGTCTTGACGCAAGATATTCTTGCTTTGCAGTCAACCGTAATTTTATTAAACGTCATTTTCGTTCCGGCATTGCTGGTTATTACCGCGTTATTTATCGCTTGGCGCAGACGAGCCAGACGGTCGCAGTCAAGGTAAGGAGAGAAAAACTATGCACCCGCGTTCCTTTTATAAACTCCTGACAGCTGCGGCAATCGCTTTTGCGGCGGCGTTAAGCGTCTGGATTTTAACGCCGGAATACTCCGCCGGCGATTTTTCCGGCCAGCCGCTGCTTCCCGGATTAATGGAAAAAATCAATGATATTGAAGCCGTTTCCGTTGAACACGGCGGCAAAACAATGACGTTTCAGCGCGAAGGCACGGGCAGCTGGACTTTGGTGGAAGCCGATAACTATCCCGCCGATAAAGAAAGAATCAGAAACGTCCTGATCGGTCTGGCCGGACTGGAAAAAATCGAACCCAAAACGGCTCTGCCCGAATTTTATCCCGATCTGCGGGTTGAAGACAATATGAATGAAAAATCAGGATCTTATCTGGTTACATTGTTGACGAATGAAGGCAATCCCCTGACCCGTCTGTTGGTCGGCAAACGGACAAACGGCGTTTCATGGAACGGACAAGGGTACTTCGTGCGCTTCCCCGACGACGCGCAATCCTGGCTGGTCCGAGGCAATGTAGACGTTACGGGCGATATGCGTTCATGGCTGGCCGTACGGCTGCTGCCGCTGGTCAAAGGCAGAACGTCGTCCGTGACCATTGTAGACGGCACGAAAACGCGCGAAGCCGTTTATAAACGCACTGCGCCGGCAATGGCCATACAGCCTTCGTTTTTATCGGACGGTTATTTTATTATTTCGCCGGACTTTATTGAAAAAATGGAAAACGCGCTGACGGCTTTTGATTTTGAAGACGTTGCCGCGCGCCCCAAAGATCTGGCTCAGGAAACGCCGTTTTCTTCAACTTTAATCGAAACGTTTGACGGGCTGAACATTTACCTCTTTTTCTATCTGACGGATTCCAAACCGTTCGCAGCCGTTTCGTTCGCAGCCGCGGACAATGCGGACGACGAAGTAAAGGCAGAAGCCGCCGAATTGGAAAAACGCCACGCCAAATGGCTTTATCAGATGCCGGAAGAAACGGTTTCCGCTTTACTGCCGTTCCTGTCGATTCCCGAAGAAAAAACGGCGGAAACGGCAAAGCCCGTAAAGGCCGCGGTTAAAAAGGCGCCGCCGAAAAAAGCGCCGGCGACCAAAAAGAAACAAAAAAATAATTAACGAATCAAACAACCCAGACGGTAGCGGCTTCGACCGGGTTTAAAACGACTGTCCGTCCGTTTGTTGTTACGATGTATTGATCGCTTTGTTCGTTGAAAACAACGGGATCCAAAACACAGCCGGAGATAATTCCGTTTTCGGCCAGCCTTTGATTGATTTCCGCGCCGCCGGACAAACGGCACACCCGCCCGCGTTTAACGGTTCCCAAAGTCAGCGGCGCCGGCAGCCGTCCCGCATGATTCAATGACAGAAACAACTCCCGCGTCCATTCTTTTTGATCGGCCTGCGCTTCTTGTAAAAAATCAATCAGGTTAAAAAATCTGTTCGCCGCCGCCCCGTCCAAATGATGTTCGATCAGACAGGCGATTTCTTCGGAACGCGCGGCGTCCTGCCCCAAAAAATCGTGAAAAAAAGACGTCAGCCGTTCATGCTTCATATAAACCTGCCAGCCGATCCGGCGGCCTTTCGGCGTCAGGCGGATCGCGCCGTAAGATTCATGCCAGACAAGTTCTTGTTCCGTCATTTTTTTAATAACGGTCGCAATGGTGCCTTTTGTCAGCTTTAAATTTTCAGCCAAAGCTGTTACTGTTTGTTTGCTGCCGGTGGTTTCCAGATGGAATAAAGCCTCCAGGTAATCTTCCAGCCGCGAAGTGACTGCCGTCATGATTTCTTCCTTTTTTGCTGTTCAAGCATACTCAAAATGAATTTAAAAAGTCAAGAAATCCGCCGGCATATTCTGAAAAACGATCATAAACGGGAATAACCGAGAATGGAAAGACAGATTTTTTCCTGGGCAAAAGACGCTTTGACAGGATTAGGTATTAAACCGGCGGACGATCCGGTTCATAAAATGATCGTCCTGCTGCACGGGTATCAGGGCGATGCCGAATCCAATATGGCATTTGCCCTAAAACTGGCGGAAGCCTGCCCGCAGGCCGTCGTATTCGTACCGGACGGCACGTCGCCCGTCCCGCCGGGCAACGATCCGCATCACCGGCAATGGTGGGATTTGTCGGAATCCGAATTTGACGGATACTTGTGTTCTTTTATGCCGTATTATGCACCGGCGGATAAACAAAAACTGATGAAACAAACCGTTAAAGGAATCCAAAAAACGGCCGCTTTATTGAATCGTTTTATTTTAAACCGGCTGGCCGAGTACGGCCTGAATTTGTCCGATTGCTTTTTGGCGGGCATTTCACAGGGCGGCATAACCGCTTTTGAAATGGTGTTGTTCCGCGGCGAACTGAACGGCGGCGGCAATGATTTTTTAGGCGGACTGATTTCCATCGGTTCCGGCATTATCGGCGCCGACAGACTGCGGGGATTGTCTTTGCCGCCGGTTTCCGTTTTGCTGGCGCGCGGCAGGCAGGACGAAATTTTTCCGAAAACAGTCGATTATTTTTCCCGCAGTCTGCTGCGGGAACTGCATATGCCCGTCGTTTTAACCGAAGCCGACAGCGCCCATTTCGGGCTGGAACACAAAGTCTGCGACAGCGTCTGCCGTTTTATCCGGGAACACTGTTAAAAATTTTATAAAAAAAGCAA
>JBJFAY010000005.1:0-7764 GCA_051888155.1 Alphaproteobacteria bacterium
ACTTCCTTGCCGTTATAGCTGCCGCAGCTGGGGCAAACGTTATGCGGACGTTTGATTTCACCGCAGTTTGGGCATTCCATGACGGCGTTGGATTTCAGCGCTAAATGGGAACGGCGCATATCGCGGGCGGATTTCGATTTTTTACTACGAGGTGTTGCCATTTTTTTAACTCTCTTAAAACTGTTAGTCTTTGCTTTCAGTTCGAAACTGAAAACATCAGACCTCTGTCATATAAAAAATTTTACTAAACTTCAAGGCAATTTTACTTAAACTTCAGCTTTTCCAGCACGCTGAACGCATTTTTCTGTATTTCGGGGGCAGATTCGGGCTGAAAAACGGCATCAGGAGCATGAGGAAACGGATCCAAGGCCAAAGAAAGAAACTCGGCCGTCAGTTCGCCTACGTCAATTTTTCCGTTTTCTAAAATTTCAACATCATTATCTTCGTCCATATCCAGATCAATTTCATTTAATTTCAAAGACGGATCTTCTTCCTGCGAAAAGATGACGGAAAAATGATCCTGCACCTGCTGAACGAACGGTTCCAGAGTAACAACGCAGATTTGTTCGACGTCAGCTTCAAAAGTGCCGTTGACACGGACACGATCCTTATTGATTTTTGTCAGAACGACGCGCGCCGACAGCGCCTTGATTGACGGAATGTCGAACCTGTCCGCCAAAGCCCGACGCTGCGCTTCATCGGCCCGCAGATCCAGCGTCAGACCGGAAACGGGAATTTGACGGACGTCAACGATATACGAAAATTCAGGAGATATTTTTTTCATAACGCTTTCTTTCAAACTGCTTTTCAGTTATTCTATACACCCTTTGCCCTTTAATTAAAATATGGTTTTACGCATGATTTCTTTTAGACTGTCCGCCGCCGGCGTTTTTTTTCTGGTTCTGCCGGCCTGCACGCCGATGATAGATACTCACGGCGACGCTTTGGCCCCGCAGGCTCTGGCGTCTTTGCAGCCCGGGGAAACATCATATATGGAAGTTCAGGCAAAATTGGGTTCTCCGTCTTCCAGAGCGGTCTTTGACAGCGAAAACTGGATATATATCCATTCCCGACAGGAACGAACGGCTTTTTTCAAACCCGAAGAAACGCAAAGAACCGTTACGGTTCTGAAATTCAGCCGCGACGGAATCTTACAGGGAATCGAAACAAAGACTCTGGCGGACGGCCGTATGATCATTCCGGCGGCGGTCAAAACGGAAACAAGCGAAGAATCCCTGACGATTTTAGACCAGATGATCAGCAATGTCGGTCGTATGGCAACGGATTCGCCCGTTCATTGACAGAAACTTTTTCAAATTTCCCCTGTTTCTTTATCTTCCTCATATGTCGGCAAAGAAGAATTAAACCCGTCCAGCAGCTGTTCCGCCTGAGCGATTTGCGTTTCCAAAAGCGGCGGCACTTCTTCGGTTTTTTCGACCGCGCCGGGCAAAGCCATTAAAATCCGCCGGACAATTTCTCCTTCGGCGATGTATTTTTCCATACTTGTTTTAACAGTTTCCGCCAGCCCAAAAACAGTCTGAATATGACCGACCTGATTATCTTGCACCGGCAGAAAAGCCTGAACCGAACAGCGCAAAGTATCAACCTGCTCGACGGCAGTTTTCATTGCTTCGGCAAAACGGGCGGCTTCTTTTTGAACGCCGTCCAGATGAGCGGACAAATGTTCGGCCGCTTCGGCTGTTTTATGCGTTCTGTGCCGCATATCCAAAGAAACCGCACCGAAAGCTTTGGCTTTTTCTCCGGCTTTTGCGGCTTCGATAGAAGCGTTCAACGCCAAAATCTTCGTTTCCGCAGAAGAAGAACGGATCATATCCGTCAATTCAACCGCCGCCTGCGTCCAATTAATCAGCCCGGAAACAAAATTCCGCATCTGTTCCAACTGTTCGGCCGCCGAATCTGCCGACGCCGTTTGTTTTTTTAACAGTTCCTGCATTTCATCAGCCAGAGAAAAGCATACGGAAAAAGAATCCGATACGGACCGAACCTGTTCCAACAAATGATTCAAAGCGCTTTCCGCCGTTTTTTCCCGAGCTTCTGCAACATCAGCTCCGATTATCTGCAGTTGTTCGGTTAACGCAAACAAATGATTTTTGCAGGCGGAAAAACGTTCTTTAATTTCATTTGTCATTGCCGCGGCAGAATTGCTGATATGCTGTACCAAAGAAAGCATCTGGCACAGCTGGCTTTCCGTATCGACGCCGACTCCCTGCCCGAAATAAGCGATTTCATCACCGCCGTTTTCCTGATCGGCGGCGTTGGAAGCTCCCGGCGCTCCCAGCGGCACATAAGCGACACTGGCGCCGTATGTGGCATTTTTCCGCCCCAGCAATGTTTCATTGTTTAAAACCGGAAAGTCTTTTAACTTGACCAGCAGAACGGCCAAAGCTCTGGCCAGCGCTCCGACTTCGTCTTCGCGTTCCGTAAAATGGATCAGAACTGAACGATCGCCGCGCGCCATATCCTGCGCGTTTTCAATCAGCCGAGTCAAAGGATAACGAATGCCGAACAAAGACAGGAAAGACATTAAAACGGCCAGAAAACCGCCGAAAGCCGCGGCAAAAACAAAAATTTTCTGCAAAGAGATTTTTCCGGCCTCCGCCTGAGAAAGCAGTTGCGCGCAGGATTGCGCCATTAAATTAATCAAGTCCTTAAAATCTTTTGAATTTTCGTCGCCGATCAAAGAAACAGACTGCATTTTTTCACGCAGCGCCGCATCTATTTTTAATTTTCTGTTGATTTCATCGTCCAATCCGTTCAATGACGCAAAAACGTCTTTCAGCTGTTTGGTATTAATCATTTCCGCCTGTTTAGCGGTATTTTGCGCTTTTTTCAAAGCGGCAAAATCAGTATTCAACTGTTTTTGACTTTCTTCATTTTCGGCGGAAACGTTATCAATGGAATGAAGAACACTGTCCAGTTGTTCACGCAGAGCGTTCAAGGCAAAAGAAGCGGACGGCAAAGTCGTTTCTTCAATCAGAGTATTCAGCTGTCCGGAGGCTTTTTCAGCAAACCGGTTGACTTTTTCGGCCGCTTCCGCGCTTTTTTCGTGCAAAGAAAACATTTCCGTCATATTGGCGCGGTATTTTTCCAATGCGGCGGACAAAATAATTTTATATTTTTCTTTGACTTGCGGCATTTCCAGATAATTTTCGACGTCCCGCGCCTTTTCTTCAAACGAGTTAAAAGCGTCTTCAACATTTTGTTTTTCTTCATCTGTTCCTTTTGACGAAAAGAAAAACAACGAACGGTTCAAAGAAAACAAATATGTTTCCAAAGCCGACAGCTGCCGCGTGCTTTCAATCACGTTATTGGCTTTTATGTATTCTTTATGGACATATCCGACGGCGAAAACGGCGCCGAAACAAACCAAAACGACATAAGCGCCCAGAAAAAGGAAGCCGGCATAAATACGTGTTGCCAAGTTAAATTTTGACAAAAAACGAAGCATTATTTTTTCTTCCTTTTTCCCTGTTCAATTTATTGTTCTGCCGGAGCGGATTCAGCCGCGGGAGCCGGAGCCTGTTCTGCCGGAGCGGATTCAGCCGCAGGATTCGGAACTTGTTCTGCCGGAGCGGATTCAGCCGCGGGAGCCGGAGCCTGTTCTGCCGGAGCGGATTCAGCCGCGGGAGCCGGAGCCTGTTCTGCCGGATCGGATTCAGCCGCGGAAGCCGGAACCTGTTCTGCCGGAGCGGGTTCAGCGGGTTTTACGCTTTCCCGAACGGCCTGTTCTGCTTGTTCACGCACCGTTTTATTCTTTTGAAACCGTTCTTCTTCTTCCATCTGCCACTTAACACGATTCTGCGCGTCCTGACGCAGACGTTCTTTCATTTCATCGCGTTCTTTAGCGTGGCGGACTTTCAAATCCATCTTATTCTTTAACGTGTCCAGATCGAACTGGCGTATTTCATCGGCCTGTTTAATCAGCAGACTGCGCATTTCCTCGGGCAAAGCAAGGCGCGCCGATATTTTCTGAATCTTTTCCTGAAAAATTTCGTTAATCTGTTCATTATTCAGCTGAAATTCAGACTGCATTATCTGCTCGGAAGAAACTTCTTCGGCGCATACCGAAGCGGCGAACAAAACCATTATCCCATAAACGGCAGAAACAATCTTAAACATAGCCTTTCTCCTATTCCAACCCCAAACGGTTCAATTCAATTCCTTCCAAACGCAGCAGATACAGCAGCTCCGCCAGCAATTCACGTTCGTTTTCATGCAGCAGCCCGTCCGACAGCATCATTTGTAAAAATGTATGCACGAATAAAAACACGGCATCCTGCGGCTGCCTGGCCACGATTTCGATCGCTTCAAAAAAGCTCTGTTCATCAGGAACAAGCATTGAAATATAATCCAACATTTCATTTTCGTCAAAATCAATAGTCGGACAACGCTGCGAAACATAAGACAGCATCAATTCGTTTTCTTCGCCGCTTTTATTAAAATCGGATCCGGCGGCAAAAGCCAAAGCGGCCAGATCATAACGAACAACGGATAAAACCTGCGCAAAACCGGCGCTGTCAGTCTGATTATCCCCGCTCAGTCCGGCAACATGGTACAATAAAAACTCCCGCGGATTTTCACAGGCGGTCATTGTCTGCAGCTGGTACAGCCGGATTCCTTTTGAAAAAGGAATCAGACGCGGCGCGGAAACGTCATGACAGAAAGCGTCAATCAAAATATCGCCGCCGCGCGCGAACAAACGCCGGATCGTAATAATTCTGTCAACCGGCTGTCCGTCCTCGTCCCAATAAATAAAGCCGACCGCGACAGACAGCGCCGTAGCGATTGTCCCGTCCGGCATTCCCGTTTTAACCGGAGCGAACAAAGCGCCGGCATATTCCATTTCATCGGATAAGTCCGAAAAGTCCTGCTGTTCATGTTGAAAAAAGCCGATATCGTCCGGCGGCAGCTCCCGCGGCGGCAGAGTTTGTTTTTCCGCCAGACGTTTTACGGATTCGGCAAAGGAAAAAGAAGACGGAGCGGACACCGTTTCTTTTTCTTCCGGAATGGAATTAAAAACCCCGGCGTTCTGCCGGCCGTCTTCAAACAAATCGCCGGCGTCAAAAGAAAGATCGTCGTCCTCTTCGTTCCGCGCGGCGATCCCGCGCAGCTTTTGAATTTGCGCCGCTTTTTGTTTTCTTTCCGTCAAAGACAAAGTATTTTCAGGGCTTTGTTTTTCCGTTTTTTCTTCCGGCTGTCCGACTTCGGAAGGCAGCCGTTTTTCTTTTTTATTTTTAAACAAGCGGGAAAAAAAGCCTTTCTTTTTATTGGCGGCTTCCCGCTTAGCCTGTTCCAACTTTGCGACTTCTTTTTTAATTTCTTCGGGACGGATATAGCGTCCTTCAATCTGCGAATGCCGCCGTTCTTTTTTTATCGGCCGGGATACGGACCGAGCCTGAGCCCGCATCAAATCCGTTTGTTTTCGCTGTTCCAGCTTTGTATCCGGATCGCAAAGGGGTTCCGGCGAACTGCCTCTGCGTTCCGAATCCGATTGGTCCATATGCTCCTGTAATCGTCCCATAAGTTATCCGAATAAAATTATTTTCTTAGTATTTTATACATAAAAAGAAATTAAAATAACTTAAATAATTTTCGGACATAAAAAATGCACATTGATTTTATTTTGGATATCGGCTGTTTATGGTCATATATCACATGGCGCCATTTGCAAACGGCAATGAAAAGCTTTCCCCATCAGTTTGAAATTACGCCTTTTTTTATTCCGCCGCTTTCATTTTTTCCCGGTTTTTCCATTAATCCGGCCGATCGTGCGCGCCTGCTGCGCAGCAGAGCCGAACCGTTGCTGCGCCAATCCGGAATAGACGTTTGTTTCGACGCCCTGCCCGATCTGCCGCAAGACATTTCCCTGCCCTGCCGTCTGATACGTTATGCTTTTGACTGTCAAAAAGGAAGCAGCGTCTTAAGCGATGTTTTTAATTCCTTTTTCATATCCGGACAGAACATCTGCGATATGGAAATTCTGACGCGGATTGCCGTCAGGAACGGATTATCCGGCAGTTTTTTCAAACAAAGTCCGTCCGCCGTTTTACCGCGTATGATCGCCAAAGAACCGTTAAGGGCGGTTCCCTGTCTGATTTTTGATCGCAAGACCATGATATTCGGCGCCCAAAGCGTCGCCTGTCTGAAAAATATGCTTTCTCTTTCTTTTTGCCTGCAAAAAGAAACGGAAATTAAATAAATTTAAATTGAATTTCAACTTTTTTTTGATATAAACAGCCCGAAAACAAGACTTTTTAAGGAGGAATAATGTCAAAATCCGTTCGCGCTTCATGGGGATCAAAGCTGGGATTGATTTTAGCGTCCGCCGGATCTGCCGTCGGATTGGGGAATTTGTGGCGTTTTCCTTTTATTGCCGCGCAAAACGGGGGCGGATCATTTCTGTTTATTTATCTGTTGTGTACCTTTAGCGTCGGCATTACGCTTGTTTTTGCGGAAGCCGCGCTGGGAATAAAAGCGAAATCCGATCCGGCCGGCGCGTTTTCCTGGATTAATCCGCGCTTAAAGTTCATCGGCGCAATAGGCGTTTTGACCAGCGCGATTATTGTTCCTTACTACAGTGTCGTCGGCGGCTGGATTGTCGCGTATATTGTTAAATCTTTTTCTGTCAGCGCCATTGAAAATTTTGAAACCCATTTTACGCAGTTCATCTCATCTCCCTTGCCGCCCTTGTTGTTTTTTTATGTTTATCTGATCTCCACGGCGGCCATCGTTTATATGGGAATTGAAAAAGGAATTGAAAAATTCTGCAAATTGATGATGCCTTTGCTGTTTTTGCTGCTGATTTTGCTGATGATCCGCGTTTTAACGCTGGACAACGCATGGGAGGGCGTAAAGTTCTTCTTTATGCCTGATTTTTCGAAAATAACGCCGGAAACAATGCTGGCGGCAATGGGACAAGTCTTTTTTTCCATTTCCGTCGGCATGGGAATCTACATTACCTACGGATCATACGTCAAAGATGATATCGGCGTCGGTAAAACCATGTGGCCGGTCGTGTCTTTGGACGTGCTTGTTTCGCTGTTGACGGGATTGACGATTTTTCCCGCCGTTTTTGCTTTCGGCCTGCCGATGAACGCCGGGCCGTCTTTAACCTTTATTACTCTGCCGAAAATTTTTGCCGCCATTCCTTTCGGGCAGTTCTTCGGTCTGGTTTTCTTTATCATCTTGCTGGGAGCCGCCGTCACGTCGTCCATTTCGTTAATGGAGGTCGTTACGACTTTCCTGTGCGACCAGATGAAAATGACGCGCAAGAAAGCCGTTGCCGCCTATACGGCGCTCTGTCTGATGACGGGAACCCTTGTTTCTTTGTCTTTCGGAAAACTCAGCGGCTTTAAAATCGGCGGCAAGATCCTGTTTGACCAGTTCGATTTTCTGGCGTCCAATATTCTGCTGCCGGCAGGCGGTTTTTTGACAAGCATTGCGATCGGCTGGATTTTAGGGCCGGAAAAACTGGTTGTTTTTAATAACAAATATCTGCAAGCCGGTTTTGAATTTTGCATTAAATGGATCGCTCCCGTCAGCGTGCTGGCAATCTTATTAAACGCTATCGGTTTGATTTAAGCTTTTTTATTTTCTGCGGCGGGCCGGAAATTTTTTATGAGGAACCACTCTGGGTCTGACTTTCCAGCTGCGGCGGTCTTTCGGATCGGCCAGAACAAAATCGTCTGATTTCGGCTGAACCAAAATCTGCGTCGGATATAAGCTGCGCAGCCCGGTCAGCAT
>JBJFAY010000006.1:0-1785 GCA_051888155.1 Alphaproteobacteria bacterium
AAGTATTTAATCAGCTCTTTCAAACGGCCGAAATATCCCAATCGTTTGACGTCGTTGGCCGCGAACAAATCAACGGATTTATCTTCCTGATCCGGTATTTTCAAAGTCAAAGAAGCTATTTTTTGCCCTTTTTTCACAGGGGCGCTTAACGGTGTTTCATAAACAACTTTAGCTTTAACTTCTTTTTGCTGCCCTTTTTGCAGTGTTAAAACAATATCTTCGGCAGGAACGGCCGCAACTGTGCGCGGTTCCCCCAGCCAAACAGGGATTTTAACAACTTTAACGCCTTTTTTCAAAACGGGATAATTATCAAAATCCCTAAATCCCCACAGCATCAATTTTTGCGCTTCTTCGCTGCGCTCTTTCATGGTTTTCAAGCCGTTGATCACCATAATAACCCGCCGCCCGCCTTTTTTGGCAGAACCGACCAGACCGTGACCGGAAACAGACGTGTGACCGGTTTTAATTCCGTCCGCCATTCCCGGCATTAAAAACAACAGCGGATTGCGGTTTTCCTGCTTGATGCCGTTATAAGTAAATTCTTTTTCCGAATAAATACTGTAATATTCCGGAAATTCACGGATAATCCGAGCAGATAAAACAGCCAGATCTTTCGGCGACATGTAATGATCCGGATTGGGCCAGCCGGTAGAATTGGCCAAATGCGTATTCGTCAATCCCAGTTCCGCCGCTTTTTGATTGGCCTGTTCCACAAATTCCTTTTCCGATCCGGAAATATTTTCGGCGGCAGTTATACAAGCGTCGTTCCCCGACTGAACAATAATACCGCGCAGCAAATCGCTCAGTTTTACTTTATCGCCGATGTTTAAAAACATTGTTGAACTGCCTGTTTTAGCGCCGCCTTTACGCCAAGCGTTTTCACTGACGATAAATTCGTCGTCCAAAGACAAAGAGCCGTTTTTCAACCTTTCAAAAATCATATAAGCCGTCATCAGCTTGCTCATTGAAGCCGGCGGCATTCTTTCATCGGCTTTTTTTTCAAAGAAAAACGTTCCCGTATCGAAATCCATTAAAATGGCATTTTTGGCTTTTGTTTCGATAGCGTGAGCGGGAAAAGAAAAGTTCCCGAGAATAAAAGCGGTTAAGAACAAAAAAGAGTTGTAATTCTTCATCATCGGATCCTTTTAAAAAGCGCTGTCCAGCCGTTTCCCGACAGGAACGGTTCCTTTTTCTTCCACCAGACGAGCGTCGGAAATACCGCTGCCCGTTACTTTATCCATAATTTCCAAAGCCTTTTTAGCATTTTCCGGGCCCAAACGCACACGGTATAATGTTTTTGCATTAACCGTTACCGGTAAAATCAGCGCCGAACCGAAAGAGGACACTCTGGCGCGCATTTTTTCTGCATTTTCCAAGCTGCCGAAAGCGCCGACCTGTACATAATACCCCGGAGCGACGACCGCAGGCGCCTGTGGTGCAGAAAGTTTCTTAGCTGGCGTTTTTGCCGTTGCCGGTTTTGAAACGGGAGCCTTTTTTTCCTGAGGTTTCGATGACGCCTCAACAGCTTTCCGAGCCTGAGCCTGCGGAATATCTTCGTCCCAGTCGTTATATTCGGGAGCCGTCTGCCCGGCGGCGGGCGCGGCGATCAGCGGAGTACCGGCAGCCGTCACGGCGGCAGGCGGCCTGTTTGCCAGACGCGGATAATTAGGAGAATACCCTAAATTTTGCGGTTTTGCGATCGGTTCCTGAGCATATTCCGCGCCCCCCAGAGAAGCTGCGGAAGCACCGCCGGTTTGTGCCGGATTATTACCGTTTGCCGCCGCC
>JBJFAY010000007.1:0-7444 GCA_051888155.1 Alphaproteobacteria bacterium
CGGAGCCGTGAACCGGAAGGGATTTTTTATCCGATTTTACCGATTCGATATGAAAATTTTTTTGAGCCTGTAAAAGCCCCCGTTGCGTGTTACCTATTTGTTACCTTTTGAGGTGAAAAGGGAGCCTTCTGAAAAATTTTAACCCCCGAAAACTTTAATGTTTTCAGGGGTTTAAATGGTGGGCGCGACAAGGATCGAACTTGTGACCCCTACGATGTCAACGTAGTGCTCTCCCGCTGAGCTACGCGCCCGTTGTTGTTGCGTATTGCAACAAGATGATTTATGCTTTTATAGTCTTATTTCGACGAATGCAACAAAAAAATACATATACAGAGTAAAAAATTTGGCAACGTTAAAAAATTATCCGCCCTTTTTATTGGAAAAGTCAGGAAAACCGCCTTTGCCCGTCGTATTGGCTTCGCCGCACAGCGGAACGTTTTATCCCGAACGTTTTTTTCATCTGACAGATTTAAAATTAACGGATTTTCAACAGTACGAAGATGCCGCCGTCGATAAATTATTTTCTTTTGCTCCGGCAATGGGGTTGCCTTTGTTGTCCGCAATTTACGGACGGGCTTGGGTGGATTTGAACCGTCACCCGCTGGAATTGGATCCGACGATGTTTTCCGATTCTCTGCCGGCTCAGATTAAAACGGATTCCGCGCGGGTTAAAAACGGTTTCGGCGTTATTGCGCGCCAACTGAATGCCAATAAATTGATTTATAAAGAAAAATTGCGCTTTTCCATTGAACGGGAACGTTTGACGGACGTGCATTTTCCATATCATGCCGCTTTGGAAAACCTGATTAAAAAAAATTTGAACGCTTTCGGAAAATCTCTGCTGTTTGACCTGCATTCAATGCCTTTGCTGCCGCCGGCTTGTCTGATTAAAGGAAAAATGCCGGATTTCGTTTTGGGAACCGGCGACGGTTTGTGCTGCGCTCCGTCAATCGCGGCCGCTGCTGCCGAAATATTACGGGATTTGGACTTTTTCGTGACGATTAACTTGCCTTACAGCGGGGCGTACACTACTTTATATTATGGCCGTCCGGCTCAGCACAGCCATGCCATGCAGATTGAAATCGGGCGACATTTGTATTGGGATTCCAAACAGTATGCGCCGTCAGAAAATTTTAATACGTTATGGCGTAAACTGTCTTTGTTTATGGAACGTTTTTTGCGGATTTTACCGACTCTGCCGCTGTAGGAAAAAATGAAACTTTATTGGCCGTTTCTTTTGTCAGCCGTTTTTTTTATGCCGTCCGTCGCGGCGGCGGACGATTCTCTTTTGTGTTTAAAAGAGGCCGTCCGGCTGGAAAAGCGGGAACGTATTCAGACAAATCTGCTCAGCGCGATCGCTTTGGTGGAAAGCGGCCGTTTTTCAAAAAAATATCCGTCCGGCGTTTCCTGGCCCTGGACGGTAACGGCCGAAGGAAAAGGCAAGTTTTATAATTCAAGGCAGGAAGCTTTGGACGCGGTCAGGGAATTGCAGAAACAAGGCGTTGAAAATATTGACGTCGGTTGTATGCAAATTAATTTGAAATATCATCCGGAGGCTTTTGACAGTATCGAAGACGCTTTGGATCCTCGGAAAAATGTCGCTTATGCCGCGGATTTTTTGAAACGGAATTATCAGGAAACGAAGTCTTGGGGCGAAGCGGCGACACGTTATCATTCCAAGACGGCGCATAAAGCGTTTAAGTATGAAGACAAACTGTTGGAAACATGGAATCGTTTGTCTAAATACGGTAATCCCGCCCAGCCGGAAAAACAGGCAGCGATAAAGGACGTGTCCAAAGAAACGGTCAGCCGTTTGAATAAAAAAGTGCAGCAGATTAAAAAGAAAATTCATAAAAAAACAGTGGATACGATTAAGCCCGGATCGCCGGAAAGCCGCGAAATGGCTGCCCAGTGGCGCAAAGAAAAGCTGGAAGAATACATGGCAAGGAAAAAAGCCAAACCTCAGGACGAACCGATTTTTGAAGACGCGGCCGCAATAATAAAAAGCGAATAGAATTTTTGACGGATTTAGACAAAAAACTTGATAAGCCGTTTTGATCTTCGTATACTGTTTTCAAGATTGTTATATATCGGGAAATAAAAATGTCCTTGAATCAAAATCAGCAAAAAGGATTGTTTTGGACGCCTCGCGGTGGCAATAATGCGCAGGATATCTGGGCCAGCTGTCATACTTTTTCTTCGGTGACGGAAAACCGTCAGACCGGCGAGCCGGAAAAAACGACGCTGATCGTCGATATGGGACAGCATGAAACGCCTTGGACTTTTCAGGGCGGCGCTTACGATAAGGTTGTTCCCGCTTTGGACGACTGCCTGAATGTTCCGGGGGAAAAACAACCGGATAATGAAGCTCAGGCTATTTTTTTAACACATTGTCATTCGGATCATATTGCGGGGATTTACGAATATCTGCGCATGGGGGTGAAACTGCCTGCCGTATACGGGTCGGAATATACTTTGAACACGCTGCAAAAAGGATTGATTGACAACGGCATAAAAAAAGAAGCATGGCCCGAAATGAAACCGTTGTCGGCCGGCGATGTCGTGCAGGTCGGCAGTATGACGGTTGAGGCTTTCCCCGCGTCACATTCTGTTCCGGGGTGCTTCAGTTTTAAAATTTCCAATGAAGAAGGATCCGTTTTTCATTCAGGCGATACCAAAGCGGACGAAACGTCTTTTCTGGGGCAGGGTGTTGATCTGTCTTCTTATGGCAAAATTGCGCAAAACGGCGGCGTTGATTTAATGACGTTTGACGCGACGGCGACGCATTTAAAAGGGCATGCCGCTTACGAATCCGAAATTTTCGACGCATATGAAAAATTGTTTAAAGAATATGCCGGAAGGCAGGTTATTGCGGCTTTGCCGGCGGCGCATATGGAACGTCTGGCTTCCGTTGTCTGCGCGGCTCAGGCGGCGGGCAGGGACGTGATTATTAACGGCGGCGCTTCTTTGGACAGCAATATTATGGCGTTGAAGCTGTCAGGATATGATCTGCAGAAAAAATGCCCGGATATTAAAATTGTCAGCGCTTCGGGCAAAGAAGCCGAAAATGTGGACGTTAAAAACAGCATTACGATCACAACCGGCATTTATATGGAAAAAAATTCACCTTTTATCCGCTCGCTTCAGGGGGAAAACGATCAGTTTTTCATGGCAAAGGACGCCGTTGTGATCGCGCCGACCAGCGGTGATAAAAATGAAAAGCTGCATTTGCTGCTGAAATCAAAGAAATTTTCCGGAATAAAGGTTGTTACAAGCCGTCAAAATCCGAAAATATACGGTTCCGGTCATGCTCAGGCAGATGATTTTATAAAAATAGCCCGTCATATTCGTCCGAAAACGGTTTCTCCGATTCATTGCTCTGCGGAAAAAGCGGAGCAGTTTAACCGGCTGGCGGCGAAGAACGGATTACGGACATTGCCGGTTTATCCGCATAACGGTTCAACCGTTGTCATCGACCGGGATAACGGCTGCCGCGTTATAGAGATGAAAACGCCGCAATGGTTCGGGGTGAAGCATTGTCGGCAGACGGACGGTTCAATCACCGTGTCTGCCAAGAAAGTCGGCGATAACGGATATATTACGGCGGCGAACAGCAATAATCCGGCATTACAGGTTCGTCAGGAACAGGCGATGCGTAAGATTGCCGATTATCGTCAAAAACAGGCTTTAGCGCAGACGGTTTCTCTGATCAGCCGGAGGAAATATGAACGATAGAGCCGGTTGGGATTGTGTTCAGTTTTGGGCGCAAGCCTTGGAGGAAAAATATCCGGGAACGGATTTATTATCATTGCAGGATCAGCAGTTGAAAGAAATGCTGGTGTCTTTGGATTCGGCGGCCGGGTTGCCGGCGTTACCGGACGATAAAGTTTATTTCTGGGCTGTAAAATCGGCGTGGTCGGTTGTTCAAAACGGCGCTGATGACGCAAATGATGTTTCGGACGCTTATATTTAATTTTATTTATATTTACTTTTAACGGCATTGTGGCATTCTTTTTTTAATGAAAAGAAAGGAAAACAAATGCCGGATACTTCTGTAGGTTTAATTGCTGATATCGGCGGGACAAACGCCCGCTTTGCGCTATGTTCCGCTGCGGGCGATTTTATTTTTCCGTTAACGCTTTCGTGCCGGGATTATGATTCTTTGGAATCGGCGGTTCGGGAATATTTAAAACGGATTCGGTATCAGGGGACGGCGATAAAAACGGCGGCTTTTGCTGTGGCTTGTCCTGTTTTGGAAGACGTTGTTTCCATGACGAACTGCGATTGGAGTTTTTCGATTTCCGGATTGCAGAAAGCTTTGGAGCTGGATTCTTTAACGGTTGTGAATGATTTTGTTGCTCAGGCGCTGGCGGTTCCGTTACTGGCTGAAAATCAGAAAGTGAAAATCGGTTCAGGTCAGCCGGCCGAAGGATTTCCGATTGCGGTTGTCGGGCCGGGGACGGGCTTGGGCGTTTCGATTTTGGTTCCCGAACGGGACGGAACGTGGAAAGCTTTAGCCAGCGAAGGCGGGCATGCGACGATGCCGGCGCCTTTTCCGGAAGAAGAACGTGTTATTGCGTCTTTGCGTCAGGAATACGGCCATGTATCGGCGGAACGGGTTGTTTCCGGAATGGGGCTGACGAATTTGTACAGAACGCTGTTGACTTTGCGCGGCGACGAGAGCGTTTCTCTGCCGCCGGAGGAAATTTCCGGAAAAGCTTTGGCAGGGGACGCATTATGCCGTGAAGCCGTTCAGATGATGTTCGGACTGTTAGGGACGTTGGCGGGAAATCTGGCTTTGACGGCGGGAGCTTTGGGCGGCGTTTATATTGCGGGCGGAATCATTCCGCGCGACGGTTTGTTGAATATGTTCAAGGAGTCGTCGTTTAGAATCAGGTTTGAAGCCAAAGGACGTTTTACGTCTTATCTGTCGCGTATTCCCACGTATGTTATGACTTTGGATTATCCGGCTTTTCTGGGACTTTCGGGGCTGATACAAAAAAATATCAATAATTAAAAAAAAGTCTTGCAAAGCCAATCGGATATCTATATAAACATTTCTGTTGCGGGGGTGTAGCTCAGTTTGGTTAGAGCGTCGGCCTGTCACGCCGAAGGTCGCGGGTTCGAGCCCCGTCACTCCCGCCATTAAAAAAGCCTGCGAAAGCAGGCTTTTTTAATGCGTGTACTACCCGTACGGGGAAAACGCCCTCCTGCGACCGACGGCCGAGGCAGAACGCCCTCCCGGCGGGGGTGAACGGGTTCAGCCGAAAGAAAGAAAAAACTGATCCCTCTGCGGGCAGCAGCCATCTTTTTAAAAAAACTTGCTTCTGACTATCGAAAGTTTTATCCTTTGGCTTCAAGGATACATTCCTAAGATGATGTATTCGTTTTGGGTCCGCCAGCCGACGCAGACATGGTGTCTGTTTTCGGCGTGACCATAACCAAAAGGGTTAAAGTATGAAAAAAGTTCTGCTTTTTTCTGCTTCCATCTTAGCTATAACTGTTTCGCCGTCTTATGCGCAAAATGCCAAGACTGCCAAAACAGATAAAGCTGTTGTTGCAGAAAAAAATATTTCAGAGAGCGCTGCCGCGCAAAATAATCAAGTTTTTAAATTAGGTGAGATTTCTGTTTCCGTCGCGGATCAGTCCGTTTCAAATGTCGGAAACCTGAATACCGTTACGGCCGAAGAAATTCAGGCTTATACGGATTCGGATACTTTGGACAAAGCCGTTGCTTTGCTGCCCGGCGTTGATTTGACCTATCAGATCGGGGCGAAAAACCAAAAAGGCGTTTCAATCCGCGGTTTCACGACACGTCAGATATCCGTCATGGTTGACGGTGTGTCGCAGGCGCTGCCGTATGATAACGATCCTGATATGCAGCGTTATCTGACAAACGATTTATCCGAAATTCAAGTGGCTAAAGGAATCAGTTCCGTATTAAACGGCCCGAATACGCTGGGAGGCGTCATTAACCTGGTGACAAAGCGGCCGACCAAAGAAATTGAAGGAAATCTGACGGTCAAAGCCAAGTTTGACGTAGACGGCAAATACAACGGTATCCAGAACAGCTTTAATGTCGGAACGAATCAGGGCGACTGGTATTTGCAGACGGGCGGAACGTACAATGATATTGATCATTGGAAAGTATCGCGCGATTATACGCCTGTCCCGGGCGGTGACGAAGACGGCGGATACCGTGAAAATTCGGATTCCAAAGACTATAAGTTCAACTTTAAATTAGGCTACACGCCGAACGAAACGGACGAATACGTGATCGCGTATAACTATCAGCACGCTGTTATGGGCGTTCCGTATCATTACGATATTCACAGCTCTACTCCTTCCAAAAGGCAGTACAGACGGTTTGATCCGTACGATCATTGGGGAATTTCAACAATGACGAATACTGCCGTCGGCGATACAGGGTACGTCAAAACGCGTTTGTTCTACGATCAATATCAAAATCATTTATGGATATGGAATTCTCCGGCTTTTACGACACTGACTTTCGGTTCGGTTGATGACTATCAGGACTACGCTTTTGGCGGCAATATTGAAGGCGGATTTGATTTAAACAGCTATAATACGATTAAATCCGCGTTCCATTACCGCCGCGACGTTCATACTAAAGGCACTTTATATACGGATAATGCGTGGGAACGTGAAAAAGACGACACCTATTCTATTGCGTTGGAAGATACAATCCATTTGACTAAAGCGACGGATTTAATTGTCGGCGCTTCGTATGATTGGCTGGATTCTGCCAGACCGAAAAATAACACAAAAGTTCCTGTTAGTATGCAATACAGGAAAGACGATGATACATTCAATCCGATGATGGCGTTGCGCCATAAATACAGCGAAACGGGAACCATTTTCGGCGGCGTGGCAAAAAAAAGTCGTTTTGCTACGCAGAAAGAACGTTTTTCAACGCGCCAGAATACTTATGATGTTAATCCGCTGTTGAAAGCTGAAACGGCTATTAACTATGAAATCGGCTTTAACGATACATTGGCTAATAAATTAAAAGTCGAAAGCAATGTATTCTATAATGATATTGACGATGCTTTGATGGCTATTAATTCGACGGTGCTGGGCAGTACAAAAAAACAGGTTGCCAATGTCGGAAAAGCCCGTTCATACGGTTTGGAACTGGCGGCCGGATATCAGTTTACGGACGATATTTCCGTCGGTATGGGATATACTTATTTGCGTAAAAAGCTGCGCGGCAATCCTTTGTTATCTGTTTTGACAAACGTGCCGAAGCATAAGCTTAATTTATATGCCGACGTCGGTATTATGGAAGGCCTGAGTGTCGTTCCCGT
This sequence comes from Alphaproteobacteria bacterium, assembly GCA_051888155.1. Lineage (GTDB taxonomy): Bacteria > Pseudomonadota > Alphaproteobacteria > CAAGCB01 > CAG-977 > UBA11549. The sequence continues at coordinate 7,329 of JBJFAY010000007.1, forward strand.
TATCACGGCGTATTCTTCGCGTTATTCGCCTAAAAACGGTGCTCCGGCTGAATCCGGCGCTTTGGCTCCCGGCGATGCGGTCAGGACAAGCGGTTTTATGACGGCTGATCTGAAGT
>JBJFAY010000008.1:0-1713 GCA_051888155.1 Alphaproteobacteria bacterium
TAATCTTCAACCAAAAAATCAGCAACAATCTTTGCTGTTTCCGAGTCATCTGACTTCTTTTTAGACTTAAACATTTTCTCCTCCTAAATTTTAATGCACAAATAGGAATACAAAAGGACATTAAATATCCAGATAGATGCACATTTTGTTTTTAATATTATACTTATATAGTTTAATTTTGTCAAGTGATCATGTGTGGAGCGATGAAAATAGGACAAAAAATCAAGTTTAGATGCACAAATTACTGTCATAAAATAATATTTCGTGCATCTATCTGGATAATAGGTGCACATTTTTACGTTGTGTTTCTCATAGCATTTTAGACAATTTATTCATCATTTCCGCCTTATGTTCCCATAAAGAATGGGCATAGCGGTTGAGAGTGATTGTCGCATTTTTATGACCGAGAATTTCCGACAACGATTTTACGTCCATTCCGCATTCCAAGGCACGAGTGGCGAACGTGTGTCGGAGAGAGTGAAACCCTTTATGCGGTAAACCGAGTTTTTTAAGTAACAATTCAAACGTTCGTTGATAACTGCGGATAAAAACGGGCTTTTCTCCGTCTGCAATCACAACTTCGCAATTGCTTTTCTTTTTCATTTCTTTCAGCATTTTTATAAGCGTTTTAGATAACGGAATTTGCCGCCTTGAATTTTCTGTTTTAGGAGTGTCAATAATTCTGATATGTTTACCGCTTTCGTTTCCGTCGTGGCAAGTTTTCGTAACTGATAAAATACCTTTCTCAAAATCAATGTCGCTCCATGTCAATGCAAGCAATTCTCCGATACGAAGTCCTGTGTAAAGGCATAAAATAATTCCTCGGTATTTATCCTTTTTAGCAGATAATGCGGCTTCTTCGATTTTCTTTTGTTCCTGAATCGTAAAACATTCCACTTGTTTTTCAATGATTTTAGGTCTCTTTATCTTATTTGCCGAGTATTCGGGTAGGTATCCTATTAGGTGCGCCGTTTTAAGCGAATTTTGAATTACGGACAAAATCGTTTTTACGAAATTAGGAGATAAACCTTTGCCTGTACGTTTATTGCCGTTAGTCGTAAGGTCGGTAATGAACTTTTGTAATACAAACGGTGTTAAGTCTGTTAGTTCAATATCGCCTAAATATGGCAGAATATGTATCTGAGCCACTTTCGAGTATTGCTCGAAAGTTCGTTGTTTGCTTGAGGGCTTTATGTAATGTGTCAGCCATTCATTAAGCCAGTTTTCGTATGTCATATACCAACTCCTTTTTACTAAAATTATACTTTAATTTGCCTTTTGGCACCTGAACGTGTGCTTGTCCTTCTACGAGAGCGGCGTCGCTTCGCTCCGCCGCGGACAAGCACACGTTCCGACTTAACCGACCGACCAAACTTTCGATTATCCGAAAAGCCGACAAATTTAACGCAATCGTTCGATAAGCAAATGAAAGCACGGACGGAAGGCGAAGCCGCCGCTGAACCGCTTGGCGATCTTCGCCTTTTACCGTCGTGCGGCTTTTTCATTTTTGTGCTATTCGGAATAAGATTGCGTGTTTTAATTTGCTTTCGGCATTTGCGCTATCACTTCCGGGCTTACTTTTCCTATAAGACAGCCTTCGTCCCAACAAGTAAAACTGTCAAAGAGAAGAAGTTTTCTATCTTCTTGCCCGATTGTGCATAATACGTCGTCGTCCGTAATATCCGAAACAAAGTATTGCGGCAGATTACGGGA
>JBJFAY010000009.1:0-7395 GCA_051888155.1 Alphaproteobacteria bacterium
AAAAGCGGTCAGCAGTTCCTGACTGGCGGCGTTGACCGCAGCCGTTTTAAAAGGCATGGGAAAACCGCGGGCGATCAGAATATTAGCGTTTTTTTGTTTTAAAATCAGGCTGTTTAAATAATCGGCAAAGAGAACGGATCCGTTATGCGTTTTTTTAAAAGCCGCATAAGGTGCGGCCGGATCTGTCGGTTCGGGCAAAACCGTCAGCGTATCCGCCGCATATGCGGGAAAATAGAAAAAAAGAAAAAAGAAAAAAAATTTAAACATGAAAAATCCTTATTTGACAGAATAAAAAAAACGGCCAAGAAAACTCCAAGCCGTTTTTTCAAAAAGGTAAAAGCTTATTTTTTAGCGGCGGCTTTTTTTGCCGGCGCTTTTTTGGCGGCCGGTTTCTTTTCGGCTTTTTCAGCTTTGGCTGTTGTCTTTTTGGCGGCGGCTTTCTTTGCCGGCGCTTTTTTCGTTTCTTTGGCTTCACATTCGCACGGATCGCATGTGCACGGATTATGTCCGCATTTTACGCAGACACAGCCTTCTTCACTGCAAAAAGAAGTTGCAGCTTCGTCTTTTTCACAGCAGCTTTCCTGCGCTTCCGCTTCCAGCCAGCAGTCGATTTCAACGCCTTCCGGACAGCCGTTGTTCAGCCAGACAAAATATGCCGCTTCGCGGACTTGATCTTCTTTAGCCATTTACATTCTCCCAAAACATAAAAAACAATTATTTTTCCCAGCCTGATTATTTTCTCATGCTATTCTTTACTTTTAGCTGATTTTTTTCCAAAACTCAACGTTTTTTAAACAGCGGAAGAAATGTAATTCAGCTATAAAAATCTAGGATTCTTTCCATGGCGGCAAAACACTGAAGACTGTCGCCGTCCGTTCAAAAACAGGCATCAGTTCGCGCAAAATATTCGCGCGTTCCCGCGTCCTTTCCGGAGGAAAATAACGTTCGCGTTTTTCCAAACGCGGCAAAACCAGTTCCGGATCGGCGTTAATATAGCGGATATCGACCGTATAGCCCGCCTGCTTGATTTTTTCATACAATTCGATGTGGTGCGCCGTGGCGTTTGAATGTTCAAATAAAATCGGCAGCCTGTGTTTGACGGCCTGCTTTAACAACTGATACCCCACGAACCGCGCCGGCAGTTCCCAGCGTTCAAATGATTTTTTTCTGTCTTGCAGATGTTCGGACAGATAGGTCGGCAGGTCTTCCATAATCGCGTCGAAAGAAACATATAACATACCCGCGTTCGCGGCTTTAAAAGCGCGGCAGATATATGTTTTCCCGGACGCGGGCAAACCGCATATGTTGATCAGGTACGGGCGGGCTGCCGGAGTGACGCCGCTTAACGCATGCCGGACGGCGGCGCGGATTTCGCGTTTAATGGACAGCAGATCAACGTCGGGCGGAAAAATGCTGCCTAACGTCGTGTACGGAGCTAAAATTTTATTGATGACGGATTGCATGATATTGATCTGACGATAAAAAAAACAGGAAAATATTATCACAGCGGATTGTAAAATCAATTAAAAATGATTGCGCGCCAAGTATTTAAAAATGTAGAAAAAAGCGGCGGGTTTGTATATACTGACTAAAAATTTTGATGGGAGAACGGTTCTATGGGACGAGAAAGAAAGATTAAGCCGAAGAAAACGCCTGTGATTAGCGGTTCCGACGTGTCCGACGTCAGCAAGCGCGGCTGGGTAATTAAAGAAAAAAAACATCATTTAATGGATTTTGCGGCCAGTTCTCCGATTACGATCGAACATGTCAGCCCGCAGATCAGCGCCGGCAGGTTCGCCGTTAAACGCGAAGTCGGCGATACGATGGAAGTCTGGGCCAATATTTTCAAGGACGGCCATGATCTGTTAAAAGCCGTTATCCTGTGCCGGCGCGCGGATTCAGACGAATGGTGGGAAGCGCCGATGTGGGAAGTCAATCACGGCCTGGCTTTGTGGGGCGGGGATTTGTGGTTCGGCGATAATACGCGCTATATTTATACGATTGAAGCATGGGTTGACGAATTCGGCACCTGGCGCGACGGAACGATGAAAAAGCGCGAAGCCGGGCAGGGCGTTGCTTTGGAACTGGTTGAAGGAGCCGATATTATCCGCAAGACTCTGGAACGTCTGAAAAAAACAACGGAAGTCCGCGACTTTGAAGCGCGCGAATATGATATTGCTTTTTTAACTGACGTTTTGGCTCGTTTTGACGCCTGTAACGATGAATACGAATGCGCCAATATGCTGATGAGCGAAGAAGTTTTGGAAGCAATGGACCGCTGGCCCGATCGCGAAAAAGCGACACGTTACGACCGCGAGCTGGAAGTCTTTGTCGATCGTCCGCGGGCGCGGTTCGGGGCGTGGTATGAAATGGATGTGCGTTCTCAGGGAACGGAACCGGGCGTTCACGGCACGTTCAAAGACGGGGAAGCCCGTCTGCCCGAAATCAAAGAAATGGGATTTGACGTCGTGTACCTTCTGCCGATTCACCCGATCGGGCATACGCACCGCAAAGGCAAAAATAATTCTCTGGTCTGCGAACCGTGGGACGTCGGGTCGCCGTACGCTATCGGTTCCGAAGAAGGCGGGCATAAAGCTATTCACCCGCAGCTGGGAACAATGGACGATTTCCGTTCTTTCGTCCGCCGCGCGCGGGAACTGGACATGGAAGTCGCTCTGGACTTTGCCATTCAATGTTCTCCTGATCATCCGTGGATCAAAGAACACCCCGAATGGTTTACTTTCCGTCCCGACGGTACGATCAAGTACGCGGAAAACCCGCCGAAAAAATATCAGGATATCGTCAATGTTGATTTTTACGGTCCGCAAGGCGATTCTTTGTGGATTGAACTGCGCGACACGTTTTTGTTCTGGGCTGCCGAAGGAATCAGGATATTCCGCATTGACAATCCGCATACGAAATCCGTTCCGTTTTGGGAATGGGTGATCCGCGAAGTGCAGAATATATATCCCGACACGATCTTTCTGGCGGAAGCGTTTACACGCCCGCCGATGATGCAGATGCTGGCCAAAATCGGTTTTTCCCAGTCATATACGTATTTTACCTGGCGCGAAAACCGTCATGATCTGGAAGAATACTTTAATGAGCTGACGCAATCGGAAATGAAAGAATATTTCCGTCCGAACCTGTTTCCGACAACGCCGGACATCATGCCGTTTTATCTGCATGACGCGCCGCGTTCGGCTTTTATTATCCGGTTTATTCTGGCGGCGACGCTGTCACCGTCCTACGGTATGCTGAACGGATACGAACTGTGCGAAAACGACGGGATTTACGGCAAGGAAGAATTTAATAATTCCGAAAAATACGAAATCAGGACGCGCGATTGGAACGCCGAAGGAAACATTAAAGATCTGATAGCTCAGATCAACTGGATCCGCGGCGAAAACTATGCGTTGCAGCTGTATGAAAATCTGCGTTTTTACGGTTCGGAAAATGACAATATCATGTTTTACGGTAAAATGACCGACGACCGCAGCAACATGATTTTTGTCGCGGTCAGTTTGGATCCTTACCACGGCCAGGCCGGCAGAGTGTGGTTCCCGACCGATGAAATGGGGATTGCGCCGGGCGGCAGATTCTGGGTTGAGGAATTATTAAGCGGCCGCCAGTTTGAAACGCGCGGCAGCGAATTCTGGGTCAATTTATATCCTGCCGGAAATCAAGCGGAAATTTATCGTATTACGCCGATTGACAAATCGTGGTGGTAAGGTAAAACTTTTTAAAAGTGACGACTGAAAAAAACAGTTGTCACTTTTGGTTTAGTTGGGTCATACTCTTTTTAACAATTAACAGATCGGGTTGTTTTCATGCTTTCCAGTTTAAAAGATCAGGATTTCTTATTGATTGATAAGGAAAATCTGAATGAAATTTTTAAGGACTTGGTTTTTCAGGATTCTTTTTGCCGGAAATTGGAGACTTTCCTGCCTTCCAAACGCTGGTACAGCGCAAAGGACGACACGATTGCCGCCGTTTCTTTTCAGGCATTAATCCCTTTAAAAAACGTTTTTCTGGCGGTTGTTCTAGTCGCCTTGAAGGGCGGAGAAAAACCTACGTTTTTAATTCCTCTGCGTTTGGCGTTTGACGAAAAAGCAGACGCCGTTTCCGAAAGCGCCGTCGTAACGGGAGTCGTAACGGCGGAAGATAAAAAAGGCGTTATATACGATGCGGCCGGCGATGATGATTTTTCCGCATGCCTGCTGCCTTTTTTGGCGGAAGATATGTCCGTTGACGTCGGCGATTCAATGGTGTTGTCGGGTATGTCGACGACGGCGGGAAAGGCTTTAATCCGTGAAGTCGACGGTCTGCCGCAGAAAATGCTGGGCGTCGAACAAAGCAACACGTCGCTGATTATCGGCAAAAAAATCATGCTGAAAATGTATCGGCGCACGGCTTTCGGCTCTCACCCGGAGGTGGCGACGACAAGCTTTCTGACTGAAGAAGCCAAGTTTAAAAACACGCCGGCTTATTTGGGTATGCTGGAATTAAAATTTGCGGACGGCCGCACGATGGCTTTGGGGATTTTGCAGTCTTTTGTACCGAACGTCGGCGACGGCTGGTCGTATACGATGGATTACTTAAAATCTTATTTCGCGGAAGCTCTGGCGGAAGGAAAAACGCCGGATCATGCTTCTTATTTAAGCGAGGCGCGCCTGCTGGGGCAGAGAACGGCCGAAATGCATAAAGCTTTTGCCAAAGGAACGGACGATGTATTTAAACCGGCGCCCGTAACGGCGGACGATCTGGCGGCCTGGCGGGATCAAACGATCGCTCAGGCGGATAAAACGCTGGCCGTTGCCAAAGCCAATGTTGAAAATCTGACCGGCGACGTTAAAAAACGTGTTGAAAATCTGATTGACAGCCGTGAACGGATCGTTGAACGAATTAACGAGTTACTGCCCGTTGTCGCCGACGGGAACAAGACGCGCTTTCACGGCGATTATCATCTGGGGCAGGTCGTTATTGACGACGCCGGTGATTTTTATATTCTTGATTTTGAAGGCGAGCCTTTGCGCCCGATTACGGAACGGCAGGTAAAACAGTCCGTGTTAAAAGACGTTGCCGGTATGGTGCGCTCTCTTGACTATGCCGCGTTTGGCGCGGTTCTGATGTACGTGCTGCCCGAAAATCGGGAAAAAGCTTTAAAACTGGCGGCCGAATGGCAGCGTCAGGCGACACAGGCTTTTCTGGACGGTTATTTCGATCACATGACCGGTTGCGATTCTTTGCCGGCAGACAAGGAAGTGACCTTGAAACTGCTGGATCTGTTCGTTTTGGAAAAGGCGTTGTACGAAGTCATTTATGAAGTCGCCAATCGTCCCGACTGGCTGGCAATTCCGATGAACGGCTTGTCCCGTTTGATTGACCTGAATGGAGAATAAAATATGAAAAATTATTTAGACGAAAGTATCGTAGAAGCTCTGGTAACCTCCGGCTACGGGGATCCGTTCTCTGTTTTGGGCCTGCACCGCGAAGGAAACGACGGCGATCTGGTACTGCGTACCTTTCAACCTCAAGCGCAGAATGTATACGTTTTGGAATATGAAACGGGCAAAATCATGGCGCAAATGGAACGTGTGCACAGTTCGGGGCTGTTTCAGTTCGAATTTCCCGCGGACTGGGATTATTTTAAATACCGTCTGCGTATAGATTTGTGGGTCGGTTCTTCTTACGATACCGAAGATCCGTACCGTTTTCCGCCTGTTTTGGGCGATATGGATCTTTATTTTCTGTCCGAAGGGTCGCATTTGGACGAATATGACCGTCTGGGCGCTCACCCGATGAAACATGACGGCGTGGACGGCGTGTCTTTTGCCGTCTGGGCGCCGAATGCCAGACGTGTTTCCGTCGTCGGCACGTTTAACGAATGGGACGGCCGGCGTCATATGATGCGTCCGCGCGGTTCGACCGGCGTATGGGAAATTTTCGTTCCGCATATTTCAGCCGGCGTTTTATACAAGTACGAATTGATCGGACCGGACGGAAATATTCTGCCTTTAAAGGCGGATCCGGTTGCTTTTTACGCCGAAAAACGTCCGTCGACAGCTTCCGTCGTATATGATCTGGAAAAATATGAATGGCAGGCGAAAGGCTGGGAAAAGAAACGCGAAAATATCAATGCCTTAGATGCGCCGGTTTCGATTTACGAAGTGCATTTGGGATCCTGGAAACGTCATTTCGACGACAACAGCTATTTGACATATCAGGAAATGGCGCAGGATCTGGTAAATTATGTCAAAGACATGGGCTATACGCATGTCGAATTGCTGCCGGTCAACGAACACCCGTTTGACGGATCGTGGGGGTATCAGGCAACGGGGCTGTATGCGCCGACCAGCCGTTTCGGCAAACCTGATGATTTCCGGGCGTTGATTGACGCTTTCCACAAAGCCGGCATTGCCGTGATTATGGACTGGGTGCCGGGGCATTTCCCCAAAGATTCTTTCGGCTTGGCGAATTTTGACGGGACGGCTTTGTATGAACATGCCGACCCGCGCCGCGGCGAACATAAAGACTGGGGGACCAAGATTTACAACTACGGCCGTCGGGAAGTGAATAATTTCCTGACTTCAAACGCGATGTTCTGGAATAAAAAGTACCAGATTGACGGACTGCGCGTTGATGCGGTCGCTTCGATGTTGTATTTGGACTACAGCCGTAAAGCCGGAGAATGGATTCCGAACGAATTCGGCGGCCATGAAGATTTGGAAGCCGTCGCTTTTCTGAAGCGTACAAATGAACTGATGTATGAAAATTGCCCGGGGACGGCGACTTTTGCAGAAGAATCAACGGCTTGGCCGATGGTGTCGCGTCCGACGTACATGGGCGGTCTGGGCTTCGGTTACAAATGGAACATGGGCTGGATGCATGACACGTTGGACTATATGGCAAAAGACCCGATTTACAGGCGTTATCATCATAATAAGATGACGTTCGGTATGCTGTATGCCTACAATGAAAACTTTGTCTTGCCGCTGAGTCATGACGAAGTCGTTCACGGCAAGTGTTCTTTGTTGAATAAAATGTCCGGCGACCGCTGGCAGAAATTTGCGAACTTACGCGCTTATTACGGTTTCATGTACGGTTTCCCGGGCAAAAAGCTGCTGTTTATGGGCGGTGAATTCGCGCAAGACCGCGAATGGGATTTCAACGGTTCTTTAAGCTGGCATTTGTTGAACGATCCGATGCATCGGGGCGTTCAGAATGCGGTTCGTGATTTAAACCGTATTTATCGGGAAACGCCTGCTTTGTATGAACAGGATTACGATCCGGCCGGATTTGAATGGATTGACGCCGATAATGCGGACGAAAGTATCTTTTCGTTTATTCGTAAGGCCAAAGAATCCGATGATATGGTTGTTGTTGTTTCCAACT
>JBJFAY010000010.1:0-1690 GCA_051888155.1 Alphaproteobacteria bacterium
TGACAAAGGATATTGTCTGCAATAAAAACAGTGTGAAAAAAGCACTGTAAAGAACGTCTTTTAATCCCCAGATAATAAATATGCCGAAAGGAACCGCGGCAAAAAAAATCAAAGTTCCCGTTTGAAAAAGTACGGGCAGTCCCCAGCGTTTTATTTGTTTCTGGCAGGCGGCAAAAACAGCGGCGCAAACAAGGCTTTGCAATAAAATATAAAGAAAAGCGCCCAGCTGATCGTCTTTTAAAAACAGGCCGGTTTTAAAGCAGATCCCCATTAAAAAGGTTGATAAAAACGGGTGGTGTTGGGATTTTTTGGATATATCTAAAGTTTCTTCCAGTTGCAGAGTCATATCCGGCGAGATGCGGCCGGGATAGTAAATCAAAGCTAATGTCAGATAAATGCCTAGAATAAAGCAAAAGGAAGCAAAGAAAGTATGTTTTTGATAAAACTCGCACCAATGGCCGGAAAAATCGTTCTGTCGGGTTCCCAAATAATCAAAAAATCTGAATAAATAAGAGCAAAGCGTATATATCAACGCTGTTTGTCCGGCCGTGGAAATCACGGAAAGCAGTATGTTATTTTCGATGATCGAAAAAGTAAAAGAAAAACACAAGCTGTAGGCAAAAAGAGACAATAAACTGAAAATCAGGCTGAAACCGAAAAGAATGATTTTTTCTTTCTTACTTAATCGGTTTTCTTCGGCTTTACGGTAGAAAATGTACAATGCCGCGATCAGCAGCAATGTAAAAAAGGTGTTTTCTTTGCCCAGATCGGTGTCAAAATAAAAAGAAAAGCAAAAATATCCCGCAATGGCCGCCGCTGCCGCGCGTGCTATTTTAAAACGGCATACGGCATAAAACAAAGAAAAAGAAAATATTGCCAAAACCAAAGCGGTAAAGAAAGAAAACTTTGTTTTCCCTTCAATGTCCAACGGCGTTGTCAAAGACAGTTCGGAAATATCCGATGTAATCAAATCGTTTTCTTCCAATGGTAAAATCCGGGTTGTTTTTCCTTCGACCCTGATTTGGTCAATCTTTATCTGCTGCTGCGGCTGAACCGAAAACGTTAAAATCATCTGATGCAGTTTTTGAACGGGAATATCAAAGAAAACAAAATCCGACGTTTGCGGGCAAAAGTTTTTTTCCAAAAAATGCTTTTGAATGTCTTCATTTTCTTTTTGCGTATAATTCAGGTAAACTTGAGCGCCCGTGTCGGATAAGGCATGAAAGCTGACGCGGACTGTCGGTTTCAGGTAAAAGGGAACAGTCAGCAGCATAAAAAAAAGCATACAGATCAGGCTGAAAAAAATATGTTTTTTCATTAATATTCCTCCGTCCGTTTTTTTATGTTTGTCTGCGGTACGGCGCAAAAAGCAAAAACAACGGGCATGGCGGTAATAACCGGCAGGTACAGGCGCGGCAGTCCGTTTAACGGAGAAGCGATACATACTAAAACGGACGCCGCCGACGCTGTCAGATACAGCAACTTTTTCCGCCGTCCGGACGTGTAAACATAAAGTCCGAGCAGCGCCAGCAGCCAGGTATAGATCGGCGCTCTGACGCCTGCGTAAAGCAGGGAAAACGCTATTTCGTTATTATAAAACGCGCTGACAGCCGTTCGGGTATCGGTGACAACAAAGGGTTTTTGTCGTTCTATAACAAAATACGGTGTAAAGGCGTAATAACCGAAGCTG
>JBJFAY010000011.1:0-7219 GCA_051888155.1 Alphaproteobacteria bacterium
TTCCGCCCAGCCGTCAAAGCTCAGCAAAGCAATTTGTTCAAGCGTTTTTTTAAAGAATTCTTCCGTACTTTCGCGTTCGGGTAACAGAGAACACATCGCGCACAAACATGATAAAGCCGTTAATCGTCCCGGATCAGACAAAACCGGAACGCAATAAGCATTTAATAATTCGACTTTTGCCGTTCCCAAATGTTCTTCCAGCCGCGCTTTCCAGTTCAGCTGAACCAAATTTCCGGTTTGTACCGTTCCTGACAGGCGCTTTGAAAAAGCCCCTTTGCATAACCCGCTGTATTTTCCGTGATTTTGTGTAAAAAAAGAAACGACGGCGTCACGTTCGGCAAACCTTTTGACCCCGATAACAATCGCGTTGTCCGACCATTCAGGCATTAAAATCCAATCCCCAGGGACGGTAATGTTCCGGATTTTCAGCCCATTTTTCCCGGACTTTTACAAACAAAAACAAATGAACGCGGCATTCGAACAATTTTTCCAATTCCTGCCTGGACTGCATGCCGATTTTTTTAATCATCGCACCGTTTTTACCGATAACGATTTGCTTTTGATTGTTTTTTTCGACATAAATCGTCTGATCAATCCGCAGGCCTTTTTCATCTTCTTTAAAAGAATCCGTCTGAACCGTGCTGATATAAGGCAGCTCCTGATTTAAGTTCATATACAGTTTTTCGCGCGTAATTTCCGCGGCCAGCAGCTTGTCCGGCAAATCCGAAACCTGATCCGCGGGAAACATAAAAGGACTTTCCGGCATCTGGGAAATCAAATAATTTTCCAGTACGTCAACTCCTTCTCCCGTCGCGGCTGAAAGCATAAAAGTTTCTTTAAAAAGGCCGCTTTCATTCAAACGAGCCGACAATTCCACCAGCCGCGCCGGTTTAACCAGATCCGATTTATTTAAAACCAAAACGGCTTTCAGTTTGTTTTTAAGCAAAGAATCAACAATCGAGCGCGTATCGTCATCTATGCCGCGTTTGGCGTCAACCAACACCAGCCGCACGTCGGAATATTCCGCTTCCTGCCAGGCGGCGGCAACCATTGCCCGATCCAGCCGGCGTTTCGGTTTGAAAATCCCCGGCGTATCAATTAAAACGATTTCACAACTGCCTTTGACAAAAACACCGCGCACACGGGACCGTGTCGTTTGAACTTTCGGCGAAACAATGGAAACCTTTGCCCCGACCATATAGTTCACTAAAGTGGACTTGCCGGCATTCGGCGCGCCGAGTAAAGTGACAAAACCGCATTTTTCCTGATTTTTATCCATGATTTTCCAGCCTTTTCAGCAATTCGGCGGCAGCGGCCTGAGAAGCCTCTCTTTTTGATTTTCCGCCGGCACTGACCAAAGGCTGTCCTTGGACAAAAACCTGCATTGTAAAAACAGGATTATGATCCGGTCCCGTTCTGCTCAGCTGAGTGTATTCGGGCAAAGGAAGCCCTCTGGCTTGAGCCCATTCCTGCAATTTCGTTTTGGAATCAACCGGAGGCGCGGTAAACTTATGCATCGGATCCGTCCAGTAACGAACAACGAACTGCCGCGCGGCTTCAAAACCGCCGTCTAAAAACAACGCCGCGATAACGGCTTCGCAGATATCGGACAAAACGGCTTTGGTCAGATCCGGTTTATTTGACGGCGCCGCGGAAATCAAATACCGGGAAAAGTTCAGCTCCCGGGAAATCGCGGCCAAAGTTTCCGCTCGCGTCAAATCGGAAAAACGTTTAGCCAGATCACCTTCCGGTTCGTGCGGAAAATGCTGATACAACATTTCGGCAACGACGACCCCTAAAACGCGGTCGCCCAGAAATTCCAAACGTTCATAACCGGAAAAATGATCTCCGAACCCTAAAGTCAAAGCCTGCTTTAACAGTCTTTCGTCGTTAAACGAATACCCCAGACAAGGATACAGATCCGTACAATCCGTCATTATCGTATACCGTTAAACAAACGCGACCAGCGCACGGCCATCGGCCATTTCCATATCTGCCACCAGGCGGCCGAACCGTCGTTTGAGAAAAATAAGAATTTTGCTTTTCCGACCAGATTGACTTTAGGCACAAATCCGACTTTGATTGACCGGCTGTCCAGAGAATTATCACGATTATCGCCCATCATAAAAAAGTGGTCTTCGGGAACTGTAAATTCTTCCGTATTATCAAAAGACGCATCGTCTGACGCTTCAATAATCAAATGAGAGGTTCCTTCGGGCAAAACTTCCGTAAATTTTTTAAAACGCAGAGCTTTTCCGGACGGATCCCGCATAACATATTCGCTTTCGTCGCGTCGTTCCACCATGTTTCCATTAATAAACAAACGTCCTTCTTTGACTTGGATTTTATCCCCGGGCAGACCGATCAGGCGTTTAATATAGTCCGTCCTGTTATCCGAAGGCATTTTAAAAACAATCACGTCGCCGCGCTTGGGTTCTTCATAAAAAATACGCCCTTTAATCAAAGGAATGCTCAGCGGCATGGAATGCTTGCTGTAGCCATAGGACATTTTCGAAACAAACAGATAATCTCCGACCAGCAGGGTCGGAATCATGGATCCCGAAGGAATACTGAACGGTTCGGCAAAAACGGTGCGGACAAACAAAGCGATCAGAACGGCATAAATAACCGTTTTTGTTGTTTCCCAAAATCCGCTCTGTGTATTTTTTTCTTCCATCACATTATCCTTTTTCACGTTCCGCACTGATAATGACTATTGCCATAGCATACGGATATTCATCTGTCAAAGAAACATCTATTTGTGGTATAAATCCCTCGGGCAGCAAAGAATGCAGCCTTTTTAAAGCGCCGCCCGTCAAATGCATCACCGGCTGCCCCGTCGGCAGATTTGCATTTTCCATATCGCGCCAGAAAACTCCCTGCCTTAACCCGGTGCCCAAAGCTTTGGAGCAGGCTTCTTTTGCGGCAAAACGCATGGCATAAGCCGATATTTTCTTTTTGCCCTGACGGGAATTGCAGACAGCCTGTTCCGCCGGCGTATAAATTCTGTTGCAGAAAAGACTGCCGAACCGATCTATCGACCGTTCAATACGCCTGATATCCACTAAATCCGTTCCCGTCCCGATAATCATATTAATCCTGCGCGCGGCGGACAGAGCTGATACCGGGACTGGCCCGTAAAGCTGCCATAATGTCGCTGAGATGACGGACGTCATGTACTTCAACGTCAACAGTTAAATCAAAAAAGCTGGGCGTTCTTTCCAAAATATTCAGATTGGCAATATTGCCATGATTTTTTGCGATCACATTCGACAAAGTCCCCAGACTGCCCGGCTGGTTGACCAAAACAATGCGCAGTCTGGAAATATGGCTTTCACCGGAAGTCACGTCTTCATTCCAGGAAACGTCCAGCCAGCGTTCCGGCTCACCCGCAAACTTTTCCAACGTTACGCAGTCGATCGTATGAATCGTCACCCCTTTTCCCGTTGTGACAATCCCCACAATCCTGTCGCCCGGCAACGGGTGGCAGCATTTTGCGAAATTGATGGCCATTCCGGGGATCAAACCTTTAATCGGGCTTTGTTTCTTGCTGTCGGTTTTGTCGCCGATTTTCTTCGCCCCGCGCTTAATCGCGTCAACAACCCGGACAAATCTGGACTTATGTCCCGGGAAAACGGATTCCACGACGTCGGAAGCCTGAATGACGCCCTCGCCGACCGAAGCAATCAGATCTTCCACCGTTGCCTGTTTAAAATTTGTCAGAACGTTTTCCAGACTTTTGTCGGAATATTCGTACCCTTCGGTTTTATATGAACGCTGCAACATCTGACGGCCGACTTCCAGGTATTGTTCGCGTTTTTGCGCGCGCACGAACCGCCTGATTGCCGCGCGCGCTTTCCCCGTTACGGCGAAACGTTCCCATTCGGGCGACGGAGTCTGAGTTTTTGACGTTAAAATTTCGACCTGATCGCCGTTTGTCAAAACCGTACGCAAAGGACGGATTTTACCGTTGATTTTAACTCCGACACATTTATTGCCGACGCCGGAATGAACCGCATAAGCAAAATCAATCGCCGTCGCGTTTTTCGGCAGAGTAATCAAATCGCCTTTCGGAGAAAAACAAAACACCTGATCCTGGTACATTTCCATTTTGGTATGTTCCAGGAATTCTTCGGGATTGTCGGACTGTTCCATAATATCCAACAATTCCCGCAGCCAAGCGAACTGCCGCCCGTCGGTTTTGTAATCGCCCTGTTTATAACGCCAGTGCGCGGCCAGACCGATTTCGGCGATATCATGCATTTCCTGTGTGCGAATCTGAATTTCAATTCTGTGCTTTTCAGGACCGATAACGCCGGTATGCAGAGATTTATAACCGTTGGGCTTCGGCGTTGAAATATAATCTTTGTAACGTCCCGGCACCATGGGATATTTGGTGTGAATAATTCCCAGAACATGGTAACAATCCGCTACCGTCGGCACGATAATGCGGAAAGCCATAATATCCGACAGCTGTTCAAACGTCGCGTTCTGCCGTTGCATTTTGCGCCAGATGGAATAAGGCGATTTTTCACGTCCCGTCACTTCGCATTGAATACCGGAATCTTTCAGATCGTTTTTCAGCGCTTCGATAATGCGGGCGACCAGATCCCCGCCCTGTTCGCGCAAGAAAGACAAACGGACATTAATCGATTCGTATGCTTCCGGATACAGTTCCTTAAACGACAACTCTTCCAGTTCGTTTTTCATCTCCTGCATGCCGATGCGTTCGGCCAAAGGAGCATAGATTTCCATTGTTTCGCGGGCGATGCGCTGCCTTTTTTCCGGTTTTTTATGATATTTCAGCGTGCGCATATTATGCACGCGGTCCGCCAGCTTGACCAACAGGACGCGAATATCTTCCGACATAGCCAGCAGCAGCTTGCGGAAATTTTCGGCCTGTTTTGTCTGATCGGACTGCAGCTGAATACGGCTGAGCTTTGTAACGCCTTCAACCAGTTTGGCGACTTCTTCGCCGAACATTTGCTTGATATCGTCGTACGATGCGGCGGTATCTTCGATCGTATCGTGCAGCAAAGCCGTTACGATCGAAGCATAATCCAATTTATATTCGGTCAGAATACCGGCGACTTCAACGGGGTGGGAAAAATACGGATCGCCGGACGCGCGTTTTTGCGAACCGTGCATTTTCACGGCAAACACATATGCCCTGTCCAACCCTTCTTCGTCAACGTCGGGGTCATAGGACCGGACACGTTCCACCAGTTCGAATTGCCTCAGCATAACGACCTGCCCTTTTTAAACAAAAGAGTCGGAAATTATTCTTCGGTCACTTCAAAGGAACCGGCCTGTTCAACGGCGGTTTCCGTATCGTTGATATAAGAAAATTCCGTATCCAGAGCGGCCAGTTCGGCGTCGGCGGCTTTCATATTTTCTTCTTCATCGGCAGGAATTTCTTCCTCTTTGACGAATTTCTGCATACCGGTCACCAGCGTGTTTTCCAGATCCGACAGATTTACCGTTTCTTCTGCGATTTCACGTAACGCGATAACGGGATTTTTATCGCGGTCCTGTTCAACGGTCAGCGGAGCGCCGGCGCTGATATTTTTTGCGCGCTGGGCAGCCAGCAGAACCAGTTCGAAACGGTTGGGAACTTTTAAAACACAGTCTTCTACAGTAACGCGAGCCATTTTTTAACTTCCAAATTTCAAGAGTGTACACAAAAACCTTAAGGCTTACTGTTATATCGTTAATTCACAAAAAAATGCAAGTCTATTCTTTGATAAAAAGAGGTTATTTTTCAATATCGGAAACATGGAAATAAAATCAGCTTGGCAGAACGGAAATTTAGATTTATCTTTAAGGAGTGGTTTAAAAAAATATATATTTTTGAAAGGATTACCTTAATGCGTTGCTATGCAGGTGAAAAGATCGCTTTGTTTATTGACGGTTCTAACTTATACGCCGCCGCCAGAGCTTTGGGATTCGACATTGACTATAAAAAGCTGTTGGATTTCTTTTCAACAAAAGGCCGCTTGATTCGCGCTTTTTACTATACGGCTTTGGTCGAAGATCAGGAATATTCGCCGATCCGTCCTTTGGTTGACTGGCTGGATTATAACGGTTACACCATGGTAACAAAGCCGACAAAAGAATTTACGGACGCGATGGGCCGGCGGAAAATCAAAGGAAACATGGATATCGAACTGGCCGTTGATTTAATGGAAATGGCGGAAAGCATTGACCATGCCATTTTATTTTCGGGCGACGGCGATTTCCGCAGCTTGGTCGAAGCCGTTCAGCGCAAAGGCGTGCGCGTCACCGTTGTGTCAACGGTTCAGTCTCAGCCGCCGATGGTCGCGGACGAACTGCGCCGCCAGGCAGACCATTTCACGGATCTGTCCGATCTGGTGCAGAATATTTCCCGCGGACCGCAGCCTGCCAAAGGCGAACCGGATTTTTCAAAGGCTCAGTCCATTTTGTTCAGTGAAGTAGACTCAAATCTTGGCGAAAAAACAGATTATGTCCCGTGATTTTGTCTGTCCTGACAAAGCATGCCGTTTATGTCCGCGGCTGGCGGCATTTTTGGATAAAAACAGACGGCTGTATCCCGATTTTTTCAACGGCCCGGTTCCTTCGCTGGGGGATTTAGACGCCGAACTGCTGATTGTCGGCCTGGCTCCCGGGTTAAAGGGCGCTAACCGCACGGGACGACCGTTTACGGGAGACTTTGCCGGCGATCTGCTGTACGGCTGTCTGCACGATTTCGGTTTTTCGGACGGCGTCTATCAGGCTCGCCCCGACGACGGCGTCCGTCTGCTTAACGCCCGGCTGACCAACGCCGTGCGCTGCGTTCCGCCGGAAAACAAACCGACCGGAGAAGAAGTCCGTTTTTGCGGACGTTTTCTGGCAGACGAAATCAACGCCATGCCGAATCTGAAAGTCATTCTGGTTCTGGGCGGTTTGGCGCACAACGCCGTTTTATCGGTTCTGGGACAAAAAAAATCAGCGTTTAAATTCGCTCATAACGCTTTGCATACCCTGAACTGGAACGGGCGGCAGATAAAGCTTTTGGATACGTATCATTCGTCGCGTTATAACGTTAACACGGGTAAATTAACGCCTGAGATGTTCGTAGCCGTTTTTAAAACGCTGGCGGGAATAACAAAAGGCTAATCCCACGGGGAACGCTTTGAAGAAACCGAACCGAACAGTCCGCCGGACGGGTTCGGTTGCTTTTTGGGCGGGTCAGAAAGTA
>JBJFAY010000012.1:0-7200 GCA_051888155.1 Alphaproteobacteria bacterium
AGTTCGTACAAAGACTTTGCCTTTTCCCTGCCGAGAACAGCCTCCTGATCCATCTGTTCAACGTAGCTGAGCATGAATATTGATAAAAATAAAGAACAGACGCCGGCAATACTTAAAAACAAAAACAGAAAAATTTTAGCATTCAGACTGATGAAAAATTTATTTTTTTTCGGCTGATTTGTCATAAAAAAGTTCCTTATAAAAAAACAGAAGGTTAAAAGATATCACTTTTGCGGACATTTTTCCATTGTCCCGGCTTCAACCCGTCCAAAGTCAGCTTTCCGATTGAAACGCGCACCAGCCGCAAAGTCGGGAATCCGACGGCGGCGGTCATACGGCGCACCTGCCTGTTTTTGCCTTCGGTCAGGGTCAGACGGATCCACGACGTCGGAATATTTTTACGAAAACGCACGGGCGGGTTTCGTTCGGGCAGTTTCGGGATATCGGGCACATTTTCCGCCAGACACGGTTTTGTTTTATATCCTTTGATCTCGACTCCCCGGCGCAAAGCGTCCAAAGCCTGCGGCGTTACGGCTCCGTCAAGCTGCGCCAGATAAGAACGCGGGTGTTCAAAAACAGGATCCAGCAATTTTTTTATCATCTTGCCGTCGTCGGTCAACAGCAGCAATCCTTCGCTGTCATGATCCAGCCGCCCGGCCGCATAAACGCCCGGCGGCAGGTGAAATCCGGCCAACCCTTCATGTCCCGCTTCGGCGGTAAATTGGCTTAAAAAGCCATACGGTTTATAAAAAGCAATGTATTGAAACATTTTTCAATCCTTTATAGACTTTAATTTTCAGATTAAGAACTTTCGGATTGAAAAGCAATGCGGCGTTTACCTCTTTCTTTTTTTAACCGCCCGACGATTACGGTAGCGCAGGAGCTGCTGGGCAAGGAAATTTTTTTAAAGGACAGACCGCCGTCATTACCGAAACAGAAGCTTATATCGGAGAAAACGATCCCGCCTGCCATGCCGCGCGCGGAAAAACGAAGCGGACGGCGATTATGTACGGGCGGGCCGGTTTTTCTTACGTTTATCTGATTTACGGCATGTATTACTGTTTGAATTTCGTGACTCAGGAAGAAGGTTTTCCCGCCGCCGTATTGATCAGAGCCGTCCGAATGAACGGCATTCCCGATAAAAAACTGGACGGTCCCGGAAAACTCTGCCGTTTTCTGGGAATTACGAAAGAACATAACGGCGTTGATCTGCTGCGATCCGACGAGTTTTTTGTTTCGGACACAGGTCTGTCCCTGCCTTTCATTGCGACTCCGCGGATCGGGATCTCATCGGGGCAAGACAAAGAATGGCGTTTTCTGGCTCAGTTTTCCAAAGAATAAAGGCTGGGAACATTTTCCCGCGGTAAAGAAACATATTCGCAAAATTCTCCCATCGCGTCGCAAGGAGCGGTATAAAAGAACGTATTGTCATTTTCAATGCCGGGCGCCTGAATGTAATATTCGGCATATCCCAAATTCATAACGTTCTCCCGCGCAATACTTACGGACGCTTCGATTCCCGAAGAACAGACAAACGGCATCGACCAAATATCCCCTTTTAACGACCATGTCCCGTAGCTTCGCACAAATTCGTACGGCTCCCAACATTCGGGCGGCCTGTCCTGCGCCCCCGCCGGAAAAGCAAATAAAACCGAAAGAATAAAAACAATCCGCCGCATGATTTTGTCCTTTTCTTTTCATTTGCCTCTATTTTAAAATACCTTTTGATTTTGAACAGCTGTTTAAAAGGATAGCGTTATGATCGACGCGCACATTCATTTGCAGGACGAACGTTTTGACGCCGACCGCGATCGTTTGATCAGACAGGCGGAAAATAAAGGCGTAACGTCTTTTTTCTGCGCTTCGACACGTCCGCGGGATACTCAATACGTTATCTGGCTGGCACAAAAAAATCCCCGCATTATCCCCTTTATCGGAACGCACCCGTGGTTTTCGGACGAATATGATCCGCAGGCTTTTGAAGCGACGATGCGGCATTATCCGAATGCCGGCGTCGGAGAAATCGGATTGGACGGACTGCACGGCCGGCCAAATCAGGAAATCGTTTTCCAAGACCAGCTGAACGCCGCCGCCCGCCTGAACCGCCCCTGCGTCATACATTGCGTCAAATCGTTTGATCCCGCCGCCCGCATTATTAAGCAGGCAAAAAAACTGCCGCCCGCTTTATTGTTTCACGGATTTTCTGGCACAAAGCAGCAAGCGGATTTCTTTTTGCGTTTCAACGCTTATTTTTCGTTTTCGGGATCGGTATTGTCCGATCGGAAAACAAAAATACACACCCTGCTTTCAGCCCTGCCCGCAGGCAGAATTCTGGTTGAAACGGACGCGCCGGATATGCGTCCGCCCGCGCGGTTCTGTGCTGATCCGGACGAAAAACGCAACGTTCCCGAAAATCTGGGCTTGATTATTCAAGGGATAGCCGCCATAAGAAACATTGACGTTTTTTCATTCACGGCGGTTTTGGATCAAAACGCGCAACGTTTTTTGTCGGGGTTAAAATATGGTCAGTGATCAATTTACGCGCCTGCGCCTGCTTGTCGGCGACGAAGGCATGCAAAGGCTGCAAAACGCTTTTGTTATCGTCGCCGGATTGGGCGCCGTCGGCAGCTATGCCGTTGAAGCGCTGGCGCGCGCGGGAATCGGACGGCTGCGCCTGATTGACAGCGATACCGTCAGCCTCAGCAATTTAAATCGGCAGTTATTTGCTCTGCACTCTACGATCGGACAACCTAAAACGGATATTGCCGCATTGCGCGTCCGCGATATCAACCCCGCCTGCCGGACGGAGCTGCATCAAAAATTCATCAACGCCGATTCAATTCCCGAGTTGTTTTCGGGAAAACCCGATTTTGTCATTGACGCGATCGATTCTCTGAATCCCAAAACGGATTTAATCGCTTACCTGCATGAAAATAAAATTCCTTTTATCTCTTCAATGGGGGCGGCTTTACGAACCGATCCCCGGTTTATCGCGGTTGATAAAATGGCTAAGGTTACGCATTGCCGCCTGGCGTATATGCTGCGCAAACGCCTGCGCCGCAGAGGAATTGCTCTGGATTTTCCCTGTGTGTATTCTTCCCAGACGCGCGAAGGAATCCCCGCGCCGCAATACAGCGAAGAAAACGAACAGACTCCCGGACTGGGACGCGACAGAGCCGTTATGGGCAGTCTGCCCACAATTACGGGCATTTTCGGATTAACACTGGCGAATTACGTTATCTGCCGTTTATATCAGTCTAGTTAACCAGTCTGGGCCAAATATCTACCCACCCTTTGTCATGCGACGCATTCGGGACAATAATAATTTCCGCCAGACTGTCCGTTCCCAAAGAATAAACAAAGTTTTCCGTCAAAGCCGCCGGGACTGTTTTATCCGTCCCGCCCGAATAGTGAACCTGTTTGATCTTGGCTAATTTTTTCTTATAATCCGCCGGATTCAAAGACCCTTTTAACGGTGAATCTTTGTGAAAAGACGTCCATGCTTTGTGATCCAACACACCCGCGACAGTCATGACTTTTGACACGGCCGGCATTCGAACCGCCACCAGCAGAGCGACGGCTCCGCCGCCCGAATAACCGACCAGCTCGGCCGACGGCGCCTGATATTGATTCATCAGTTTGCGCACGGCCTCGGCGGCGGCGGCAATCACTTTCGGATCAAAGCGGCCGTTTGTCCAATAATACGGGCGGCATTCACGCGAAGAAACATACTGGCACGGCCGCCCCAGATAGACAACGTTGGCGAACGGATCTTTCTGCGCCAGATTTAAAGCCGTCATTTGCGACGGCGTCGGATCCGAAGACGGCGTATACGGATCAATCCAGGCAAATCCGTCGCCCTCAATATAAATACGCAAAGGCCCGCCCTTCTTTTTGATACGCGCCCAAGAAGCCAGAGAAAAATCTTTGGTTTTGATTTCCTGATACGAGAATCCTTCGGGACGGGGCAAAGAAGCGCAGCCGTTGATCCCTATTGTCATTAATATGAAAAAAAACAATCTCCGCAACATCACTTTTTAACCGTTTCTTTGTAAAAAGACGAGATATTCTACTGAAGAATATTATACATATAAATAATTTTCGTCACAGGAGAAACCGTGAAAAATTATCTTTCAGAATTTGCCGGCACTTTCGGATTTGTCTTCATCGGCTGCGGCACCGTCGTTTTTGCCGCGCCTTTTATCGGTTATCTGGGCATTGCCATGGCGTTTGGTTTGGCTTACAGCGCAATGAATCTGGCATTCAGAGGTCATCATTTCAATCCGGCCGTAACGATCTCCGCCGCCTTGTCTAAACAATTTTACGGCAAAAATATCTGGTTTACCCTGCTTAAAATAATCGGATACGTTTTATCGCAGACCGCCGGCGCCTGCGCCGCCGTTTTTCTGGTTTATTACGTTTATTCCGGTAAAACGGGTTACGTCTATCAGGGATCGCCCGACGCCAATATTATTGACCGCTATACTCTGCCGGCCGCTTTTTGTCTGGAAACAATCCTGAGTTTTCTGTTTTTGTGTGTCTTTTTGGGCAATAACGGCCGCACAGACCGGCAAGCCGCCGTCTGCGGTTTATTTATAACGGCCGCCACCCTTTTGTCCTATCCGGTAACAAAAGGCGCCCTAAATCCGGCCAGAACGACGGCGTCGGCTTTATTTGCCGGCGAAACGGCTTTGGCTCAGCTGCCCGTTTTCTGGACTGCGGCATTGATTGCGGCACTGGCGGCCGGAATTGCTTATCACCCGTTTTTCAGACGCGGCAAAAAACAGGAATCGGAAATTAATGCGTCATAAATAACGCAATATCCGCGTTATCAATCAGATATTTTGTCATGCTGCCCAAAATCCAGCGGCGCATTGTGCTTTGCGTAAAGGCTCCCGTGACCAGCAGATCAAACCGTCCGCAGGCCTGACGGACAATTTCCGCCCCTTTGGCCGAAACAGAATCCGTTTCCGGTATTTTAACCACTTCCGATTTAATGCCGTGCCAAGCCAAACGTCTGGCCAAAGCTTGAGAATCCGCCCATGTTTCGTTAGGCAGATCAGTTTCCAAGATAACGACTTCTTCGGCGCGAACCAAAAACGGCATGGACAAAGTCACCGCTTTAGCCGCTTCTTCGGTAGCGTCCCAAGCAATTATTATGCGTTTCCCGATTGTTTCCGGCGTTTCACGCGGCGCGATTAAAATGGCTGATCCGCTTTCCATCAGCGCGGCATTTAAAACCGCCAGCGTGTCTCTGGCAGCCGGAGACGACGGCTCCGGACGAGCCAGCACCGTTAAATCCGCCACACGCGAACACCAAGCGATAACCTCGTCTTCGCAGCCGAAAATTTCACGAAACCGCGCCGTAATTTCCTTTAATCCCGTCTGCGGTTCCGACTTCGGCAGCAAGCCGTGCTCTTCCACAAATTTTTCAAAAATCACGCGCATTTCGTCCGCGTTCGCGGCGAAAGCCTTTTCTTCGGCTCGAACAACGTCATTAACGACGAAACCGGCCATATCCGCGCTGACGACGGGAACGGGCAAAATACACGACGGTTCCAAATGCACATGAAAGACGTCCAAGTGTCCGTTGAATTTTTTCGCTGTCAAGAGCGCCGTCTGCAAAACGGATTCCGACGTCTGTACAGAATCAAGCTGAACCAGAATATCTTTAAAAGCATTCATTTATTTCTCCCGTCCGCTAAGTTCTGCCGGCCAGAATCGTCCGCACGCGCGTCAGCGTTGCCATACGGTCGCCGGAGGTATCGATTTTGTCCCACGTCACCGGTCCGACGTCAACGTCCAGCTGCCGCCTTAATTCTTCGGCGGTTTTAACGTCCGACGGATTACGCTTGCGCGACGCGACCCGTTCTATTCTGATTTCCAACGGCGCGTCAACCCACAATCCCTGAAAATCAACATTCATTTCACGGGCAAGCTTTTCAATCGCTTGGCGCTGGCTTACCTCATGAAACAAAGCGTCCGCGACGACAGACTGGCCGGCGCCGAGAAGACGGCGACATTCGTCACACAGCAGATCAAAGACCTTATTTTCCAATTCCGGCGTATATTTCGACGGATCCAGATGCTCTTCCAACCCCGTGTTCAGCAGATTTTTACGCAAGACGTCGTCTCGCAAAATAACCGCGCCGGGAGGATTGCCGATAAACGGCGCCGATTCGCGGGCAATCCGGGATTTTCCGCTGCCCGACAGACCGCCGCAGGCAACCAGAACCGGCTTGGGCTGATCCAGAAAACGTCTGGAAATAACCAGCTGTTCATACGCCTTATTTGCCATCAGGGCGGCTTCATGCTTATCCTTTATTTCCGCGGAACGCTGCGCGAAAACATACGCATTGACCGCCGCCCGGCATGACAAAAACAGCGGCAGAACGGGAATTCCTTCCCAATCCGCCGATAACGCCAGATAATGATTAAACAAAATACTGGCCAGCCGGCGCTGCCCTTTACTTTCCATATCGACCAGCAGAAAAGCGAAATCATACAGCGTGTCAATCTGCGTCAGATCATCGTAAAATTCGATCGGATTCAACGGCATAACGCGCCCGTTCCACATCGCCAAATTGCGCAAAGTCAAATCCCCGTGGCACCAGCGGATTTTGCCGTCCGCCTGCCTTTTCAGCAGCAGCTCCCTGTTTTTTTCCAAAGCGTCCAGCTGCGCTGTTTCCAAAGCGTCTACGTCTTCGCCGTCAAAGATATCCGGAACAAAGCAGCGGATCATCGCGTTATTTTCATAAATGCGCCCTCTGATAATATCGACCGGATTACGGGTCGTAATGATTTCCGCGTTTTGATGCAGTTCGAAAATCTTTTCCGCCGTATCCATCATTTCAAAGCGGTCCAGATCCCCTCTGTCCACCATGTTGTCAAACAGCATGCTTTCTTCAAATTCATGCATGACAAGCAGATAGTCAATAACTTCCGCATTTTTATCCGCGCAGGCGGAACGAATAAAGATCCGTCCTTTTTTATCAGCCACGACCTCTTCGACGCCAAAGCACAGCCCCGGCGCGAAACGGTTGCATATTTCCAATTCTTTTTGGCAGGCGGCCAAACGCTTTTCCGGCGTTGAATAATCGACATACGGATACTTCACACCGCGTTTAAGCTTATAAGCTTTTTCCCCCGTTAAAAAAACGTCCGAAATGTTCGTTTCCTTGACCGTTATTTTTTGCGACG
>JBJFAY010000013.1:0-7194 GCA_051888155.1 Alphaproteobacteria bacterium
GGTATTATCTGAAAAACGGCAAATGCGTTATCTGCCCGGCCAATGCTTCCTGCGCTAACGGAGATACTTTTATCTGCGAGGATTATTATTATAAATCCGGCGATTCCTGTTCGGCCGTTTGTTCCGGCGTCATATGCAAAACAGGATATAAAACCGCCGCTGCGGCTGACAGCTGCTGCTGTACGGCAGATACGCCGGTATGCTCCATTGCCAACTGCGCGCAATGCGACAGTTCGGGATTAAGCTGCACAAAATGCAACGACGGCTATACGACGGCAGACAATGCAAAAAGCTGTATCAGCTCTTCAGTGACGGTTAATCGTTATCACAGATATAACGGTTCAAAAATACTTTATACCTCAACGACCATTCCCCGCAGCAGCATCAGCAGTTATTATGATTCTTGGCCCGATGTTGACATTTATGACGAAAAAGGCGGCAGTGTTACACAAACTACTGAAAGTATCGCTATGGTCTGCGCTTCAGGGCTTGGCGAATTTTGGTCTAAAAGCGATTGTGACAAATATAAAAACGGCAGCGGATATTACTGCACTGAATCCGGATGGAGCTGCCAATTCGAAACACGGCTGTGCACGATTGATAATTGCATGGACTGCGATCCCGAAGGATTATGCGCAACTTGTGAAGCCGGTTACAAAGTCGGTACCGGCGGAAGTGATTATGGCAAATGTGTAAAAGCGGTGTAGATTGACACGCCGGTCAGCGGCGCATGTCCGAATAATCTGCAGGATTGCGGCAGCACAGGCTGTTGTTCGACAGGAAATTCCTGCTCTTATTATAAGCAGCAGGCTGCGTCAGGAGGATTTATGTGCTTACAGACCGCTTCTGATAAGGTTCTCGCAGAATAAACCAGAATTTTTCAGTCTTAACTTTAGCGGCGGAGAAGTATCCTTCCCCGCCGCTGCGATTTGTCTTTTTTCCTTCTAAGACGCAGGCTGCTGTGTCGCAACGGCCGGCGCAGGCTGAGCGTCGGCTGCCGGCGTATATTCCAGCGGCGGTTCGTCGGCATGCCGTTCAACCCAAATATCAATATATTTATGGATCAGCTTTTCGATTTCCGCTTTGTCCTTAAAACGTTCATTAAACTTCTGAGAAAAAATATCCTTATACGGGCGGCAGACGGACATTTTCGAAAAAGCCATAAAATATTTGATATGACGCACAACCTTGCTGCCAAAATACAGTTTATCTTTGATTTTAAACCGCTTCGTTTCAGCATCGGCCGCGTAAGGACTGGTAATCATAAAATCGGCGTTGCCGGATAACAGCATACGGAAAGCAGCTTCGGGACCGTCCACCACTTCCAGCTTTGTATCGGTCGGCAGCAGCCCGCGGATCAGCGATTCAACTTCTTCTTCGCGGCGGACAACCCCTTTCATACCTTTTAATTCGGAGAGGTCCCTTATATCAATTTTTTTCGATTTCCGTGACAATACAATAAACGGATTGCCGAAATATGCCGGATAAATATAATCCAGTCCTGATTTTCCTTCATCAACATAATAACCGGTAAATAATAAATCGGCTTTGCCGTGCAGCATTGTTTTCAACACTTCGTTAAAATCATCAAACGCTATATCCTCAATCTGCACAACATGGATATCATTTAACGACTGTTTTACAATATCCAAAATAAAACCGTGATACGTGTATGATTTCTTACCGGTATCCTTATAAAAACGTTCGTTCAGTTCCGCCCATGAAAACGGAGGATAATTTTTAAATCCGACAATTCTGAATTCTTTCCGGCTGTCTTTTACGCCGCAGTTGTTTGTCGGATACAAGCTTTCTTTTTTTTGCGCCGAAGCCGGAGCGGAAAAAACGAAAAAAACGGCTATTGCGGCAGCCCAGATTGATAGTATTTTCATGCATCGTCTCCTTTTGAACGCATCAAAGCCAGCAATTCATCGTCCCAGGCGGCATGCAGAGCTTCCGCCCATGAAACAGCGTACAGCGCTTTACCGGAAAACATCACGACTCTGGCCGCGCGGATATCCATTAAATCTATATCATAAACGATTGAAACGGAGGTTTCAAACGACGACGACTGAAACTGAATAAAAAACTGGTTTTCCTGCGGCATGGCAAAAATATTGACGCTATCGCCCCGTTCCACTTCAAACGTATATAAAACGATCGGTTTGGTTTCGTCATTTTTCCGCGACAGCCATAAGGCGTATTTATCACGCAGTTCCGTATCCCGCTCAAAAGCCGTTGCCAAAGCGGCAATCGACAATTCGATAAAACGATATATAACCATATCGCGGCAGACGTCGCCTTCCCATGAAAAAAGTTCTTCGGTTTCGGTCATATTCAACTCATCTTTAATCTTTTCGTTTTTATAATCTAGCAAAGATTTTTGATTTTTAACACACCTTCAGTTATCATATTTCTGTTTTTTTAGGAGCGCTGCCATGACCACCAATCCGTATATGACCACAGAATCTTCCGCCATGCCGCAAAACGAACTGGAAGCCCGCGCTTTAATCCGGACGGCTTCGCGTCTGAACGGCATCAAAGAACGCTGGCCCGTACCGACGCCCGAATTACATGAAGTTCTGGATCTTAACCGGAAATTGTGGACCATTCTGGTTACCGGCGCAACGGAAGAATCCAATCCGCTGCCTCTGGAAATCAAACAAAATGTTTTCAATCTGGCTCATTTTATTTTCAAACACACTTTTGCCGTAATGGCTAAACCGTCGGCTCAGTCTTTGGAAATCCTGATCAGCATCAATATGAACATCGCCCGCGGGTTAAATGAACAAAGCCTGCGCCGCGCCCAGCAGCAACAAGAAAATGAAAACGCTCCGTCGCCGGAACAAAAATAAATTCCGCTTTTAAAAACCGCTTCCGACTTATAACGCCCCAAAATATCACATTTTCAAGCCGCCCGGCGCAGCTGATCCCAAGAATAAGCACGGCACAAAAAATAACTTTTCAGGAACGGATATGCACTCTTTTGCGGCAAATCCAAATAATAAAATCAGGTCACTTCCGTTACGGCACGGATATTGCCCTGACGATTGATCTGAACAACACGCAGCTTGTCATGCATTTCGGCAATCGTTTTTTCACGGTCAATCGTCGGATAACAATGCAAAATACGGTCAGTAAACGCTTTATAAGCAGCTTCCGAATTTTCGGCATGGATTGTTGCAAAGCAGTTATCATGCCCGGATCCCATCAATTCCCACAACGCCCCCGCATTCGCCGTTGAAATTTCCCCTCCGATAATCGCGTCGGGCGTGAAACGGACGACCAAGTCAATCAGTTTCGGATAAGTCATCGTATTCGTTTGTTCGGTACGCGACAGCACCAAATGAACATGATTAGGGTGAGGCACCAGCAATTCACGAGTATCTTCGATTGTAATCACCCGTTTATGTGAATCCAAAATTGTCAGCAGGTTATTCAAAAATGTTGTTTTACCTGTTGCCGTTGCCCCGGAAACCAAAATGTGATCGCCGCGTTTAAT
Source organism: Alphaproteobacteria bacterium (assembly GCA_051888155.1). GTDB lineage: Bacteria > Pseudomonadota > Alphaproteobacteria > CAAGCB01 > CAG-977 > UBA11549. The sequence goes on from JBJFAY010000013.1 coordinate 3,500, forward strand.
TGACAAGATTAAACGTTCATAAGGATCTTCCGGGTTTTCCACTTCTTTTAATTTATTTAATTTCTGCAGGCGTTCTCCCGATTTCAATCCGTAATCGCCCAAACCGAATTTAACATCGTCGGAATGGACACGGACGCACATGGCGATACCGCCGGTCAAATCTTCGTTATCATACATGACGTTTTTACCGGCGATTCCCGTAAAACGGTGATCGCCCGGCAGAGTGGCATAAACAGCCGGAGATCCCTGCTCTGGATCAAACGGCAATTCAAAAGTATTAGCGATGATATGCATAATATCCGTCAAATATGTTCTGGACAGGTTTGTATCCTGCTGGCATGCCCAAGGGTGAGCCCTGCGTCCGCGCAGACGCAGCCAGATTTCATTCGGACGATTGATCGCAACTTCTTCAACATTATCCTGTTCATACCAATAAGACAGATAACGCAACGTTGATTTTAAAACCTGAAAAGAATCCGTACTCATTTTACTCCTCGTATCGTTTTAGAAAAGTTCGGGAACAGGATCAACCGGTTCTTCTTTCTTTTCTTGCTGCATAACAGGCGGCGGTGCAGGCGGCTGCTGTTTATTTTTATTGGAATCAATCAGCTTTCCTTGCGCAGGCTGCTGTTGCTGCGGCATCGGCTGGCCGGCATAATTATTATAATAAATTTGCTGCTGCTGTTGTACATTATTCGGATCATTCTGAGCATTTTGAGCATTCTGATTGGCGCTGGTGCCATCAGTCAGCCCGCCTCTTGCATTTTCATCAACAAGATTTCTGTCATCATCTTTCTCCGGATCAATCAAGAGATCAGCTTTTGCTTCAGAATCTGCATCTTCATCTTCAACAGAACTGCGCAGCCACAAATCGGATCTGGCAAAAACAGTAATGCGCGTCCCCGCCGGAACAAACAAACGAGTCTTAAGTTTCTCGGTTTCTCCGATTATACTGTCAAAGATTAGCTGCATTGTATCGGAAAATCTGGTACGCGCGTCTTCCGCTGCCTGCTGGCGGCCGGACATAGCGACCTCGCCATCAGCTCCGACAGCCGCAGAATCGTTTGTCGCCATTGCATACAAAATTGCAGAAGAAATCGTCGACTGAACAATGGGCAGTCCGTATTTTTTCATCAACTGCCTGTCCATATAGGCGCCGACGCCCGCACGGCCGGAAGCATCACCAGAAGAACCTTCTTCAAACTGGAACGCGGCTCCGTCCGGACGGATCAAACGAGTCCATTTGATTTCGACTTTTGAAGCCGACCCGACTTCTTCGGAAGCTGACGACCCTGTCAGCTCGCCGATAATCCGGCTGCCGGCGGGAATAATGATTTTTCGTCCCGATTCTGAATAAATATTACGTTCAACAACTGCGGAAATAGGTATGTCTTCCTGTTCCGTATCAATGGAACGCACCAAAACGGCCGGAATTGCTTTATCCGCCAAGATCATATTATCCATATTGACGCGATATGATGAAACGTTTTTCAACACTCCCAGATCTTTCCAGCTTTTACTGCGTTTCTGTTTTTTCATCAAATCTTCTTCAACGGAAGGTATACCGATCCCCCGCCCCGGCCTGATCTGACGGCGGTAAGCCATTTGCAGCGCCCGCAGCTGTTTAATCCGGGCGGGATCGTAACGTTCTCCTTTTCCGACACCGCCGCCGCTTCCTAAAGTTTTGCCTCGGTACCGATAGTTATCGGGATCAAATGTGCCGAAAATGGATACACGGTCATCTTTTTTATCCCCTTTACTTCCCTGTTGTCCGGCTGCCGAAGACGGATCCGTAACCGTTCCGATAATATTGCCGTCCAGATCAATAACATTACCGTTTTCATCAACACGGCCGATGATATTGCCATTTTCGTCAACAACCGTTCCATCGGGCATAATCATGCCGATCCGTCTGCCGTCTTTATCAAAAGCAAAACGTTTCTGCTGCAGTTTATCGCTCATTGCCGTCAGTTTTCCGCCGCGCCATGTCCCCAGAACAGTTCCGTCGGCGTCAACAATTTCTCCGTTCGCATTAATGCGTCCGATGACGTTGCCGTCCAGATCAACAACCCGTCCGTCGGGCATAATGATGCCGATAATATTACCGTTTTCATCACGCAGCGGCTCTCCTTCAATAACAGAACCGATGACATTGCCGTTTAAGTCAACCACCGTGCCGTCGGGCAGAACACGGCCGATAATATTGCCGTTTTCATCACGAACAAAACCGTCTTCCCCGACAATACCTAAAAATTTACCGTCACGGCCGACTGCTATACGAACATTTTTGGATTGAACCGGAGCCCCTGCTCGTCCGATAACTTTGCCGTTTGCATCAACGATCGTGCCGTCGGGCAGCATCTTTCCAATGACGTTTCCGTTCAAATCAACAACAGTTCCGTCGGGCAGGACACGGCCGATCACATTGCCGTTTTCATCGTAAACCAGTCTGTCTTCACCCGCTTTGGTCAGGAAATTTCCCTTTGAATCGACAATCCCGTCTTCCATCAAAGCCCGGCCGATGATGTTGCCGTTCATATCAACCACCGTGCCGTCAGGCAACATTCTGCCAATGATATTGCCGTTTTCATCACGCAGATATCCGTCCGCGTCAACGATGCCGAGAAACTTTCCGTCAGGACTGAACACCGCCCCTTTCGGATACGCTTTACCGATCACATTGCCGTTCAGGTCAATAACCGTGCCGTCGGGTAAAACGCGGCCGATAATATTGCCGTTCGCGTCACGGATAAAGCCGTCCGCGCCGACGACGCCCAAAGGTTTGCCGTCCGGCCCGTAAACCATTTTTCCGATCAGCCCCTTCGGGAACAAAGAACCGTCGTCATTCGTACTCATCAAAGTAATCATACATAAATGAGCTCCGGCATTATCCAAAGCCTGACCGCTGGCCAGCAAACGTCCCAACACCTGTTTTCGTTCGTCAACGATCGTTCCGTCAAAATGAACGGTTCCGACAACTTTATTTTTTCCGTCTTTACATTCTTCGCCAAACGGGACGACACGACCTAAAAACTTACGCTCGCCGGTTAAAACGCGCATCGAAGAGGTTACATAGCCGATTTCTTCGCCACGGTCGTCATGGACACGCCCGCGGGGCAAAACAGTACCGATGACTTTTCCGTCCACGGCGATAACACGCCGGCCGGCCGGCACCAATACGCCTAACTGCTTATTATCCGTTCCGGTCAAATTCTGACCGTTCAACGTTCCGGCAAAAGAACCGCCTTCCGGATTGACGCCGTACGTCCCGCCCAAAATATGCGCAACGATCTTTCCCTGATCGTCAACGGCATATTTCATATCCGCCGCGACGCCCAGAATTTTTTTGTTTTTATCCAAAACCGCGCCGTCAACGGAAAAACAACCCAAAACGTTCCCCTCTGCCCCCAAAGCTTCGCCGTTGGAAACAATCTTGCCGATCATTTGATCGTCAGGACCGCGGATCTGACCTTTCTGAACAATACGCCCCAGACGTTTGCCGTTTTTATCTTTTACCAAGCCTTCAAAATCGACACAGCCGATTTCAGCGCCTTTGGTATCGACGGCTTTTCCTTCCGCGGTAATCTGGCCGATAATTTTGCACGGTTCGTTAATAACGGATTCCTGTCCCAATGCCAAACCGATTTGAGAATTTGAGGAATTAACCAAAGAACGGTCGAAATTCAGCCGGCCGA
>JBJFAY010000014.1:0-1657 GCA_051888155.1 Alphaproteobacteria bacterium
CGGAGCCGTGAACCGGAAGGGATTTTTTATCCGATTTTACCGATTCGATATGAAATTTTTTTTGCGCCGATGATAACGACGTTTTCGTGTTAGCTATTTGTTAGCTACGGGCATAAAAACAGGTTGTCCTGAAAAATTTTAACCCCCGAAAACTTCAATGTTTTCAGGGGTTTAAATGGTGGGCACTACAGGGTTCGAACCTGTGACCCCTACCGTGTGAAGGTAATGCTCTACCGCTGAGCTAAGTGCCCGGTAAAAAGGATCGTTGTTTTTATAAGCTTTTGTTGCTTTTACGTCAAGCGCTGTTTATTTTAAATACGATTTTGCTTTAAAAAAAAGGAAAAAAATGTCCGTTATTGTACGAAAAGCCGATTTTTCTGATACGGCGGTTCTTGCCGGATTGTCTGTTCAGGCCAGAGTTTTTCATAACCGTTTGTCAGGAGATTATTTCGCCGATTTGGATCCGCAGGCCGAAGAATTATTTTTTAAACGGGTCGTCGCAGCGGAAGACCGGATTATTCTGGCCGCCGAAAAAAATAGTAAAATTGTCGGCTTTCTGCAGGCGTCTTTAAAAAAACTGTCTTATCTGCGCCGTCCGTTCGTTTGTCTGGTTGAAACGGTATGTGTGGATCAGGCTTGCCGGCGGAAAGGCTTTAATGACGGACTTGCGCCGGCGCTGTTTTCAAAACGGCGTCAATGAAATCAGGTTGGGCGTTTTTACGGCGAATGCTGCCGGTATCGCTTTTTATCGATCTCCGGGCTTTACGGTTCAGGAACAAAAAATGCAGTTGTTTTTATGACCGGAACCGATCTGCCAAATCATTATGACTTGATTATTATCGGCGCCGGCGCCGCCGGTCTGACTGCTGCCGCGCAGGCCGGCAGAAACGGTAAATCTGTGCTGGTCATTGATAAAAATTTACAGCCGGCGCGGAAAGTTTTTATTTCCGGAGGCGGGAAATGCAATTTTTCAAATAAGTTTGTTTCGGCTCAGCATTATCTTTCCTCTAATCCGCATTTCTGCAAATCGGCTTTGGCCGGACTTTCTTTTCAAGAAGTAACGCAAGAATTGGATCGGGCCGGAATTAAATGGGAAGAACGCGAAGAAGGAAAACTTTTCGCTTTTTCCGGCGCGGAAATCCGGCGGTTCTTACTAGATCGGGCGCGTCGCGCCGGCGCGGTCTTTCTGTTCGGCATACCGGAATTTAATCTGCAAAAAGAAACTTGTTTCCGTCTGGAATCCGCGGCGGGTACATTCCTGTCCGAAAATGTGCTGATTGCTTCCGGCGGCATATCATATCCGTCGGCCGGCGCAACGGATATCGGATATCGTTTGGCCGGGCAGTTCGGAGTGAACGTAATCAAGCCGGAGCCGGCTTTGGTTTCATTGGATCTCGCGCCGGAAACGCGGCTTGATTTTTCAGGACTGAACGGAATCAGTCTGCCGGTACGGATAAAAACAGGTAAAAAAATAATACAAGACAGTTTGTTGTTTACGCATCGCGGGATCAGCGGGCCGGCCGTGCTGCAAACGTCTCTTTATCACAAAAACGGACAGTCCGTTGAAATAGATTTTCTGCCGCAGACGGATTTAACGGCTGTTTTAAAAAACTGTCGTTCCGCCGGGGAAAAAAAGAAAATTACTGCAATTCTGAGT
>JBJFAY010000015.1:0-1651 GCA_051888155.1 Alphaproteobacteria bacterium
TAAGATTGTTTCTCCTTCGGCAAAGGCCGCCGCGACAGCCAGAATCGGATATTCGTCGATCATGGACGGAGCCGTTTGTGCAGGGACGTTGATTCCTTTCAGTTTCGAAGACCGCGCTCGCAGATCCGCAACGGGTTCTCCGGCGATTTCGCGTTTGTTTTCAAAACGGATATCGGCTCCCATTTCCAGCAGAACATCTAAGATTCCCGTGCGCAGCGGATTGATCCCGACGTTTTTGACGGTAATGTCTGAATTGTCGGTAATCAGCGCGGCGACCAGAGCAAACGCCGCCGATGAAATATCCGCCGGAACAAAAACGCCGCAGGCTTTCAGCCGTCTGCCGCCGCGCAGTGTAATGACGTTGACGTTATCCGCGTTTTTTTCGGCGCTAATATCCGCGCCGAAAGCCTTTAACATTCGTTCCGTGTGATCGCGGCAGGCGACGGGTTCATAAACGGTTGTCGTTTGTTTTTTGCGCAGTCCGGCCAGCAGCAGAGCCGACTTTAACTGCGCCGAAGCGACCGGCATGACATAGTTGAACGGCCTGTCGTCCGCATGGCCTTGCATGGTGACCGGCAGCCGGCCGTTTGTTGTTTGAAAAACGGCGCCCGTTCGGGTCAGCGGATCCGTAATTCTTTTCATCGGTCTGGAACACAGGCTGGAATCGCCGGTCAGACAGACGCGGATCGGGCAGGGAGCCAGCAGCCCCATTAACAGCCGCACGCCCGTTCCCGAATTGCCCATATCAAGAACCGAATCCGGCTGTTTAAATGTTTCCGTTCCTTTAACCGTCCATGTGGCGGAATCGTCTTTATTGATCTCGGCGCCCAGTTTTTGCAGAGCCCGCGCGGTGTTCAGAACGTCTTCGCTTTCCAGCAGGCCGTTGATTTTTGTTGTTCCTTCGGCTATTGCGCCCAAAATCAGCGCACGGTGAGAAATTGACTTGTCGCCGGGAATTTTCAGGCAGCCGGTCAGGCCGTTTGTTTTTTCAGAGATTATTTTGTGCATGAAAAATCACTTTTTTGCAGTTTTTTGTTTGACACGGATAACGCTAACATGTCAAATCCGTTAAATAAATATTTTTTGGAAAAAAGGAGATGTCTTACATGTCAAAACCTGAATGGGGAACAAAGCGTATTTGTTTGCAGTGCGGCGAACGTTTTTACGATTTGGGCAAAGATCCGATCAAATGCCCGCATTGCGGCGACACCCTGTCTGTGGAAGAATTCCTGCGTCTGCAGGCGATGATGGCCGGCAAATCCAAGCGCGGCGTCAAAGGGAAAGTTCATGAAGATCTGGAAAATATTACGGCTGAAGAATCTGTTTTTGAAGAAGCGGGCGACGATGAATTGGAATTGATCGAAGACGCTTCCGATTTGGGCGACGATCATCATGATATGGCCGAAGTCATGGATAACGTCGAAAAAGGCGAAGAATAATTTTATCCTTTTTCGAATTAAAACTGGAAAGTAAAGAAATCAGATGTTACCCTTTTAGGGTAGGCTGATTTCTTTAAAGAAAGCGGTTAGAAAATGCTGTTTCGTCTGGTTATTGTTGTTTTTTTATTAACGTCCGGTGGGGCAAAAGCCGCCTGTACGTTTGCCGAACAGGCGGAAAAATCCGGTAAAATCAATATCGCTTTCATGCAGTA
>JBJFAY010000016.1:0-29671 GCA_051888155.1 Alphaproteobacteria bacterium
TATCATTTTTTTCTTCAACAGATAAATTTGAAATTAAATTAGCGAAAGCTGCTAAATGGCTAGGAAAATCAAAATTTGCAACTTGCATTGAAGACTCTTTTCTATATATAGCCATCGCATTAGAGTGTTTACTATCTTATGATGATAAATCATTCATAGCTCCTTCAAAAACGAACTCTTTAGCGGAGGGATTAACTTTTTTACTAGAGGACACTCTTGATAATAGATTAAACATATATAGAGACATAAAAGAAATGTATGGGAAAAGATCTTCTATCGTCCATTCGGGTTCTTCGAGTGTTACAAATGAAATTAAAGAACGATTTTTTAACTATGTATTTAATGGATTGAAGAAAGTCATTGAATTAAAATGCAATGGAATGTTAACTATAGACGATTTTCGTAAATATATTGAAAATAAAAAATTCAGCTGATTTTATTAAAAGATATGCAGGCTTTCTATCAGACAGACTAGCATAGCAAACATTATCATTTAAATTCTAATTTCGGCAGATTTTCAACAATCTTATTCGTTTCCATACTGACGGTAATAATGGACAAGAGTAAATTGAGGATATAGCGCGGTTGATTGTGTTCGATTGCCCAATCGTTCGGGTCGTTGGTAATGCCGCTGTCTTTATCCGTTTTGATTTGGTATCTATCCATAATCCATTCGATCGCCGATTTGCCGTTGACGACGTATTCATACGCTTCCAACGGTATGTTTTCTATACGAATGTATGAGTTATAGATCAGAATGGATTTATCGGTTTCTTTGCCTTTTTTGCCAAAGGTCAGTTTTTCCACGCGGAATTTTTCCGTTTCTGCACCGATGACTTTGACATTGGGATATGCCGAAACGGTTTCATAGTTCAAATGAAGTTCCGCCAATTCTCGTCCCGCCTTACTGAATGCCCAAAAATCGGCAGGAACATCAACAAGCGGTATGCGCGGCAACATTTTTTTCAAATCCGCTGCAAATTGCTCACGATAGTTTTTGGAATGAAGCAAGCCATAAACATAATAAAAGATGTCTTCTTTGGTTACTCTATGCCCGTATCTTTCGCGGCATTGTTCATAAATGAAGTCGGAAATACCGTCCCTGCGGACATAGTTTTCCTGTCCAAAGTCAAACAATGTGCCGATATTCCCTTCATTTTTTTCATAGTAATAGAGAGGGAAGCATTGTGAACCTCCATCATATATATTTAAGTCTGATATTGTATTAAGTATAAGTGTAGCAAATCCTTTTCGCTCTCCTGTTCCTGAAACAACTATACATATATTATAATGATTGCTTGTTGGAAATAAAACGGACTGTTTATATAAGCATTCATTTAATTCGCTATGAAAATAGGCGTATTGCTTCTCGTACGGTCTATATTGAGATACATATATTCTGTCTTCATAAAAATTTTTCACTTTATTTTTTAAAAAGTCATTTTTTAATTTGCGTGACCAACTAATTTTTTGTTTATTTTCCTCAAAGAAAACACTTTCTTTGTATTTTTTCTTTTCTTCTCTTTTTTTATTATAAAAATCGATGGTCGTATTTATGTTTTTTTTCAAAGCATTAACGGAAAAATTATAGCACCAAACATCTCTGTTCGTTAATAATCCGCCTGAATATAGAGAAAATACGGTCTTTGATGTATTTTTCTTTTCACCTAAGGAGATAAAGGATTTAAATAAATCCCCTCTTTTATTTATCCAATCGTTATGTTTGTTTGGATTTAAAGTTTTCCATTTAATTTTTTGATTATTTATACTTTCGTATTTTTTTAATACCCCTAATTTCTCGGAACGTTTAAGATAATCACCAATGTCATAATAGTAAATTGTTGCTTTATCTGCTTGTTGTTTTGGATTTTTTACAAGTATTGTAATTGCAACACCCGCCTTAATTTCAAAGATGCTTTGCCCCTCCTTTCTAGCATCGTCTCCTTCTCTGCCGTTAATCGCCCCACGTAAGTTAAATACATATATAGAACTAAATTCTTGTTCCAAACATTTACGGAAACCGTCCATACCTTTATTATCCAACCAACCGCTATTTGTAATAAATGCGATGACACCTCCATGTTCATTATCAAGTCTATCAGTAGACCAGCGAAACGCTTTAATATAGCTATCGTATAACCCCCTTTTTTGAATGGCTTGGGATTTTTTTACATAAGTATCTGAAATTTTAGCGTCTAATACAGGATATTCTTGATTTTGTGCATTATCGTCTTCTGATTTTTGTCCGATGGAATAAGGTGGGTTTCCGATGATAACGCGAACCGGCAACATTTTTTGTTCCATAACGCGTTCGGAGTTTTGCGGCAACATATCCGAAAACAGTTCATCGGCTCCGTCGGTTTCACCCAGTTGGAACGTATCGGTCAGACATATTCCATTGAATGGTTTATATCCGTTTTCCTGACCTACGGCATCGTGATAAGCATTTTCAATATTGATCGAAGCAATGTAATACGCCAACAAAACAATTTCGTTCGCGTGCAATTCTTTGGCGTATTTGCGCGGCAGAGCTTCCTTATCAATCAGTCCTGTTTGAATCAAACGCGTGATGAATGTCCCCGTTCCCGTGAACGGGTCAAGAATATGCACGTTTTCATCCGACAAGTTTCTGTTAAATTCTTTTTTCAGCACTTTTGCCACGGAGCGATTGATAAAATCAACCACTTCGACGGGGGTATAAACAATACCCAACTGTTCGACGACCTTCGGGAAAGCCGTTTTGAAAAACTTGTCATACAGTTCCACAATGACTTTTTGTTTTCCTTCGGCATTGTCTATTCCTTTGACGCGCTCTTTGACCGATTCATAAAACTTGTTCAGGAACTCCGTATCTTTATCGAATGCCTGTTCTTCCAACAAAGCGACCATTTTTTGCAAGGATTTGGAAACGGGGTTATTTGCAACGAAAGAATAGTTTTCAAACAACGCTTCAAATACCGGCTGTGTTATTAAATGTTGCGAGAGCATTTGAACAACGCCTTCCGGTGTAATCGACGGATTGATGTTCTTGCGCAATCCTTTCAAAAGAGCGTCAAACGCCTTTTTGTGTTTGCCGTCCGTTTCAATCAGTCTGTTAATACGTTCAATGTATCGCTCCGCGATATGCGCCACGTCTTGCGCCCATTGCACCCAATACATACGGTTGCCGACTTTCTTAACCATTTTGGCATACATCGCGTCCTGCAACTTTTCCAAATACGGCAGATTCAGCTGTCTGTCATCGTCATCATCATCGGATTTTTTCTTTGAACCGTCGCCGACGCCGATCACTCTGACGCGTTTACTTTTCTTTTTGTTCAAGTCGATTTGATTGATTTCCGCATCAAATCTGTCGTCGTGTGAACGTAACGCGTTTAATACCGACCAAACGACTTTGTATCGTTCGTTATCGTCCAAAGCGTCTTCGGGGGAAACGTCGGCGGGGACGACAATCGGAATGATGATGTAGCCGTATTTCTTATCGGTTGTTTTGGATTTACGCATTACGCGACCAACCGACTGGACAACGTCAACCTGACTGTTTTTGGCGGAAAGGAACATCACCGCGTCAAGGGAGGGAACGTCAACGCCTTCGGACAAACATTTCACATTGCAAAGAATGTGGCAATCCTGACTGTCTTGCGAAACATTTTTCAGCCAATCCAATTTCTTGTTTCTTTCGCTTGCCCCCATAGAGCCGTCAATATGATCGGCATACACTCCGACAAGTTTTGCTCTTTCCTCTTGTGTCAGAGAATCATAATAATCGTCCTTATGCTGATTGAACATATTTGCGATTTTTTTTGATATTTTAATGTTCTGACAAAACGCCACGGCTGTGTGCATAGGGGCTTTGTCATCGTTAAAAGATTCGTCCGTTTCCAAAACTCTTTTGGACAGGGCGTTTATACAGCCGATCAATTTGCTGACATCGTCCGTGTCAATCTCGTTATTCTGATCTTTGATGACATTTTGCAATGCTGCGGGGATTTGATCTTCTTTAATCGTCAGAATCAAGACCTTATAATCCGACAACAAATCCAGTTTAACGGCTTCGCCGAAACCTACCCTGTATATTTCATCACCGTAAATAACGGGATCGTCCATAGAACACAGTATCGCATTGCCTTCCTGTGCTTTTTGTTTGCTGGCGTCTGTGTATAACCGGGGCGTGGCGGTCATATACAAGCGTTTTTTAGCTTGAATACAAGTGTTATCGTGTATCTTGGTAAAAGCGGCTTCTTTCTTATCGTTTAATATGACACCCGTCGTTCGATGGGCTTCATCGCAAACAACCAAGTCGAAAATGAACGAATCCTTTTCCCGTCCGTTGATTTGTGTTTGCGCTTGCGAAATAACGTCTATGGATTGATATGTCGAAAACACAACAATCATTCCGCCGTGTTCAGCTTGTTTGTTTTTTGCGGCGACATATTGTTTTAAAATGTTTGCTGGGTCTGTTGACGCAGGCAAAGCCAAATCCACGATACTGCCGTCGTTTTCTTCTTTTTGTGTGCTTTTTGCATCGGAGCAAATGCAAATCGGATAAATCGGCTTGTCCGATTGCGCCATCCATTCCCGCAAAGTCTGACCCAATAAAGCGATTGAGGGCACTAAAAACAGAATCAATCCGTTACTGTCTGTTTCTTTTTCCGCAATTTTTAACGACGTGAATGTCTTTCCAGTTCCGCAAGCCATAATCAGCTTGCCTCTGTCTGCCGTTTCAAAATATTTATGAACTTTATCGACAGCGGTTTTTTGATGTTCTTTCAGCGGGTATTTTGCCAAAAGCGCGCCTTTATCGCCATTGACGAGTTTATCCCAGTCGATCCGTGCGGCTTCCAAATCCGACAAGCCTATTCTTAATACCGGCGGATTTTGATTTTGAATGGTTCGTTCCGCTTCGCCGTTCCAATTGTTTGTCGTAGAAATCCATAATCTGTATGCAAATCGTATCGTTTGCATTTTGTCATTACGGAACTCTTTGCTTGATGTCGCCAAAAAAGAATCAACGCCGTCTTTGGTGATCCGGGCGTCTGCCGAATAGCATTTGCATTGAACTGCCCAATAATCGTCCTCAACCGTTAAAGCGACTAAATCTATGCCGGTATCTTTGCCGCTGAAATCATTACGATAGGGGAAATCTTCCCAAAGCCAAACTTCCTTGAATTTACCGTTATATTCCGGAGCAATCTGCAAGTATGCTTTCATCAGCTTTTCAAACTTGTAGCCTTTATCCCGTTCCGAAAAACTTTCTTTGCGGTATTTTTCCAAAACTCTATTGAAAGTAAGCATTTTCTGATCTTTCCCAAGCTATCCTTCGTTAGGTTGGGAAAGATGTTTGGCGTATAGATGCGCGGAAGACTTAAAGGTGTTGCCAAGAGCGGTAAAGGTTGGTATGTTTCAACCTAACGAAGGTTTTCTTGGGAAATAAACCTGTAAACCGTGCTTTTTCCGACATTGTGTTTTTTGGTGATTTCCGCGACGGTCGCGCCGTTTGCCAGTTCCGCGCGGATTTGGGCTTCCTTGCCGTCCAGAACGTGACGGCGGTTGACGCTGCCGAACGGTCTGCCCAGTTTTCCGCCGTTCATTTTGCGGCGTTGCAGGGCTTCTTTGGTGCGTTTGCTGATCATTTCCCGTTCCAGTTCGGCTACCAGTCCGAAAGCGAACGCCAGAATCTTGCTCTGCACGTTGTCGCCCAGTTCGTAGCCGTCTTTGACGGTCAAAACTTTTGCGCCGATTTTCATGCAGTGTTCCAGAATAGAGATGACCATAAACAGCCGCCGCCCCAGCCGCGACAGTTCCGAACAGATAATCACATCGCCCGATTTTATCCGTTTCAGCAGCTTGCCGAGTTTGCGCTTTTCGGGTTCTTTCGTCCCCGACACGCCGTCGTCGATAATCCAGTTTTCAATCGGCAGTCCGCGCGTCCGCGCCAAATCCTCCACGCCGATTTTCTGATTGTCGCAATCCTGCTTGTCCGTCGATACCCGCAAATATCCGTACACCGTCATCGTTCGATTTCCCTTTCGTTTTCTTTTGTTTGTCGGGGGTGTTTATATTCGGCGGTCAGGTTATAGATTTTGCGCCAAGCGGCTTCAATGCCGATGCGGGGATAGGCTAACGGGGAAGTCATGCAGGCGGCGATTTCGTCGCGGCTTTTAAGGACGTTTTCCCTGTCTTTCGGCGTCAGGCGGAAGTTCCTGCCGTTCAACGGCGGAACGGGAGCGGCTTCGTCGGAAAGCGGTTTTCCGAACACGTCCGGTTTTTTGTTCGCATACCAAAACGCCGTGCGCGGGTTTTCGGCATACATTTCCAAGAACAAAACAGCCGCTTTGTTGCCGTCCTTAAACCTTTGCGCCCAAACGTCCAGAGCTTCTGGCTTGCGTTCCAATTCGGGAAGCCTTTGCAAAAACGGTATCGGACGAGATCCCTTGTCGCGCAAAACAATCTCCGCGTTTTTAGCGTGCCATTCCGGAACTTGCCGTTCCAAAAGCGTTTTTTTGATCGATCGGTCTTCGTCCCGCCTTTGCCGGACAAGCGTGTTTTCCAACCGGATGCCGTAAGATTTCGCAATCTCGACTTGCCATTGCCGCAACGCCTGTATGTCTTTGCGGTCGAAAGTCAGCCGTTCCCCGAACTCCGTTTTGTTTCTGATAATGACGTGCGCGTGTCTGCTTCCCTGTTCCGTGTGAACGGCGATAAAATACTTCGCGCCCTTTTCCCGATACGGAAGCATAAACGCGTCCATAAAGTCTTCCGTTTGCCGGACGGACAGAGAACACGACTTCGGGAAAGAAACGACGAACTGCGTCGTCAGCCGCGTTTTGCGCTCCCCTGTTCCTTTGCTTTCGTTGCGGCGGTCGATCTCCGGATTAAAGTCCCATTCTTTGACGGCTTTTTCAAAATCGGCGGGCTTTATTTCTTTGCCGCTTTCGTCGATTACGCGCGTGTCCTTGCCGACGCCGTCCGATTCTTTTCCGATATAACGCAAACTCGCAACAACGGTGCGGCTTGTATAACTTCTGCCTGTGATTTTGACGAACGCTTGACGGCGCCCCGAGCCTCGTCCGATTTTCCGATCGCGGATGTAAATGCCTCGGATGTGTTCGTCAAAAAAGTCATGAGGGCGTTTTCTCATTCAATCCCCGCATCGCTTCCATAGCCGTTTTTTTCAATTCGGAAAGCTCCGTGGTCAGGCTCATCAGTTCTTTGCCCCGTTTCGCGTTTTTCGGATCGGCGTTCAGAGCTTTTACGGCTTGGTTCAGATTGACGCCGATTTTGTGCGCTTCAAAAGCAAGGCGTTTCAAAGTTTCCGCTTCCTTGCGCGTCGGCAGGTTTTCCTTGTCAATATAGGCGCAGAGCAGTTGCCGCAGAACGAAAGAAAGCGACCGTCCGAAGTGCTGTTGCGCTTCTTTTTTCAGCGAAATCCCGACTCTGAATTTGATAAATCCGTTCAAGTCGTCAGACTTGTGCCGCGCAGTGCAGGAAAGCTTCGTGACCACATTGTGGGCACCCGCAGCGTTTCCTGCACTCGCTTCTTTCGGTGTTTTCGACGAACGGAAAAACAAGCCCGCAAAACCCGTCATGCGTCATCTCCGCCGCAAGGGATTCCCGTCGCCGCAAAAGTGTCGGATAAGCGTTGCTCAATCCATTCGTCCAGATCTTCGATTTTGTAAATCACGCGCATTGTCCCGAACTTGCGGAACTTCGGTCCGCCGCCGACGCACGCGTATTTCGCCAACGTCTTCGGACTGACGGGCAAGCCCTGTTTGATGCAGTATTCAGCCGCCTGTCCGCGCGTTAAATATTCTTTCCTGATTTCCATAATGAACTCCTTTGGTTGATTTCCAACGCCTTTACGGTGGCATGAAACAAATCAAAGAGGAACCGTTCAAAACAGAGCTTTTCGGAGCTTTTTACGTCTTGTTATATGCGGCTTGACGGAATCGGAAAAAAGACGTACCTTGATTGATATCGTCATTGAGTAATCAACAGCGACGAAGCAAGGTTACTTTCCAAGACGGGCAAACATGGAATTTTTGTTACCGTGTTGTTACCTTGAAAACAGGGGTTGATAAAATCGAAACAGGAAAAATACCGAAATCCGTTTTAAATTCAAACGGTTAAAACTCACCGATAAAAAGCGGCAACGCTTTAAAAACATAGCGGAGAGTTCGAAAATCATATATAGGAATGACCGTTTGACCTTTAAAGCCGCATTGATAATAAATCGGGGCTTCTGAACATACGTCAAAACCTCCCCGACCTATCAATGAAATCGGGGATATAATTCCGCTTTGCCATACGCAAAACGGATTACGGCGTTCATATCAAACACCGCCTATATAAGAGCTTTCGACGGCTCCGAACCTTTTTTCAGGCTCTGTTTGCAAACAGCCCTATGCCGTTTACAGATAAAAACAGGATATAAATGAAATACTTTGTTTGCAAGGAATAAAAACATACCCCTTTTCTCAAAGAAAAAAAGTACGGGGTACTGGCCGCACGGGCGTCAGTTTTTTGTTTCCTTGCCACTGGCACAACCTAATCCCCCGTCGGGAGGACGTTATCCCCCTACGGGCAGTAGCACCTACGGGTAGTAGCCGTACGGGCAATACTAACGGCCGCCTTTTTGAGATTTAATATCAAAAACAGTAATCATGCCGCCGGGATTTCCCGCGCCGGAAGCAAACAGTTTGTTTACTTCCTCTTTATAACCGGCTTTGCTTTCCGTCTTTGCCGCAGTTTTTTCAGGTTCAGAGATTTTTCCGGCCTCCGTCTTAGATTCCTGCGGCACGGTTACCATACCGCCGGGGTTTCCGAAGCCGGCCGCAAACAGGGCTTTTACCTGCCGCATATATCCGCTGAGCTTTTCCTGCGGCGTTTGAGACGGCAACTCTTTTGACTGCAGCAACTGTCCGGTTTTTTCTGTTTCCTCTGCTGTCTGCGGTTTTCCTGATCCGCGCGTCATTGGAACGTCGGATACAAAATACGTCCCGAATGTAATTCCCATCACGGCTGCGTCACGTTTGACTTCCTGAAAAGATTCCTGACCGCGGAACCATTTACCCGTCGTATCGATAAACCGTTTGACTTCCGGCGTAATTAACAATGTCGCTTTACCGACGCGCAAAGCGCCTTTGGCAACGTAAGCCCCCGCAACGTCACAAGCCGCCGTCGCAATGCTGATCGCGCCTGACGTCATTGTAAAATGCGCTTCTTTCTTATTTTGCGCCAAATAATCCAAAACGCCTTTTGCTTCGCCGTTTTGTTTGGCTTTTTGCGCCGGTTCCAATAAAGACATCGCTTTTTCGCATGTTTTATAAGCGCAAATCCCTACGACGCCCGGCAAACCGAACAGTTTTGCGGCCAATACCGTACGGGCAATATTTTTCGCACTGTCGCGCAGCTTGACATATACTTGGCCGTATTTACGTTCCATTTTCGTATCGAAAGCCTTGAGCCTGCGGTCAATTTTTTTCAAAAACGGAACGGCATGAAGAACTTTTTCTTTTTTCTGTTTTAACCGTTCTTTGGCGTTCATAACGCCGCGCGCCGTGCCGGACACAAACGTTTCCAGCGTGCTTTTACGCAGAGTCAGTTTTTTAGAGGCGTCTTTTTTAACAGATTCCGTCATCTTTTCACCTATTCAAGGACGTCCAGTAATTTTTGAAATTCCTGATGAATTTTCCCGGCCTGCGCGGAATCCAAAGGAAAATCAACTGCGGATTTATCCATAACGAACAAAATAATCAACGCTTTTTCCATTTCGGTTTGCAGCATGTCCAGATAATATTCGCGCGTTATTTCCGTATCCGACACACACAAACGCATATACGTTTTTATTCTGGCCGTTTCCAGAACAGTTTCCTTAAAGGTTTCGCCGGAATCCGCGGGTAAAGCCGTATCGTCGTCATCAACGATTTCAACGTTATCCATAACTTTTAAAACACGTTCGAACTGCGGAAAAACAAGTTTCCCGGCCGTGTCGCGTTCAAACGGATCGATCTGTTCATAACAATCCAGATCGGCAATGTTACGTTCGATTTCTTCCGCCGTGATTTTTGACAGGTTGTCATACCCGGCCAAATGATCAAATTGTTTTAAAACAGGGGTAATTTTGGCTTCGGCTTTTTTGGCGCAAAGCCTTAAATCCGAATTTTCCGTTTCTCCGAAAACTTTAATGAAACTGTAAAACATCGGAGCGTCTTCGGGTTCGATTTCGGTTTTACCCGACAAGAAAGAATCCAGCCGCTGCGCCGCTTCGTTTTCCAGCAGGCGCAGAGCATTTTCGTCAACCGACGGCGCGGCCAGAATCGCCGAACGTTCGGCAATCAGCGCTGTTTCCGTTTTATCCGAAAAAATATTTTCCATTCCTGCACCTGTTAAAAAGCGAACCAATTCATAATACAAAAAAATCTGAAAAATAAAAAGCAAAAATTGACAAAATTTTTTCTATTTTTTTCGATAAAATTTATTTTCTTTCCTCAATCGGGCGGAAAACAAAGAAAACGACCGCGCAACCGCGTACGGTTATGCGGAAAAAATTCCGAAAACTTTTTATTTTTCAGCCAGCTGCCGGCGCAGCTGGTCCGGAGCTGTTCCGCCGTAGCTTTTTCTGGCGTTCAAAGAATGATATACGTCCAGAACACTGAAAACGTCCTGCGTAATCTGCGGGCAGATTTTTTGCATTTCGGCCAAAGGCACATCTGCCAGCCGCAAACCGTTTTTTTCCGCGAACTTAACGATCTGCCCCGTGATATGATGCGCCTGCCTGAACGCGATACCGGCTTTTTTGACCAGCCAGTCCGCCAGATCCGTCGCCGTAGGAAAACCGTTTTCCAATGCTTTGCGCATATTTTCACCGTTAACGGCCAATCCTTCGATAATCGCCGTCATGACTTTCAGTCCCAGAACCAGCGTGTCGCAGGCGTCAAAGACACATTCTTTATCTTCCTGCATATCTTTGGAATAAGCCAGCGGCAGCCCTTTCATTACCGTCAGCAGAGTCGTCAGAGAACCGTAAATGCGTCCTGTTTTTGCCCGCAGCAGTTCGGCGGCGTCAGGATTGCACTTTTGCGGCATAATCGAACTGCCCGACGTATATTCCTGCGGCATTTTGACAAATCCGAACGGCTGAGAAGAAAAGATCACCATTTCTTCGGCCAGACGGGAAAGGTGCATGGCGCAAATTGACGCGCAGGACAAATATTCCAGCACGAAATCCCTGTCGGAAACGCTGTCCAGAGCGTTTTTGGTCGGCGCGTCAAAGCCCAGTTTTTCCGCCGTGAAAAAGCGGTCGATATCGAACGGCGTCCCGGCCAGAGCCGCCGCGCCCAGCGGGCATTCTCCCATAACGTCAAAAGCGTTTAAAAACCGTTTGATATCGCGGCCGAACATTTCATAATAAGCATGCAGGTAAAACCCGAACGACACCGGCTGCGCGACTTGCAGATGAGTAAAACCGGGCATAATCGTTTCGGCGTTTTCCGCCGCGCGTTTTTTCAGAACCGTACGCAAATCGGATAACAGGGAAATGGCTTTTTGACATTCTTCCCGGATAAACAGTTTCATATCCGTCGCAATCTGATCGTTACGAGATCTGGCCGTATGCAGCTTTCCGCCCGCGTCGCCGATCAATTCTTTTAATCTGGCTTCGACGGCCATATGAATGTCTTCCAGTTCGCGGCAAAACTCGAAACGTCCGCCGTCGATTTCTTTTAAAACCGCCGTCAGGCCGTCCTGTATTTTCTGATTTTCTTCTTTGGTCAGGATTCCCTGACGCGCCAGCATTTCGGCATGTATACGCGATCCGCGGATATCCTGCGCGTAAAGCCGCCTGTCATACGGCAAAGACGCATTGATTTCCAGCATCAGTTCCGCCGGGGGCAGGTCGAAACGCCCGCCCCACATCTGATTTGTTTTACTCATTTTTTCCGGTGTTTCATTCTGTAATCGCCCATCAGGCGGACAGCGTTGATTTTAATGAAGCCGGCGGAATCCATTTGGTTAAAGCCGCCATGAACGTCCATTGAAGCAATATTTGCGTCATACGGCGTCGTATCGCCGGAACGCGCGACGGGATAAACGTTGCCCTTGTACAATTCCACAACAACGCGGCCGTTCACGTTTTGCTGACAGACGTCAACGGATTTCATCAAGACTTCCATTTCCGGAGAAAACCAGAAACCGTTATAAATCAAATCGGCTATTTTAACGCCGAACTGCTGATTCAGACGGTAAACTTCCCTGTCCGTGCACAACCCCATCAAATCAATATGAGCCGCATGCAGAATCGTGCCGCCCGGCGTTTCATACACGCCGCGCGACTTAATGCCGACGAATCTGTTTTCCACCATATCCAACCGGCCGATACCGTTTTCACTGCCCAGTTTATTTAAATAAACGAACAGATCCAGCGGGTCTTCAATCACGGTGCCGTCGTTCAGATTTTCGATTTTAACGGGAATGCCGCGTTTAAAAGACAAAGCGATTTTCGTTGTTTTATCCGGCGCTTCCTGCGGAGAAACGGATTTGGAATAAACGCTTTGCGGACATTCCGTATCCGGATCTTCCAAAATACCGGATTCATGGCTGATATGCAGCAGATTGTCATCTTCGCTGTATGCTTTTCCGGCGTGTTTTTTAATTTCAATGCCGTGTTTTTCGGCATAAGCCAGCATATCCGGCCGACCTTGGAATTCATTCAGAAACTCCGCGTCTTTCCACGGCGAAATAATCTTGATCGCCGGATTCAGCGCGTAAGCTCCCAATTCAAAGCGCACCTGGTCGTTTCCTTTTCCCGTCGCGCCGTGCGCAATGTACTCCGCGCCTTCTTCTTCGGCGATTCGGATATGATGCTTGATAATCAAAGGACGCGCGATCGACGTACCCAGAAGGTACCGGTCTTCGTAAATTGCGGCCGCTTTAAAGCTGGGGAAGATATAATCGGTGACGAATTCGCGCTGCAAATTCAAGACATAAGCTTTGACAGCTCCGCATTTCAAAGCTTTTTCTTCAATCGCCTTAAAATCATCGTCCTGCCCGACGTCGGCAGTATACGTGATAACGTCAAATCCTTTATTGATCAGCCATTTCAGAATAACGGAAGTATCCAGTCCGCCCGAATAGGCCAGCACGACCTTTGGTTTGTTCATTTTTCAATCCTTTTCAGAAATTTCCGAATGTAAAAGAGCATTTATTTTAATTCTGCCGGCACTTTTGTCAACCGGTTCGGCAAAGATGATTTTTTTGAATCATTCCCTTGCATTAAAGCAAAAGATTGCGTATAGTTCAGGTTCCGTTTACTCCTTGCCGGCATAACGGACCGGCTATGTTTCAAGGCGGCCGTCCATGGGGGACGGTCTGTTTTTTGGAATTGAGAGAAGCCAAAAGGAGATTTTTGAATGGCTTTATATGAAAGCGTGTTTATTGCACGTCAGGATATTGCCGCTTCACAGGTTGACGCTTTGATCGAACGTTTCGAAGGCGTCATTACGGCCAACGGCGGCAAAGTTACGAAAAAGGAAAACTGGGGACTGCGTTCTCTGGCTTACCGCATGAATAAGAACCGCAAAGGACACTATGTTCTGTTCAATATCGACGCTCCCGCAAAGGCGCTGATTGAACTGGAACGCCAGATGCGTTTTGACGAAGACGTTATCCGCTATCTGTCCGTCCGCGTCGAAGAACTGGAAGACGGCCCGTCCGCTATGATGACCTATAAAGGCAAAGACGTCAAAGGCCGCGGCAAAAAGTTCGATGACAAATTTGATCTTGAAGATGAAAGCGAGGAATTCTAATGGTAGCCACAACACGCCGTCCGTTCTTCCGCCGTCGCAAGGCTTGCCCGTTCGCAGCCAAAGACGCTCCGAAGATTGATTACAAAGACATTAAATTGCTGCAGCGTTTCATTTCCGAACGCGGCAAAATCGTTCCCAGCCGCATTACCGCCGTTTCCGTCAAGAAACAGCGCGAACTGGCCAAAGCGATCAAGCGCGCCCGTTTTCTGGGTCTGCTGCCTTATGTCATGGACTAAGGAAGGAGAAGGAAAATGGAAGTTATTTTACTGGAACGTATTGAAAAACTGGGACAAATGGGCGACATCGTCAAGGTAAAGCCCGGGTTTGCCCGCAACTATCTGCTGCCGCAGGCGAAAGCTCTGCGTTCAAACAAAGAAAATCTGGCTTTGTTTGAAGCCCGCAAAGTCCAGCTGGAAGCCGCCAACCTGAAACGTAAAGAAGAAGCCGAACAGATCTCTGCAAAAATGGAAGGTCTGAATCTGGTTATCGTTCGTCAGGCTGCCGAAACCGGACAGCTGTACGGATCGGTTACCGGACGCGACGTCCGCGACGCTATCCGCGAAGCCGGCTATAACATTGAACGCCGTCAGGTTGTTCTGGATCAGCCGTTGAAAGAAATCGGCACTTACAGCATTCGCGTTATTCTGCACCCCGACGTCAGCCGTATGGTCGGCGTAACGGTTGCCCGTTCCGCCGAAGAAGCCGAACGCAACGCCAAAGCCGCTGCCAAGGCCGCCGCTAAGGCGGAAGCCGCCGCAGAAGTCGTTGAAGCTTTTGAAACAGCCGAAACGGCCGGCGCCTGATTTTAATCAAACGTTTAAATATGAAGGCGGGGGGCTTTTTATAAAGACTCCCGCCGTCAGTATATTAAAAGGATACCGCCGATGAATTCCGAAGAACTCCCCGTCCGTATGCCGCCGCAGAATATCGAAGCGGAGCAAGCTCTTCTGGGCGCTATTTTGACAAATAATCACGCTTTGGAAAAGGTATCCGAATTTTTAAAGCCCTTTCATTTCGCCAGCTCCGTCCATTCCGCCATTTATCAGGCTGTTCTGACGCTTCATTCCCGCGGTCATTCCGCCGATCCGGTAACATTGAAGGGCTATCTGGCTAATGACGGCATTCTGGACGAAGTCGGCGGCGTTAAATATCTGATGGATTTAGCCGCTACCGCCGTTACAATCATTAATGCCGAAGACTATGCCAAGCTGATTTTCGACCGTTACCTGCGCCGCCAGCTGATCGGATTGGGAACGGATATCGTCAACAACGCTTATGCCGTTAATCTGGAAAGCGACGCTTCTTCGCAGATGGCGCAGGCGGAAAAGAAATTATATGAACTGGGTACCGAAGGACAGATTGAAGGCGGCCCGAAGCCTTTTGTCGACACGCTGACCGAAGTCATTCAAGAGGTATCCGAAGCTAAAAAAAATCCGGACGGCATTTCCGGCGTTTCGACGGGTTTTCGGGATCTAGACGATAAAATGGGCGGGCTGCATAAATCAGACCTGCTGATCTTAGCCGGACGTCCCGGCATGGGAAAAACAGCGTTCGCAACCTGTCTGGCATTTAATACGGCGCGCAGCTTTTTGGAAGACATCAAAGCCGGTAAAGAAAAAAAAGGCGTCGCTTTCTTTTCTTTGGAAATGTCGGCGTCTCAGCTGGCCGGACGTATTCTGGCCATGGAAACGCAGATCGCTTCGGACAAACTGCGTAACGGAAAGATCACGACGGACGAATTCAGACGAGTTGTCGGCTTTGCCGCGGAACTGGAAAAAGTGCCGCTGTATGTTGACGATACGCCCGGATTGACCGTCGCGGCCATTCATAACCGCTGCCGGCGTTTAAAACGCGATTCGTCCAAAGGGTTGGGGCTGGTCGTTATTGACTATTTGCAATTAATCGATATGTCGACTTCGGCTTATAAAGGCGATATGGTGCGCGGTCTGACGGAAACAACTCGTTTGTTAAAAATCATGGCGAAAGATTTAAACGTGCCCGTCTTGGTCTTATCCCAGTTAAACCGCGCGGTTGAACAACGCGAAGACAAACGGCCGCTTCTTTCCGACTTGCGTGATTCCGGATCCATCGAACAGGACGCGGATATCGTTATGTTTGTTTTCCGCGAACATTATTACATTAAAAACAGTATTCCCGTTCAACGCCAAAACGAAACCGAAGACAAATTCAACGATCGTATGCGTAAATGGGAAAAATCTCTGGTCGATTTGGAAAAGAAAGCCGAATTGATTATTGCCAAGCAGCGCCACGGGTCTCTGGGAACAATCGACTTGTCGTTCGAAGGGCAGTTTACGCGGTTCGGCGATTGGATCAATCCTGATTTTAACGCTTAAAATGTTCCTGTGCATACGCCAGCAATTCGTTTCTGCCGGCGTTTCCGTTTGTTGACAGCCAGTATTCGTAAACTTGCGCGACAAATTCTTTAATCCTTGCCTTTTCTGCCCGGGCCATAACGTCAGAACCGGAAAACCGGAACGGCGGAACGACCGTTTCCTTGCACTTTTCTTTTATTTCCAGCCAGCCGGCTCCGGGGCGGACGGCTTCATATAAAGACAAGATCTCATCAACATTTTTGTCTTTGAAATAAACCGCCAGCCGGAACAGGTCGTTGGTTGTGTAATCGGCCGGCAATTTCGTCCGGTCAAACAAGACGATATGCCTCATTTCTTTTCTTTGCGCTTTGGACAGCTGCCAGCGCTGCACCAGCAGATCGACACTTTCGACGGACGGAACGCTTAAGGCCAAAAGCCGGATCAATAAGCCGGCGTCAGGACAAAGCTGCAACAACCTGTCTAAAACCGGCAATCCGGCGGCGGGGAAATAATTTTCCAGCAATCCGACCCGGCACATTGCCTGAAATCCGCGAACGGCGTTTTTTGTTTCCGTCAGTTTGAACAATTCCCGCCGGGTACGGTCTAAAGAGATTCCCGACAAATGTTCTCCGGCGTTCCGGCAGGCGTCAAGCGTTTCCGGATCGGCCCGAGACGTTTCAAATAAAGCCAGAAAACGAAAATAGCGTAAAATTCTCAAATAATCTTCACTGATACGCTGCGCGGGATCACCGATAAAGCGGACATAGCCGTTTCTTAAATCTTGTATTCCTTCGCAAAAATCATAAACCGTTCCGTCAAAATCGGCGTAAAGAGCATTAAAAGTAAAATCCCGGCGCAAAGCGTCTTCCTGCCAGTCTTTGGTATAAACGACTTTCGGCCGCCGTCCGTCATTGGAAATATCGCGGCGTAAAGTCGTTATTTCAACCGTGGGAAACAGCTTGTTTCCGGTCAACGCGGTAACGGTGCCGTACAGAAAGCCGGTCGGCAGCACCGTAAATCCGTGTTTTTTTAAAATTCCCATAACGGCCGGAGGCTTCAGCGGCGTTGCCATATCTATATCTTCGGGTATTTTCCCGATCAGGCTGTCGCGCACACAGCCGCCGACAAAACGTATTTTTCCTTTCAACAGGCGGACAATCTGTTTGATCTGCCCGCAGGACTGCCAAATCGGGTCTTTAATCCGCATTATTTTTCCGATTCATCTGCGCGGGTATGATTTTTCCGTTTTCAAATCGGGGCGGCGTATAACCGCTGCCGGCCGGCGCTCTGTCAGGTACGGAAAAAACAAACAGAAAAATCAAAACCAACCCCAGCCCGACAGCTGTCAGAGTCTTAAACGGCCAGTCTTTACGCGCAGCCGTTTCCTTAAGACGTCCGATCAGCCAGTATAGCGCGAACGGCGTTAAAAAGGGCAAAAGAACCGAATAAATAATTCTGAACATATTACTTTATCCATGCCTTTAAATCTTTTAAACTATGTTTGTACCACGATTGGATAAAAAAGAAAAATGATTACGCTGTATCCCTGCAAAAACAACAGACATGACGCCCGTATCGCTTTTTCCTGGCGCAATGATCCGAAAACGGTTGCGGCGTCTTACATCGCTTTGCCTAAAAGCTGGGATTCCTTTTGGCTGGAATACAGCGAAGGATATTTTGAAGACAGCCGTTTTGCTCCTGTTTTTATCGTTGAAAGCGGAGAACCCGCCGGTTTTATCCGTTTTGAAAAAACTGCTCTGCCGGCTTATCCGGATCAGACAATTATCGAAGTCATGATTAATGTTGCTCCTTACCGCCGCGGAGAAGGCGTCGGAACGGAAGCTCTGCTTGCCGTCTGCCGGTACATGAAGGAAAAAGGCGTTTTTGCCTTGCTGGCTGATATCCGTAAAACAAATAAAGCGTCGCAGGCCGCTTTTGAAAAGGCGGGATTTGTCCTTTCTGCGGAAAGACACGAATATATTGCAAAAACAAAGGAAAATTGCTGTATACTGTGTTATCTTTGTAAATTATAGAGTTCTTAATATTTTTCGAAGATAATCTGAAAAAACGGAGTTTCTGATGACATTATCGCATTACTTTATTTTTCTGGGCTGTCTGCTGGCGTTTAACGTCGCCGTTTTATACAGTTATTTTCTGCGCTGCGAAATGAATGAATTTGAACAAATTCATAACAAAACTTTCACTCCCTCCCTGCCCAAAGCTTATCCGATATTGGTATTCAGCTTTTTTGCCGGTGCGGCGGCTTTGTTTTATTTTACGCCGGATAAGGCCTGGTTTTTTGAATCGAAATTTCTGTATTTTTTAGGACTCGCTCTTATTTTCGCCGTTTTCGGATTCATTCCCGCAAATAAAAAAACGTATAAACTCATTAAGGCGCTGCTGGAACTGGCCGGTATTGCCGGATTTGTTTTCATAATGCCGGATAATAACGACTTGTTTTCAAAAACCGCCCTGCCTTCGCAGGCTGTCCAGGCCGGCGCGGCGGTTATCTGGTTCGGACTGTTTAAATTTTTATTGGTACTGAATCAATTTGAAGGTCTGATCGCCGCTCAAACTTTTCATATCGGGTTTGTTTCTTTGCTGCTGCTGATATTAACTTCTTTTTCGTTTGCGGCTCTGTTGCAAGTCAACAGTATGTTGTGCGTGCTGATTTTTATGCTGACGCCGTTTTATTATATTTTGCAATATGAGCTGCCGTTAAAAGGAGCCAGCGTCAATGTCTTAAGTTTTCTTCTGACCGGCTTGTCATTTTTAATGATTATGACGGGAAATTGGGGCGCCGGCGTTTTAATGATGGCATATGTTTTATTTGAAATGATTGTTGTTATCTGCCGGTTCGCCGGAAATTTGCTTTCCCGGCAAAAAAAACCTTTGTTCTTTTTTGAAACACTGCAGGAAAGAGGGATTTTCAGCGAAAGAATCATCGGTTTGGTCATACGTTATAATTTTTTAATGTCAGGGCTGTCCTTTTTCTCCGTTTATCTTTTAGCGCAGGTGCAATCAGTCGTTTTGGCGGCTCTTTTTTATGTAAAATTGTATCTTAACATCATGAATCCCGAACGAAATACTTCTTTGGCGGATTTGTATAAACAGGCTAAAAAAGATGCGAAGAAAGGTTTTATAAACACCGGCCGGACGATTGCGGAGCTGAAAGAAAAATATCAGGCGAAAACAAATAATCAAGAAGAGAACAAACCAGATGAGCAGCCCTGATTTACTGACGCGCCGTCTGGCCGTTGACATATTTGACGCCGTTTTACGCCATAATAAAGGATTGGAAGACGAATATTCTTTCCGCATGGAACGGCAGGAACAAAAGCAACCGCTGGAAAACAGGGACAGAACATTTGTCCGGCTGCTGGTTACCGTTATGCTGCGCCGTCTGGGACAAATCGACGATATTATAAAACATTTTTTAAAAAAACCGTTGCCGGATAAAGCCTGTTATGTTCAGGATATTCTCAGAATCAGCACGGCTCAGCTGGTTTTTTTGGATACGCCGGCGCACGCCGCCGTTTCGACGGGCGTTTCTTTGGTTAAACAAAACAGAGAATACGGCGGTTTTTCCGCCTTGGCCAACGCCGTCCTGCGCAGAATCGCAAAAGAAGGCAAACAAATCGCCGAAAATCAAGATGCGGCGCGGTTAAACGTTCCGTTATGGTTGTATGATAAATGGGAAAAAGAATACGGATCGGAAAACGCCCGTAAGATTGCCGATGCGGGTTTACGGGAAGCTCCTTTGGATTTCAGTGTAAAATCAGATCATGCTTTTTGGGCGGAAGAACTGCAAGCGTCGGAAATGCCGACAGGCTCTCTCAGACGTGAAAAACAGGCTTCCATACCTTCTTTACCGGGTTTTCAAGACGGGGTTTGGTGGGTTCAGGATTTATCCGCCGCCGTTCCCGCGCGCCTGTTTCACACTCTAGCAGGCAGAAAAGCCGTAGATATCTGCGCGGCGCCCGGCGGAAAAACGGCGCAGATGATTATGGCCGGGGCGGAAGTCACGGCGATTGATGCTTCCGCCAATCGTATTAAACGACTGAATGAAAATTTAAGCCGTTTGCGTTTAAACGCGAAAACCGTCTGCGCCGACGCGCGCAAATGGTGGGAAAGCGAAGGAAAACATCAGGCAAAATTTGACGCCGTTTTGCTGGACGCGCCATGTTCCGCAACGGGAACCTTGCGGCGGCACCCTGACGTTGCCTGGCACAGAACGCCGCAAGACATTGACCGTTTGAACCAAACGCAAAGCGAGCTGTTAAAAACGGCTGTCGATATGATGACGGATCAGGGCGAACTGGTTTATTGCGTTTGTTCCGTTCTGCCCGAAGAAGGCCGCCTGATTGTAGACGCCGCCGTTCAAAGCGGGCTGGTAGAACGCATGGCGCTGACGCCTGCCGACGTTCCGGCGGAAATGATTACCGAAGACGGAGATTTATGTATTCTGCCGTTTTTTTATGAATCGAGCGGCGGCTGTGATGGCTTTTTTGCCTCCCGTTTAAAGAAAAAGGAATCAAAATGAATAAAATGACAGTTCTTTATCCGTTTATGGAAGACGGCTACAACGAACAAACCGCCTCTTTTATTGAGGAGCTTTCCTGGATTCAGCACAGCCGGCGCGTTGATATGTTAATTACGGTTGACAAACCCGGCCGCATTTCGGCTTTATTAAAAAAAGCCTGCCTTTTTTATGAAGAAATTCCGTTTTCCTGTCCGATCGGTTTAAAAGACTTTTATTTTACCGTCTTGTTTAAACTGGTGCGTTCGTCCCTGCCGTTGTTCTTTTATTTCAGAAATCATAAAATCCAGGCCATGCACTGCCCTGATATAATATCGCTGTTGTGCTGGGGCTATGCGGCAAAGATGAACCGCGTGCGTTTTGTTGTTTCCATTCAGGAAGCCGCGCGGTTTTCTCATTATACATCGTTAATACTGTCCGATACGGCAAAACTGGTCTGCCGGACGGAAGAAGTACGCAACAAAATTCCGCCGCGTTTTTCCGCTTCGGCTCTGCTGGCTCCCGCGGCACAGGATATTCCCGAAAACCTGAACGCCGAAACAATGCGGCAGAATACCGTTGATTTCTGGACGGAATTATATGCTTCCCTTTATGCCGGATCGAATTTAAATAAAATCACCGGACTGCTGAACAAGAATTAATATAGGAGAATAACGCATGAAAAAATTTTTCGTCCTTTTTTTGCTGCTGTTTTCTTTTCCCTGCGGGGCGCAAAATCTGATCGATGCGAAAAAAGTCGAACATATCGGCGTTTTTGACGACTGGAACGCTTATATTTTCAACGATAAAAAGGATAAAGTCTGTTTTGTTTCTTCCATGCCGTTAAAATCCAGCGGCGAATATACCCGCCGCGGCGATGTTTTTTTAATTGTTTCTCACCGTCCGAACGAACAGCTGTATGACGTATTGACATTTGTTGCCGGTTATACTTACCTGCCGCGTTCGGAAGTCCAGTTCCGCGCGGGCAATTTAAAAGCCGCTCTGTTTACCAGCGAAGACACCGCTTGGGCCAAAAATCTGAAAACGGACGCGGAAATTGCCAAAGCGATGAACAAAGCCGTCCGCGTTACGGTAAAAGGACTGACGATCGAAAGCATTGAAACGTATGATATTTTTTCCATGAAAGGCTTTAACAACGCCATGGAAGCCATTAACCGTTTATGCCGTCAAAGTCCGGGACCAAACGAATAAGCTTTTTTATTTTTTTTAAAGGTGCTATCCTTTTTTCAAGAGTTTTTTTTAAAGGTTTGAACAATGAATACAATGCCCGCTGTTGATCCTGTTCGTCAGGAATTTATTGATATGTATGAAGAAACGCTGATTGATCTGATGGAAAAGTCAGACGAATCGGATTTATCGGAAGAATCGGAACGTTCTTTGCGCGTTAATGCTATGGTTGATACGGCTTTGCATGTGCGCAAGGATATGGATCCGCTGTTGGCGAATAAATTAAAATCGCTGGAAAACCTGAAAGATTATAAACAATATCTGCTGGCCGAATTTCGCATTTTCGGCTTTATTCCGAAAGCTTCCGCCGCGCGCGTTTTTGCCGAATATCTGTTGTTGTCTCTTTTAAACGAATTTGAAGTTGACGACAGAATTGATTTTGACGTTTTCGGAAACGACATAAATCGGGCTTTTATGCTGATGCCTGACGATTACAAGGATCTGCGCCGTATTTTCCCGTGGGGACGTTTAATTGATTAATCCGCCCCTTTTTTGGGCAGTTTTGTTAAAATAAATTCGGCGACGCCTGATGGCAGACAGCCGATGATCCAAGCAGAAAAAGCCAACAGGGGCGGAAAAGTGATCCGCCCTTTGTTTTTGCGCAGCCCTTCGGCGATAATCAACGCCGCTTTGTCCGCCGGCATTAAAAAAGGCATGGGAAATTTGTTTTTTTGCGTAATTCGCGAAACGACAAAGCCGGGACAGACAACATTTACTTCAATACCGCAGGGCTTGATATACCCCCTCAAAGCTTCTCCCCAGGCGCGCACGGCATTTTTAGACCCGGAATAAGCCGGCGCGGACGACAGCCCTCTGTAACCGGCCAAAGAGCTTAAAACGGCAATCTGACCGCGGCGGCGCGGACTCATTTTTTCCAACGCGGGCAAAACGGTATTTAAAACGCCGTTGACGTTAACGGAAAAAATTTTCCGCGTCATTTCGCTTGATTCGCCCGTTTTTCCCGGTCCGGCCGAAACGCCGGCGTTGGCGATGACCAAATCCAAAGGCGCGATTTTGTCACATCTGCTGATCCAGTTTTCCATTGCCGCCGCATCGGTAACGTCAACTTTTTCGGCAAAGATTTCCGCTCTTTTTTCACGGCACCGTTCGGCAACGCCGCTTAACCGTTCGGTATTCTGCGCACATAAAAACAGCGTTACCCCTTTTTGCGCGTAAAACAAAGCCAAAGCTTCACCGATTCCGCTTGAAGCGCCCGTGATTAAAATATGCTGCGGATTTTTCATTTTTAAATTCCCGTTTTAACCAGTTTTATGTAAGGTAATGCAAACGATGTAATAAATAAAGAGGCTTTAATATGGAAAGTATGACGGGGTTTGGTTCTTTTTCGCCGCAAAACGGAACGTCGGAGACATGGACGCTGCGCAGCGTCAACGGAAAAGGGCTGGAAATCCGCTGCCGGTGTCCGGCCGGTTATGAAGACATGGAACCGAAAATCCGCGAATGCCTGCGTTCCTTTTTTACCCGCGGCAGCATATCCGTGTCTTTGGACATTACGCAGGACACTCAATATCAAACGCCGCAGATTAATCAGCCGTTTTTAGAGGAATTATGCCTTTTAGCTGAAAAAATCCATGAAAAATTCCCGCTTTTAAAACCGGCGTCAATCGACGGACTGATGAACGTGCGCGGCGTTGCCGAATTAAGCCAGAATAACGGCGAAGATCATGATGAAAAAAGTCAATTATATTTAGCTTCGCTGGAAAAAGCGGCCGAAGCTTTAAAAGCGTCGCGTTTAACGGAAGGCGCTAAAATTACCGTTTGTTTAAACGATCAGATCAATCAAATTGAACAGTTGGTTTCACAGGCGAAAAATCAGGCGGCGGCCCAGCCTGAAAAAATCCGCGAAAAATTAAAAGAAAATCTTTCCCTGTTAAAGGAAACGACCGATTTGTCTGAAGAACGTTTTATGCAGGAGGTCACCGCCTGCATGATGCGCGCCGACGTGCGCGAAGAACTGGATCGGCTGGCGGCTCATGTCCGCACCGCCCGCGAATTATTCGCGGAAAAAAGCCCGGTCGGCAGAAAACTGGACTTTTTATGTCAGGAATTTAACCGCGAAGCCAATACGCTTTGTTCCAAATCGGCGGATATAGAGTTGACAAAAACGGGTATGGCGCTCAAAACAACAATAGATCAGTTACGCGAACAAATTCAAAATATCGAATAGGAGAAAACACATGTCGGAATCCATCAAACGCAGAGGTTTTATGCTGGTTCTTTCTTCGCCCTCCGGCGCCGGAAAGACTGCTATTGCGCACCGCATTCTGGAAACGGAAGACAACATGTCGCTGTCTGTTTCCGTGACCACCCGTTCCGCCCGCCCCGGAGAAGTCAACGGCAAGGATTATTTCTTTGTCGACCGGCCGACGTTTGACGGCATGGTGCAGCGCGGCGAATTTTTGGAACATGCAGAATTTTGCGGCAACTGTTACGGTACGCCGCGCGAACCCGTTCGGAAAGCTTTGGAAGAAGGTAAAGATATCCTGTTTGATATTGAATGGCAGGGAACGCAGCAGATTGCGGAAAACGCCCGCGAAGATCTGGTCAGCGTTTTCATTCTGCCGCCTTCAATGGCCGAACTGGAACGCCGTTTGTTTTCCCGCGCGCAGGATTCCGAAGAAGTCGTTCGCCAAAGAATGGCGACGGCCGCCGCGGAAATGAGCCATTGGAACGAATATGATTACGTTATTGTGAACATTGACTTTGAAGAAAGCGTAAAAAACGTCCGCTCGATTATTCAGGCGGAGCGGTTAAAGCGCCTGCGTCAAAGCGGATTGGCCGGTTTTGTCAACGCAATGCGGCACTGCTGCCCGTAGGCACTGCCCGTAGGGGGATAACGTCCTCCCGACGGGCATTACCCGTGCGGGGATAACGTCTTCCAGACAGGGCACTACCCGTGCGGGGAAAACGTCCTCCGGACAGGGGATTAAGCCGTGCCGGCGGTATAAATAAATAATCTTTACCTGTCAGCAAACTTATTCTATCATTGCTCCCGCAGCCGGCAGGCCGGCTGCGGAGTGTCACAGCTCCTCAATATGGAAAATAATCCCGCCCTTTTTACGAGGGAGCCGGGGAGATAAGCATATTTATGTCGAATAACTCGGACTGTCCATATTGCAGTTGTGAACTCCCTCACCTTAAGGACTAATCCTTAAGGTGAGTTTGTTTTTTTGAATAAAGTTACGGTTCTACCTCCCGTCGGGAGGACGTTGTGCCTCGGCCGCCGGCCGCCCGTCGATTTCAAATATCATCTGGCGGAAACGTTCAGAACGGAACGGCTGAAACACGGTTTCGCCATGGTTGAAGAATTATTCGAAGCCTGCCGTCTTTCAAATACCGAACTGATGCAGCTGGAAATCGGCAAAATTCCCAGTATTCACGTGATCTTTCGGCTGGCCTGTTTTTACAAAAAACGGGTCCGGATTTCTTTGATATAACTTGATATAAAAAAGCCCTCTGAGAACAGAGGGCTTTTCTATCCTTTATTTATCAGAAGGAGGCTGCGTCGGCGGAACCCCTGCCTGATGTAAAGCCTTTGGAATCTTTACCCGGACAACACCCGGCATCTTAGGAATCTTTACCATTCCCGGCGGCATTTTGATCGGCAGTTTTTTCATAACCGGCGTCTTCATGACCGGCACCTTCACTGCCGGCGGAATAATATCGGGTTCTTTTGTCTCTTCTTCTATTGCTAGAGGCGGTACGGCTGGCGGGATTGTAAACGCATTACTTTCTTCTTCCGGCGGCAGTTCCGCTTCAACAGGCGGGAACTCTTCGGGCAGAATTTCCTCTTCCGGCGGCAGTTCCGCTTCAACAGGTGGGAACTCTTCGGGCAGAATTTCTTCTTCCGGCGGCAGTTCCGCTTCAACGGGCGAGAATTCTTCGGGCAGAATTTCCTCTTCCGGCGGCAGTTCCGCTTCAACAGGCGGAAATTCTTCAGGCAGAGTTTCTTCTTCCGGCGGTAAATCTTCTGCAAATATAGCGTCTGTTGCAAACGGATCGTTTGTTATGGGAAAATCGTCTGTTTCCGCATGAATAACCGGAGCGGGAGCAGGCGGAGGAACCGGCGGAGCGACAGCCGGTTTTGAGGTCGGTACAAATGAATCGTCACCGTCTTCATCATCATATAAAGAACTTAACGAAACACCGTGCGTCTGAGACGGCGTTTGACTTTCCTCATCACTGTCATCGTCCAAAGACGGTTCGATTTCATCGGCTCCGGCCGCTCCGCTTAATCCGACAACGCCTGTTTCTATCGGCTCGTCTGATTGATTCTTGACTGCCGGAGCGCCCGTCGGTTTAAAATAATACAAAGGTTCGGCCTTAGCCTTGTCGATATCTTCCCCTTCCGGTTTCGGCAAATCTTTGTTCGGGCCGTCATTTTCATACACAATCACCTGATTTCGGCCGTTTTCTTTGGCAACATACAAAGATTCGTCAGCCATTTTCAGCATTTCCGGAATATCGTCCGTTACGGTTGACGAAACCAAACCGATACTGACCGTAAACTGAACATCTTGATTTTGTTCGTTTTTAACAACCAGTTTGGAAATTTTGATTCTTAACCGTTCGGCAACGCGGAAAGCATTTTCAATAGACGCTTCGGGCAGCAGAATGACAAATTCTTCCCCGCCGAAACGGGCGACAATGTCAGATTCGCGCAACGTCCGGCGGCAGCAGTCCGCCAAAGCCTGTAACACCAGATCCCCGACGGCGTGGCCGTGCGTATCGTTAACGTTTTTAAAGTGATCCGCATCAATCATAAACAGACAGAACGGGTGATTATAGCGGCGCGAACGCTGGATTTCGTTCTTAGCCAATTCTTCAAACTGGCGGCGGTTGTAACATTTCGTCAGCGGATCTTTCGTCGCCTGATCAAACAGCTGCATTTCTTTTTTCTTGCGGTCGGTAATGTCCTGGAAAGCCATATACAGCGCGATTTCGTATTCAAAGTCAATCACGCGGGCAGACAGCAATAACCAGAACGGTTCGCCTTTGCGCGGTTTGACCAAAAATTCAAAATCATCGACAACCGGGTGTTTTTCAAGCTTTGTCAGCAATTCCGTCCTCTTGGACGGTTCGGCAAAGTAATCAACCGTTTTGAAATTGCCCGGGTGTTTAACGTCCAAGCCGAACAAGGCCCCCGCTTTGTTATTAATCAGCATCAGCTGATCGTCCTTTAAGCGGGAAATAATGATCGGGAACGGCGACATTTGAATCATCAAACGCAAACGTTCTTTACTTTCTTCGGCGACCTGCTCCAGCGAATCAAATTGATGCGCCATCATATTGTTTGAAATCAATATCCAGCCGCACATAATGGCGATATACAAAAATGTTTCAAACGCCGGCGACAGCAGGCTTTGTCCCCACGACATCAATGACAGCAAGTTGTACAGCACCAGAAAAACGCTGAACCAGCCCGTAATGACAAAACCGATTGAATTACGCAGTGTTTTGCGCCGCCACAACGCCGCGGCCAAAAAGGCATAACCGGCCGTCGACGCCGCCAAAGACAAAGTCAGCGTGCCGGCGTCCCGCGTAATAATAACGACATACCAGCTCCATACCGCGGCCAGCAGGCAAGCGGAAATAATGACCGTTTTGTTAAAAAATTTAACCCCTTTAATGCTCAATCCGCCGGCGGTCAGAAAAACGGCGGAACATAAATGAAACAGCAGCGAACAAAAATAGTAATATCCCTGCGGCATGAAACCGGAGGCAAACACCAGCAGTTTCGCGGCAAAAACAAAAACAAATCCCCAGAAAACAAACCGGATCGCCGCGGAAAAATCAGCCATTCCTTTTAAATATTGCAACGTTACCAGCACGCCCACCAAACTGAGCAGCATCGGAATAAGGCCGGCGGTTGAAGTCAGAGCTGTTTCCATATCGCTTCCGTTAATGAAAAAATATCCTTTTCATATTATTTATAGTATATTGCTATTGCAGAGCAAAGACGAATTTGTCATAACTTAAAAAAAACATGGTTTTGAGGAATGTATGGTTCAGGACGAATTGTTGCAAAACACTGATTTAGACGAACTGGAAGGTCTGTCTGTCAGCGAGGAAAAAATTGAAACGCGGCGGCTGCGCCCGTTGGCTTCTTTTCTGGATTTTGACGTTTCCCGTCGTCCGACTCAGGCAAAAGACCGGGTATCCAAAAAACGTGTTTATTGGGGAATAGGTCTGGGAATATTGCTTATCGGCTTGGGATTTATGGCTGATTTTACAACAACCGGCGATTCCTTGTTTTCCAAAGTCGATAACCTGCCTTTGCCGGCAACAAACAACACGCTGCCCGCTTCGTGGTTGTTTGTCGGACTGGGATTGTTTTTAATTATCACCCGGTTGATGTTAATGCTTTACGGCCGCGACTTTTTCATCGGGCATAAATTCGCCGCCGTCGTTATTCAAAAACCGTTTGAACACAGCACCAGAATGGCGGATTCTTTAACCGAATATCTGGGCGTGCGTTACCGGACAAGAATCGTTAATGTCTTGGGATTAACGTCTTTTACGCAGCATATCATTGATTTGCAGCACCCCAATGAAACAAAGACTATTCCTTTGTATATTACAAAAGACGGTGAAAATATTTCTCAAAAATGGGAAGAACTGGCTCGTCAGCTGCAAATGCCCGCGTTATTCAACACGGCGGACGATATTATCGAAATTGCGCCCGAGGATATTCAAAAAGCGCTGCCTGATTTGATCATGCAGGGAAAAGTTCCCGTTTCGGACAAGAATTTATATAAAATTCCGCGCTCTTTTAAGATTATTGAAAATGCCGACACTTGTCAGATTGACCCGCAGGTCCGCGACAGTGCTTTTTCCGTGTTTTCGGGAATTTTGTGCTTCTTCGCCTTTTTTTCAATTTTGTTTTTCGGGTTTATTTTTCACCTGACGCTTTCTTATCTGCCGGTCATTTTGGCCGCGCTGGTGTTATTCGTGCTGATTCCTTTGTCGCTGTTTTTCAGACGCAAAAGAATCATTGTTTCCCCGAACGGCATACGCATTAAATCACGGTGGCTGTTTTTCCCGTCTTTCGGCTTTCTGATCAAGCCGGAAGAACTGGAATATATCTACGTTATTCACAACAGCTATGACTTTAAATACACTTTGGTGATCGGCGCGGACGGTCAGACAACGCATATCGGCCGCGGCTTGCCCAAAGACGATTTGGAATGGCTGCAAAATTTCATTAATGCGCAAATTAAACGCTTCATCTGCCGGCAGGAAATTTAATTTACTTTTTTAAAAATCCGTATCGGTATATTTTCTGCGCTATTTTTTCTGCCAGAGCTTTTAAAGCATTTTTCAAAGCGTCATCAAATTTTTGGAATTGTTCGTCGGCAGATTTCGACATCAGCCGTCCTTTGTTCGTTCTGCCGCGATAATATTCGCGGATTATTATAATAATATAAAAAATTAAAAATCTCACCAAATTTTAAAAAATAATATATATGGTTATGTTTTTAAAAATAATTTTAACTATTAGAGTTAGGCGGATATTCCAAATAATATTCCTCTTCATCTATTTTTGTAAATTTTACATATCTATTGCCATATCTATCTAAATCTTCAAGCGTAACAGGTTCTCCTAATGGTACACCTAACTTTCTTCTAAAATATTCACCTAACTCACTATTATTATTTGGTGTATGAATAGCTTTATCTCCTTGTTGAGCTACAACACAAATAAAAGGAAATCCATCTTCTGTTAATACTGAAAATTGTTCTCC
>JBJFAY010000017.1:0-6913 GCA_051888155.1 Alphaproteobacteria bacterium
GTCAATGATTATATAGGTTTTTTTAGGGGATTTCCGAAAGAAAACGTGTTGATTCGACCGTACCGGAAAGGGAGAGTATTTTTTCTTCATATTTAAAAAAATGCTGTTAATATAACGCCGGAAGGATTGATTTTATGCCTCTTTTTCAGGAAATACGCCGCCGTCTGCGGCATCTGTTGGCTCCGCTGTTCTGGCTGGTATTGACATTTTATTTCGGATACCATGCCATTAACGGCGAACGCGGGCTGCGTCGTTTATTTGAATTAAAACAGGAAATTCAGATTGCTTCTCAGGTCGCCGAAGAAATCGCTCTGCGACGGGCTGAAATGGAACAAAAAGTCAGGCAGCTGTCTCCGCAGAGCATCGACGTCGATATGCTTGAAGAATCCGCCCGTACTTTACTGAATATGGGGCAGGACGGCGATTACGTCATTTTGGATACGACGGAATAATCAGCCCGTGATTAATGAAAGCCAGCCGTCCGGCGGCATAAAGAAACGGTTGATCAACACCGTACAGAGCAAAGCGTACAATCCGGCAAACACATCGTCCAGCATAACGCCCGTCGCGCTATGCAGCTTTGAATCCGCCCAGCAGGCCGGCCAGGGCTTTAAAATGTCAAAAAAGCGGAACAAGAAAAAAGCGATCGCATATCCGGCCGGATCAACAGGCGTCGCCAGCAAAGCCAGCCACTGTCCGGCGACTTCGTCAATTACGATCTGGCCGGGATCTTCGGTATTCGTTTCGCGCATAATAATATCGGCGCTCCATACGCCGATAACATAAATAATGACGGCGGCCGACAGCAGATATATCCAGCTGCCGAAATACATAATGGCATATGCGAACGGCAGCGCGGCCAAAGAACCGAACGTGCCTGAAGCGACCGGCGCTCTGCCCGATCCGAACCAAGTTCCCAAAACAAAAGCCGTGTTGATTTTGACTGACATGATTTTGAATTTTTTCCCGTTATTAAAAAAAAAGTTTCGAAACAAGGGTATCATATAGTATGTTATAAAAAATACTATAGAATTTTTGGGAAGCGGTACTTTCATATGATGCGGAAAAATATCAAAGACAGCTTTTGGGGACGTTGGTTCAGACCTCGTGACGTGTTTATCCGGGAACAGGATAAAATCGCTTTTTGTTCTTTGTCGGCAAAACGGCAGTGGGGAATTTTTCTGGTTTTCTGCATTGCTGCCGTATGGGGCGGTTTTACATCGTTTTATTTTTTCCGCTATAATGCCGTTTCTGCCGGAAAAGAAGCCGAGTTAAACCGGATCCGGGCTGATTACGCCAATCTGCAGGGCGAAGTTTTGGCTTTTGCCGATCATTTAAACCGCGTCGTTTCCGAAATAGACGATAATCAACAGGCGATTCAGGCGCTGCAACAGGAAATGGCGGTTCCTGCCGAGGGAGGAAAAGTACGCAAAGCGGATTCCGTTCCTTCCGCCGAAAAGCTGACGGCCGGCGACAAAGCAGGACTGTTGGCCGAAGAAGCCGGACGGTTGAAAAATGAAACCGTTCTGGTGCGCGAACGTTTGGCCGGATTGATGGAAAACGGCGGCGGGCAAGCGTTAAAAGACGGCGTTTCTTTTCATCAGGTTTTGTTGCAACGGGATATTGCCGCAGCAGAATCGCGGGCGTTGCAGGAAAAAGTCAGAAATCTGGAAAAACAGATTTCCGGTATGCAGGAAACGCAAATTCTGGTCTTTCGTAAAATGGCTTCGCTGGCCGGCGGAAATATAGATATGATTGAAGATGATCTGGCCGGAATCCGCCAGTCTTTAGCCGGAACGGGGCTGGGAATGGAATCGCTCTTGAACCGTATCCGCCGCAACAAAGAAAACGTCGGTATCGGCGGGCCTTTCATTCCCGCGCCGATGTCAAAACCCCAGCATCATTTAAATATCTCTTTAGTTAGCTTGAATCAGCGTTTGGATCGTTGGTACGATTTGACAACGCTGCAGGACGCATTGCCGATCGGAAAACCGATTGAACGGATACGGGTGACTTCTCCGTTCGGATCGCGGGGCGACCCGTTCCAAGGAGCGCCGGCACATCACGAAGCCGTTGATCTGGGCGGTATGATAGGGGAACCTATTCATACGACGGCGCCGGGCAAAGTCGTGCGCGCGGGACGTTGGGGCTGGTACGGCAATATGGTTGAAATTGATCACGGTTTGGGATTCAGGACTCGTTACGCTCATATGGATAAGATTTTTGTGACAAAGGGCGATACGGTGCATTCCGGAGACAGAATCGGAACTGTCGGCAATACGGGGCGCAGTACGGGGCCGCATTTGCATTATGAAATCCGTGTCAGAGGCCATGCCGTTGATCCGATGAAGTTTATTAAGGCGAAAAAAAATGTTTTCAAAGGTTAAAAACAATATCGAAACAAAAGCGTACAATAATGACAGACGTCCGTCTTCGCCGTCAATTATCAGCTCTGATCTGACAATTACGGGAGATTTGGTCAGCGAAGGCGAACTGCATATTGACGGCCGGATTGAAGGAGATATCCGCTGCCGCGTGCTGATCGTCGGCGTTAATGCGCAGATTAACGGCGCTATTCAAGCTGATATCGCTAAAATTCACGGCAGTATTAACGGTCATTTATGTGCCAGATCCGTATTTTTAGCTTCACCGGCAAAGGTAACGGGCGATATTACGCACGAACGGCTGGAAATTGAACCGGGCGCCTTTTTGGAAGGGCATTGCCGTCATATGAACGATCCTATTCCCGCAGAACAGGGGCCTGCGGATCTGATGCTGACAGATGCAAGAGATTCTAAAAAATAACGCCGAATCGGATTTTCACCGCCGCCGCAAAGCTTTTGTTGTTTTTCAATGCGGTGTTTTAACTGCGCGGGATAATTTTGACGGATCGCATTTTGATTTGCTCAGACAGGCCGGATTTGATGAAAATCAAGCGCGCGGAATTATTGAACAAAATGCGCGCGGTTATGCTTTGGACGGCAACCTTTACTTTTATCAGGGGACGGATTTTGCTTGTCTGTCGGAACAAAACAAAAAAACTGCCGCGTTGTTTTTGCCTTGGTTTGAAAAAAACGGCTGGCTGGCCGGAACGGGAAAAGTTTTTGACGGTATGCAGGCCGGCCGGATCGGCGACAGGTGGACGCCGGTAAAAGAATTTTAAATATCATTTTGACCTGACAGAGGGTTTAAGTTATTCTGCCTCACAACAGGATTCATTTATTTTAAGGGGAATATTATGTCTTTACCACTTATGCCTAAAGCGACTGCCGTATGGCTGGTTGAAAATACGGCTTTGACTTTTGAACAAATCGCCCAGTTCTGCGGTATGCATTCGCTGGAAATTCAGGCAATCGCGGACGGTGACGTCGGCGCCGGTATGATGGGATTAAATCCGATTGCCAACGGTCAGCTGACTCAAGAAGAAATCACACGTTGCGAAGCTGACGAAAAAGCGGTTTTAAAACGTAATGTTTCCGATTTACCCGCGTTGATGCCGCGTTCTAAAGGCGCGCGTTATACGCCGATGGCAAAACGTCAGGATAAACCGGACGCTATCGCATGGCTGTTAAAACATCAGCCGGATTTGACGGACGCGCAGATTCGCAAGTTGATCGGTACAACGAAAAATTCGATTGACGCCGTTCGCGGCAGAACACACTGGAATATGGCGAATATCAAGGCGCGCAACCCCGTTTTGCTGGGGCTTTGCACCGAAGCCGATCTGGAAAAAGCTGTCGCGCAGGCGCCGAAATCTCTGAACCATGCCGAATCGGCCGTTTTTGACGTTGAAGACGCCGACGAAGAATAAGGAGAACGATAATGGCAGATGAAATTCAAGATGTGAACGGAGTCGACGGGGCGCGCTTGTTGTCCTATATCGAGCGGATCGAGCATATCGAGGAAGAAAAAAAGGCGCTGCAAAACGACATTAAAGAAATTTATGAAGAGGCAAAATCCGCTAATTTCGACGTTAAGGCGATTAAACAGCTGTTGAAGATTCGTAAGATGGACGATCAGGAACGTCAGGAAGAAGAATTTGTTCTGGACGTTTATAAACGGGCTTTAGGGTTGGATTAATAAAAAAGAAGGCTGCTTCGGCAGCCTTCTTTTTTGTATGCCGCTGCTGCCGGATAAAGCTTTGCAAACCGGAAAGAAGAGTCTCTTTGATTGAGAAGATCAAGAACCTGCACGGCAGAAATAAATAAACGTCTTTTTGTTTCATAAAAAAATCCCCGCCTTTTAAGCGGGGATTGCTTTTTAACTGTTGCCGCGCCGGACGATCCGCGATGCGGTTTTTTGAACTTTTCCCTTTTTGGCTTTGGCGGTTTTTTTCGTTTTTGCGGGGCCCTGATAAGCCATTTTCCGGTCTTCCGGCAAAGGTTCTGCTTTGACATAAGTAACTTCGCCCGAAATGTTTTGCCGAATCCTGTCACGTTCGGCATAAAAGCGAGTTAATTCTTCTCCGGACAATTTACGCTGAGCCGTAATTCTTTGTGTCAACGGATTGATCTTTTTGCCGTTTTTAATCAACTCCCAATGCAGATGAGGGCCCGTCGAACGGCCTGTGTTACCGACATAACCGATAATATCGCCGGCTTTGACTTTTCTGCCTACGCGGGTTTTTTCATGAAAACCGTTCATATGCGCATAGGCCGTCGAATATTCCGAATTATGTTTAATCTGAATATACATGCCGTAAGACCCTTTGCGCTTGGCCTGAGTGATCGTTCCTTCGCCGGGGGCGCGAATCGGTGTGCCGATCGGGGCGCCGAAATCTGCCCCCCAATGCATAATCGTATATCCTAAGATCGGGTGCTTACGTTGGCCGAATTTAGACGTTTGGCGCGGTTTTTTTAACGGATGCATGGTAAAAAGCTTGCGCGCGATTTTACCCGTTTCGTCATAATAGTCTTCCTGATTTTGCGAATCTTTATATAAATACCGTTCGTGTTTTTCAGAACGCAGATTAATTTCGGCATATAACAAAGAACCGTTGCCGGTGGGACGTCCTTCTTTATTGTATTCTTTTTGAAAAACGGCTGTAAAAGTATCGCCTTTGCGCAGATCGCGCGAAAAATCGACAGGACCGTCAAAAGCCCAGATAATCTGCTGGATTACATTTGTCGGAATACCGGATTCTTTGGCATTGTTGATAAAAGCGCCGTCAATAATTCCTTCGGCATATTCGGTTTTCAGATCGACTTCCGGTTCAACTATGCTGGCTTCGAAAAAATCCGCTTCACTTCTGGCCGCCGTATAGCGGTTGCCGTGTCTGTCTTCTATCGTAACCAATAACAGTGATTTTTCCTCGGAGTCCGTATTCATTTTCCCGATTTCAACTTTGTCGCCGACTTGAATTTTTTTAAGATCCAAAACATCGGATAAAGCTTCACCGACCAAATAGATTTCCCGATTCGTTAGGCCGCCCTGTTTTAAAACGACGGATAAATTCTGCCGCGGTTTAATCGTAAAGGATTCTAATGTATCGGGTTGCAATGGAACGGCCTGTTCCGGTTCGGATTCCGTTTCTGTTTGCGCCAGCAGGCCGTCCGGTTCTTTTTGTTCCAGCGGCAGGTCTATTTCAGCCACGGGAGTCAGCGTCTGTGTCTCTGCGGCGCGTTCTCGGATTAAAGCCGCCGTCGTCTCGTCCGAAGAATTATGAGCGGAAGAATACTTTAATGTGCCGAGAACAGATCCCGCACCGATAACCGTTCCTGCCAAAAAAATCTGGAGCGAACGAAACTTCGATCCGGCGGATTTTTCAGATGGAAAAGATGTTTCCATATCGTCAGCAACAATATCTGCCGCGTTTTCGCCGATTTGACCGATTAATGCCCGAGTAGAACGGAAAAAACGTTTCAGGCGGTTTGACCGGTCGGAATTATTGTTCGCGGAAGAATCTGTCTGTCTGTTCATTATTTCAGCCTTTTTTTCTTTTTGCTCATCTTTTTATAAATAACGCTGAAAAAGCTAAAAGATGTTTAAAATTCCGGTGCATTTTTATACCAGTTTGTATTTCAAATCATACAAAGCGATTGCCGCGGCATTAGATACGTTCAGACTTTCAACCCGCCGTGAAATCGGCAATTTAACCATGAAATCGCAATTTTGCGCGGTCAGTCGCCGCAGACCGTAGCCTTCGGATCCCATAATCAGCGCGACTTTCCGAGGCAAAGCGGCGTCCCGCAGCGTCTTTTCCGCCGAACCGTCCATACCGACGCACCAATAACCGCGGTCTTTTAAAGTCTGCATCGTCCGCGCCAGATTGGATACGAAAATCAGCGGGACAAGCTCCAGCGCTCCGCTGGCTGATTTGGCCATTGCCCCTGTGGCTTCGGGAGCGTTTCGCTGCGTAACGATAACGGCGTCGGCGTCAAAAGCCGCTGCCGAACGCAGCACTGCGCCGACATTATGCGGATCCGTCACCTGATCCAATATAACAACGACAGAACGGTCTTTCTGCGCCAAATCCGTTTCATATACGTCGGGCAAAGGCGAAACATACGCCGCGATTCCCTGATGAACGGCTCCCTTCGGCAGAATTTGTTCGAAATCCGTCCGTCCTGTCTGTTCGTATCCGATTCCTTCCGGAATCAGATTCGGCGGCAGTTCCTGCGCTGTTTCCTTACTTAATAACAGTCTGTAAACTTTGCGCCGGGGATTTTGCAGTGCCGCCATAACGGCGTGATAGCCGTACAGCCATAATCCGTTTGCCCCGTCTTTGCCCGGCGTTTTCTGCCGGCGCTGCGTGTTTTCTTTAAAGGCGGCCTTTTTTTGATGTGCGGACACGGGGACAATTCTCCTTGACGTAACCCTACTAAAGACGAGTTTTATCACATTTTTTTAAAAGAAAAAGAGATATTTGATTTTTTATGTTGACAAAACGGTTTGAAATCCACTATTTCAGGTA
>JBJFAY010000018.1:0-6902 GCA_051888155.1 Alphaproteobacteria bacterium
AAGAAGGCAGGAGCAGCAGAACCGGTATGAGATTCCTGCTTATGAGTCATTGAGCGTATCCGTCTTCGGTTTTGATGAACGCGGTTCCTGCAAAAGTCGCGGGCGTCAAACGTATTGTCATGGTTGTGCCGGCTCCGGAAGGAAAAATTAATCCGCTGGTTTTGGCGGCGGCAGACTGCGTCGGCATAGACGAGATCTATCGCATCGGCGGCGCTCAGGCAATCGGCGCTTTGGCGTTCGGGACACAAACCATTAAACCGGTCGACATGATCGTCGGCCCCGGCAATGCTTTTGTCGCCGCGGCGAAACGGCAGGTCTTCGGCCGCGTCGGCATTGACATGATCGCCGGGCCGTCGGAAATTCTGGTCATCGCGGACAATTCGGCCAATCCCGAATGGGCGGCGGCCGATTTATTATCCCAAGCGGAACACGATGTTTCCGCCCAGTCCATTTTAATTACCGACGATACCGACTTTGCCCGCCGGGTGACCGACGAAATGGAAAAGCAGTTAAAAACGCTTTCCCGGGAAGCGATCGCGCGGAAAAGCTGGGAAGATAACGGCGCCGTTATCTTTGTTGAGGATTTGAAAGAACAAGCCGGTATTCTGGCGGACAGAATTGCTCCGGAACATTTGGAACTCTGCGTTCGGGATCCGGAAGAATTATGCCGGCGCGTGCATCACGCCGGGTCTGTATTTTTGGGACATCACACCCCCGAAGCCGTCGGCGATTATATCGGCGGGCCGAATCACGTGCTGCCGACGGCGCGCAGCGCGCGGTTTTCATCGGGTTTAGGCGTGCAGAACTTTATGAAACGCACGACTAT
This sequence comes from Alphaproteobacteria bacterium, assembly GCA_051888155.1. Classification (GTDB taxonomy): domain Bacteria; phylum Pseudomonadota; class Alphaproteobacteria; order CAAGCB01; family CAG-977; genus UBA11549. The sequence goes on from JBJFAY010000018.1 coordinate 827, forward strand.
TCTTTCCTGTACGGCGGAAACGTTAAAAGAAATCGGACACGCCGCCGTTCTGCTGGGAGAAGCGGAAGGTTTGACTGCGCACGCCAATTCGGTGCGTAAACGGCTGATTTCATAATTTTGTTTTTTCTTTGCCCGTTTTCCATAATTTTGTTGTTTTTGCCCGTTTTCTAATATACTCTTACAAGAGTATTATTGAAAAAGGAACCGCCGATGAATAATTTCATTCCCCGACGATATAATTATACCCTTGAAACGGGCGTTATCGGAACAGACGACGAAGACATAGCCAATATCTTGTATAACGTCAACCGCATGGAAATGAAGGCTTCTTTCTTTTCGGAACAGCGCGAAGAAATGGAAGAATCTTTAAGCGACGTTTTTTTTATGATCGCGGATTCAAAAGTGCATTTAGGCCGCTTTATGAATGCGTTTGAAGATAAGCTGGATCAGGAAACTCTTTCAACCGTAAAAACAACGTTAGATGAAGCTCTTAAAATCACGCGCGCGGCAGAAGCGTCAAACGTGGATTTAAACGCCATTCATTCGGCGATGCTTTTCGCTTATAAAAGACTGTTGAGCGCCGTGCCGTTCATACATGCGCTGGACAATCAGGCCGTTGGAAAAGACCTCAACGCATAGCTTTTCTTCCAAAGGAGAAACAATAATGAACAATGAAGAAAAAATATTAAAAGAAACAAATAAAATTCTGAATGAATTAGCTATGAGCTGCCGTTCTTTTGAAGATTATAAAGAACTGACGCAACTGTACTGCGACGTCGTCGGATTGACTGCGCCTTCTGATAAAATGTTAAGAGGCCACTTTAATCGTTTTTCGGAAAAATACGAACGTCACGAAAAGCACATCGTCGATGCCGCGACAAGAATGGTTGCGTTTAACGATAACGTTACCCTTACAGACGAAAAAAAATCACAACTGGAAATTAACGATATCGGTGAAAATATCGCAAAAGGACCGCATCTGACCATTCTGGACGGCGGTCCCGGCGCGGGGAAATCATTCAGTCTGGGAAAAGCCATGGACGCGATGGGCGCTCCCGTCATTTGTCTGGGGGCGACAGAATCCGCAGCGGCCGGCTTATTCGGCGACATGAAAGCGAATACTCAGACTTCCGTTCCGGTTTTGGGCGGATTAACGGTTGACCAGTTTTTAAATCCCCGTACGGATAAAGAAAAAGCAATAAAAAAGCAAATTGACGAAATGTTCAAATCCGACCCGAAACCCGTATTTATGGTTGATGAAGCCGGATTGCTGGGACACAAAGAAATGGACGCCGTTCTAAATCATGCCAATATGCGCGGCGCGAAGATTATTTTAGCAGGCGATTCTCAGCAGATTCCGCCGGAAAAAGGCCAGCCGTTCAAAATGCTGGCGGAAAGCTTAAAAGATACGCCGGCTTATGTTAACGCGCCGTACGTGTTCCGGCAGGGCGACTTTATTGATAAAGCCATTACATCGGGCGTTTATCACGGCAATAATTCCGACAAAGCGGAAATTTTGCCGGATCAGGCCGTTGAATTTATGACGGCCGCTTATGACGTCGGCGACCCGAAATTTTCCGACAGAACATACAACAAGGACGGAAAAGAAAAACCCTTTACTTTTAAAAAGTATTTGCAGGAAAAATACGGCGATATGGATAAAAAGGACGCCGTCAACGCTTATGTTTCGGAACTGAGCGCTAAAGCCGAAGAATTTTTCGGCGGCGATAAATCAAAAATACTGGCCGCTTTGAAAGACGGTCCTTCCGCCCGAAAAGACGAACAGGGCGCGCAGCAATACGACAAATACGTCTGCGCGGCGCTGATCTGCCAGACAATGGGAATCCAGGCTTATGATCTGCGCGGGAAAATACAAACGACAGAAAATGTGACTGACAGCGTAGCGCGGGATTTTGCTCAAAACTATGCGAAATCATTGGAAGAAGGAAGGATTAAACGGCAGGAAAAAGAAAATAAAGCGGCTCAAGAGGACAAACGTCCCGCCGAAACGGTCGGATTAAAATATGCCGACGGACAACTGGCTATCACGGCGACAAAAGAAGAAGCGGCAAAATTAAATGACGCTATCCGCTCCGCTATGGGAAAAACAGGGGGATTAACCGCAGGCGAACCGATTATTTTAGCTGACGGATCCCGTGTTTTGGCTTCTGCCGAACAGGCCGAAAATCCGCCGAAAGATTTCGCTTACGCTTACGCCTTAGACGTAACGACGACTCAGGGTATGTCGCAAAACGGTAAAGTTATAATGGTTGTCAGCAAAGAAACGCAAAATAATTTACAAGGCGGTGAAATTCTGGTCGGCGCAACACGCCATAAAGGCGATTTTCAAATCCGGATCGCCGCTGATGCGGATAAAGACAAATTCTTTACCGACTCCGAAAAACAATTCGCAGCCGCCCGAATCAGAAACAATCAGTTTGTCCCCGAATTATATGCGGCGGCAAAAGGGAATCAAAGCAATATTGCAGAAAAACAAGCCGAGGCTCAAATAAAAAGTCAGACTTCCAGAATCGGATTGCATAAACATCTGATAGAAGTGTCTGCTCAGAAAAAACAACAAGATTCACAAATAAAACAAGAATTTCTGCAAAGAAGACAGCTGCATATATAAAAAAACGGGGGAGTTCCCCCGTTTTTTTTACAGCCGCTTAGCAAATATTGACATATATTTTATAATAATTTAAAATTTCCCTGTTTTATGAGGTTCCGGGAGGGTGGATCATAAACAAAAATTTGCGTTTATCCTTAACCGCACAATTATATGTTTTATATACCCCCCCCCCCCCCCCCCCCTGCCTCTCCAATCATTAACTACTAATTGGAGAATTGATATGTTGGGATTTGTTGTTGCTGGAATTGCTTTTATTTGCCTGGTTTTGCTTTTAACCATAAAGGTCACGCCCGAAGACATCGAACAAAAAAAAGAAAAGCAAAGTAAAAAAGCAACGTCCCCGAAAGCAGCCGAATCGGAAAACGAAGCGAAAGCTCATTCCAGATTCGTCAGGCTGGATAAAATGACAGAAATGCTGGTTCATTTAATGGAAGACGGAAATGTTGCCGAAATTCAGCAGGCGGTACAAAACGGCATTAATCTGAAACGTCCTTTGCAAGACGGACAAACTTGTTTAATGATCGCCGTCAAACATAATCAGGATCCGGAAATCATTCCGTTTTTAACGAAAAACGGAATTGATATCAACGCGGTTGACGACAAAGGGCAGACAGCTTTAATGCTGGCGGCAACGTTTAATCCGTCGCCCGAAATAACCAAAACACTGCTGAATAACGGCGCGGACAAAACAATTAAAGACAAAAGCGGAAAAACTGCCGCCGATTATGTTCAAATGAACTTTGACCTGATCGACACTGAAATTCCCGGACTGCTGTTTGTCAAATAACATGTGACAACGGCATCAGGCATATACCCGTAAAGGTTGCCAGCAAAGCTTCTTTATCATGCCCGTATTGCCGCGACGACGGGATCAGTTCTTCGATTGTAATATAGATCATGATCCCGGCGACGGCGGCGAAAACGGCTCCCAAAACAAAATCATTGATAAACGGACGCAGCACCAAAAAAGCGGCCAAAGCGCCGACCGGTTCGGCCGCGCCTGACAAAAACGTATACAAAACGGCTTTTCTTTTATTGTTGGTGGCGTAATAAATCGGCATGGCGACGGCAATTCCTTCCGGAATGTTATGCAGCGAAATCGCCAAAGCGATTGATATCCCTAGCGAAATATCCTTATATCCCGCCATAAAAGTGGCGATTCCTTCGGGAAAATTGTGCAGACCGATTGCAATCGTTGAAACAACTCCGACACGGAAAAGATTTTTATGCGGCGTTTCCCCGGTCAAAGGATCATAAGCTTCATGCGGCACAAACCGGTCGATCATCGCGGCGATCAGCAATCCCGCGATTAAAAACAAAACGGAAAAAGAAACGGCCAGTTTGTCGGAATAAACCGTGCGAAACAGCAATTCGGCATTCGGATACAAATCCGTAAACGAAACGCTGAGCATAATTCCGGCGGCGAACCCCAGCGCGACGGACAACATGCGTTCATTGCGGCCGTTTGTAAAACAAATAACCGCCGCCCCCAGCAATGTCGATAACCCGGCGGCAGAAGATAAAAGCAAAGCCCGGACGGCAGGTTGTGTCAACATTTGTTATTTCCTTTTATCAGCAGGAACAAAGCGCCGAAGTCGTCTTTTTTACCGGCGCCGGCTTGGCCGCCGCTTTCTTCGCCGGAGTCGCTTTTTTTACCGCGGTCTTTTTAACGGCGGGCTTTGTCGCCGGTGCGCACGGCGTACACGGAACGCTTAAGCATTTTTGAATACACTTTGCCGTTTCCGGTCTGGACTGCCCGTCACTGCCGGTCATGCCGATTTTGGCGTATGTCAGCTTTTCAATCGCGGCTTTTTCTTTTTTTGCTTCCGCGGGCGTAATCAGCTTTAAATTTTGCAGCATTTCGACACGGCGCAGAGCGGTGGCTCCTTCTAAAATATCCTGCGGAACGGGCGCCGGGTCCATACGGTAAAAAGGATTAGAGGGCAGCAGCGCTTCTAAAATAATTTCACGTTCGGCCGCATGTTCGCGCGGAGTAATCGCCCGAATTTCCAATGCGTCGCGCAAAGCGTTCAGCCGGCCGACAATCACGTCGCCGGACGGCGCGGGCAGATCCAGTCCTTTGCCGGCGGGTGACAACGTATAGGGCAGCAGGCCGCCCAGATTGACGGAACGGCGGGTCTGCCATTCTTCTTCAGTGACATACTTTTCATCGCGCAGGCGGATAAACGTTAAAAAGCGCAGCACGATATTTCTGTCGCCTTCCGACAACATATCCAATCCGCCTTTGATTTTTTCCTGCGGCGCGGCGGACGAAGTTTTTTCGGCGACAACCTTAACCTGCGCGGGGAAAGCCGCCGCCGTAAAAGCGGCCGTCTGTGTCGACGGGTCAATAACGGCCAAAGGCGCCTGCGGCAAACTCATCGCCGACAGTCTGGTCGCCGCGGCTTTTTTTAATTCTTCCGCGGGAACATTGCGCACGGCGCCGAACATACCGACGGCTGCGCTGTCGGACGCGGCCGCCTGTTCATAAAAAGCGCGCGCCCTGTTCGGATACCCCAGACTTTCATAGGACAGCCCGGCGACCATCATCGCGTAAGTATCGTTCGGATTATCCTGCAGCGCTTTTTGCGCATAATGAACGGCGTCTTCATGATTGCCGGCAGACCAGCTGAGAATCGACTGTTCGGTATCTGTTTTAAACAAAGAACTGCCCGGTGTGGAACACCCGCAGATCAAAGCTGAAACGGTTAAAACGGCGGCGCTGACCGTCCCGGACAATTTGCGGCGTATTTTCATGATTTCCCCCATTTTTTCCGTAATTTTTCTTTATTTAAAACAAACCACTGCACGGCGATAATCGTCAGAGCGTTATTAAATTTTCCTTCCGCCAGCATTTGTTCGACTTCGGCCGAAGACAAAACGACAACGCGGATATCTTCGCCTTCCGTATCCAAGCCGGCATAAGCGGGAAGATGACTGACGTCAACTCGGCCGCAAAAAACATAAAGCTTTTCCGATATGCCGCCCGGCGAAGCAAAATAATCGGCGATCGGTTCAATGGCCGTAACGGTAACGCCGGCTTCTTCTTTGGCTTCCCGGACAACCACCTGATCAGGCGTTTCCCCCGGGTCGATAATGCCGGCGGCACATTCCAAAATCCACGGATATTCGCCGGATACAAAAACACCGACGCGCAGTTGTTCGACAAAAACCAGCTTGTCATGATCGGGATCATACAGCAGAATACCCGCAGAGCAGCCGCGTTCCATAACTTCGCGGGAAATTGTACGGCTCATCGTTCCGTCATAGCGCGGATATTTGAAAAAATACTCATCTACCCTGAAAAATTTTTTATACAGAGTTTCCTTTTTTACAACCTCTATATTTTCAGGCGTTCTGTCGGCCATATTTAATCTCCCCATATCAAAACGAATGTAGTATAGTGAACAAAGATTAATAAACTTCAAACATTTTCAGGAGCTC
>JBJFAY010000019.1:0-1601 GCA_051888155.1 Alphaproteobacteria bacterium
ATCTGTATTCTCAGGACGCAAAATATCTGCGCATTGCCGGAATCGGCGCCGGATTGTGCCTGTGGACGTCAATTGAAGGACTGCTGACTTCATACGGTCTGCTGGCCGCTTTGGTGCTGCTGTTCCTGATGAGTAAAACAACGGCTAAAAACTGTGCCGTTTTTTATTTTTATTATTTTATCAGCTCGTTTGTTTTCCTGATTGTCAACCCGCCGTTTGAAGGAGTCTTTTTTCCGGACAACGGACGCTTGTCTTTTTTACTGGTCGTCATGATCGGTTTTTCCGCGGCGGCCATGATTATTCTTTCCCTGTTGGAAGAAAAACGCCTGCTGACTTCGTTTTGGCGAAAATCGGGAGCTGTTTTTTTAATCGCCGCGGTATTCGTCGGAATCCTGTTTGCGTTTTTTCCGCCCTCAGTTCTCTTTAATCCTTATTTTCCGCCCTTTATCCGGGAAATATGGGCAAAAGATATCGTTGAACTGCAGCCCAGCATACAAAGGCCGGCTTTGTTTTTTCTGGGCAGTATGCCGTCCGTTTTGGGAATTGTCATCGGCCTTTGCATTTTTAAATTTTGTTCCGAAAAACAGCGCAAAGTTCTGATCTTGATGATAATTCCGCTTCTGTTTTTAACGGGGCTGTCGTTTACGGCCGTGCGGTATTCCCGGATTTCTTCTTTGTTTACGCCGTATATTTTTGTTATTGCTTTTTCTCTGCGCGCCGAGCGGAAAGAATATTCCGCAAGGGCAAAAGGAGCTTTTCTGAGCGCCGTTTATGTATTATTTGCCACTTATTTGGGGATAAATTATATTTCCGTTAATCGTTCTTTATCCCCCCGCCGCCCGCCGGTGCGCATTGTCAAACCTTATTTGCCGGCCGGAGAAGGCAGTATTCTGTCGGATACGTCTTCCGGTCCGGAAATTATATGGGAGCTGGACGGCAAAGTCATCGGCACGCCGTATCACAGAAATATCGAAGGCATTACGGATAATTTCTGGCTGCTTTATGCAAATGACAATAAACTGTCTCTGGAACTGCTGAAAAAGCACCGGGTCAAAGCTATTCTGCTGTTTTTGGAAATTCCCGACCGTCCCGCGTTGTTTTACAATATGCAGCAGCGTTATTCGTTTTTTGCGGGAACGACCAAAAAAGATTCTTTTTTGCTGAAGCTGCTGACCGGCCGGGATATTCCCTGCGGCATTACCGAAGAATTAAATACGCCGCCGCCGTTCGTTTTGTATAATGTCGATTTTTCAAAATGTTCCGATAAAAACGACGACGGACAGAACGGCAAGGAAAACGACAAAAAATAAAAAAAACGTTTTTCGAAAAAAGCTTCTTTGAAAAAACGCTTTGCTTTTTTGTGATTTTGTCCACCGTCCTTCAGCCGGGAAATCGCTCGAGAATAAAATATTTTCGGGAAACAAGCTTTATGTATGAAAAAAATGTTCTGTTTCAGCCGTTTACGAAAAAAAACATTTTTTCCGTCTATAGACAAAAAAATCCTTTTCTTTTTTATCGGTATTTGATATAAGAATTTATAGCGACACTTCATTTAAGGGGTAAATCATTATGTCCGATAAAAAACCTATCAGTCTGGTCGT
>JBJFAY010000020.1:0-6855 GCA_051888155.1 Alphaproteobacteria bacterium
CGCCCTGAGAATACAGATAACGGATCAGGCCTCCCGCCGTAACAAAAACAAAAAGAGCCGTTAAAGCATGATGATCCGGCTTAATTAAAATATATGTTTCGGTAACGGAGGGCTGCACGAAAAACAGACAAACGCCTATCAGTCTCAGCACCGGTCCCGCGACGGGTTTTAATCCCCAAACCAAAGCCAGAGCGGACAAGACCAGAACGCCGGTCTGGAAAATATAACCGCCCCAGAAAACGGCTTCTTTCAACGGAAAAAACAAAAAAGCGGGCAGAGAAAAAAACAGCCAGAAAATATCCGTAATGCGCGTAAAATGCAGAATTTCTCCGAACGGATAATTTGTATGCATATACGGCGTTTCCGCCCAGTTCCGGCTTAAAATCAGATCCAGTACACGTCGGGCGTGCGTATAATTATCCGTATCCGGATAACGGTCCCCCAGTTCGGGCAGAACGGCCAGCTGTGAAATCAGAACGAAAACGGCGATGAAAAGATATTCGTATTTTTTATAAAAAGCATACATCAGCTTTTTATCCTTTTTTGTTATTGTTTTTTCAAAAGGATACGGGAAATCGCGCCAACCGTCAAGCCGCGTTCTGCGCGCCGCTGCCGCCGACGGTGATTTTGGAAATACGAACGGACGGCTGTCCGACGCCGACGGGAACCATCTGTCCGCCTTTGCCGCACGAACCGATGCCGTTGTCCAGGCAAGCGTCCGTCGCCACCATGTCAATGGCGTTCATGACTTCGATACCGCTGCCGATCAGCGTGGCGTCTTTGATCGGAGCCGTTATCTTTCCGTCTTCAATCAGGTAGGATTCAGCCGAGGTAAAGACAAATTTGCCGGACGTGATATCCACCTGTCCGCCATGGAAAGATTTTGCAAAAATACCTTTTTTAACCGAGGCGATCAGTTCGGCGGGATCTTTGTCGCCGGCCGTCATAAACGTATTTGTCATACGGACCTGCGGCGCGCAGGCAAAAGATTCGCGCCGTCCGTTGCCGGTGGGTTCTTTGTTCATCAACCGCGCGTTCATGCGATCCAGCATATAGTTTTTCAGAATACCGTCTTCAATTAAAACGGTTCTTTGCGAAGTCGTGCCTTCGTCGTCGACGGTAATCGACCCGCGCCGGTCGGGCAGCGTGCCGTCATCGACGATCGTAATGCCCTTGGCCGTAACCTGTTCGCCGATTTTTCCCGTAAAGACGGAGGAACCTTTGCGGTTAAAGTCGCCTTCCAATCCGTGTCCGACGGCTTCATGCAACAAAACGCCGCACCAGCCGCCGCTTAAAACCACGGGCATTTCGCCCGCCGGAGCGGGAACGGATTCCAAATTGACCAAAGCCGTGCGTAAAGCCTCGTCCGCCGCGGATTTCCAGACGCTTTCATCAATGATTTTATCGTAAAGATATCGTCCGCCCAAACCGAACGCGCCGCTTTCCATACGGTCGCCGTTTTTAACGACGACGCTGATCATTAAATTGACTAACGGCCGGATATCGTCGGTTTCGCGCCCTTTGGCCTGAATAATCTTCACCGCCTGCCATTCGCCGGACAAAGCGGCGGAAACCTGAACAACTCTGGGGTCTTTTGCGCGCAGATATGCGTCAATCCGCCCCATGAGAGCCACTTTGTCTTCAAACGCGGTTAAAACCAACGGGTTGGCGTCCGTGTATAAAGGAACGGATCCTGTCAGAGCCGGCAGATACAACGTTTGATCCGCTCCGGCCGTTTTGATCGGCTGCACACTTTGCGCGGCCTGTTTTAACGCATCCGGCGTCAGTTCGTTTGAAATCGCATAAGCATAAGTTTCGCCGCAGACGGCGCGCAGACCGAACCCTGCCGTCGCGTCAAAAGACGACGTTTTAATCCGCCCGTCGTCCAACGTCAGTCGTTCCGAAAAACGATACTCCAGAAACAATTCGCCGTCGTTACACCCGGCCAGAGCGTTTTGAACGGTTTTTTGCGTAAAATCGCGGTCCATTTGATTAAAAAACAATTCGTCCGTAATTTTTTGCGCCGTCATGAGGTTTCCTTTCACCTTTTGAAGCTTTTTAGTATATATTTAAGGATTATTTGCAAAAAATGCTTTAAGAAAATAAAGATCGCTGCAATTTTTTTTACAGAATGTTGAAAAATTAAGGAGAAAGAAAATGTTCCCTCTGATCGGATTACTGGTTGTCATCGGCAGCGTTGCAGGCGGTTATTTGTGGGGAGACGGGCATTTCGGCGTTTTATGGCAGCCGGGCGAGTTTTTAATTATCGGCGGCGCGGCGTTCGGGGCCTTTTTGATTTCCAATCCGCCCAGTGTTGTTTTTGCGACTTTTAAAACTTTGCCGCGTATTTTCATGCCGCCGCGTTATAATAAAAAAAGCTTTTCCGAAGCGCTGGGTATGCTGTATGTGTTTTTTCATCTGGCCCGGTCCAAAGGAAACATGATGTTGGAAGCTCATGTCGAAAAACCGGAAACAAGCGATATTTTTAAGCAGTTTCCCTTAATTACCGAAGATCCCGAAGCGATGGATTTTATGACGGGATATATGCGCCTGCTGACGTTTGGCAGCTTGGCGCCTCATGAAATCGAAGCGGTCATTGACGCTGAAATGGACGGAATTCAGCATGAAAAGGAGGCGTTGTCCGCCGGACTGAACCGTGTCGCCGACGCTCTGCCCGGATTGGGGATTGTCGCTGCGGTGCTGGGAGTTATCCACACGATGGGTGCCTTGAACGAACCGCCCGAAGTTTTGGGAAACCTGATCGGCGCGGCGCTGGTCGGCACTTTTTTCGGCGTTTTAATGGCGTACGGCTTTGTCGCGCCGCTGTCCGCCGCCGTTGCCAACACGTTAAATCCGGAATTGGAATACCTGAATTTGATCAAAGCGGCTCTGCTGGGACATATTCAGGGGTATGCGCCGCAGGTGTCGGTTGAATTTGCGCGTAAATCTTTGCCGCCGCCCGTCCGGCCGACTTTTGCCGAAGTTGACGCGATGTGCGAAAAACTGTAATGCGGAGAAGCCCTTATGTCCGATAGAGAACAGCCGATCGTCGTTAAACGTGTAAAAAAAGGGGCTCACGGTCATCACGGCGGGTCTTGGAAAGTCGCATATGCGGACTTTATGACGGCCATGATGGCGTTTTTTCTGCTGATGTGGATTCTGCAAACGACGACTGAAGAACAAAAAGCCGGTATCGCCCAGTATTTTACATCGGGTTCCGTTATGGACTCTTCGACTTCGGGAGGAGAAACGATATTAACCGGAGGACTGGAATCTTTGGAAACGGCTCCGTCGCCACAAGCCATGCCGTTTGTCGGATTTGACGGATCAAACGAATTTCCCACGTTGTCGCCGCAGCAGGAACGGCTGATAAAAAAAGAAAAAGAACTGTTTGACAGAGCCAGAATTGCTTTGGAAGAAGCCATGCAGTCAGATGCGTCGTTAATGGAACTGCATGACAGTCTGATTATTTCGGAAACAAAAGAAGGGCTTCAGATTCAACTGATCGACCAACTGAACCAGCCGATTTTCATCAGTGGTTCGGACGTATTGACGCCGAACGGAGCACGTCTGACAGGACTTTTGGCGCGCGTATTAAAACAGATACCACATTTTTTTGCGATTGAAGGACATACGGACGCCGTACCGTTTGCGGGAAAAGACGGGTATTCAAACTGGGAACTGTCTTCACAACGCGCTTTAGCTTTCAGACGGACTCTGATCAGTCTGGGAGTAAAAGATAAACAGATCACGCGCGTCGTCGGCAAAGCGTCAACGCAGCCATATATCAAAAGCGACCCGAAAGCGCCGCAAAACCGACGGGTCAGTATTACGCTTTTGTCTTTGGTGACGGAGAGCAACAAAAAATAGTCAGACGCATTTTACTGTTTGTTTACCGTCAAACTTATTTTTTACTCAGCCATATACCACTTTTTTAGGGTTAGGCATTCTGGCGGGTTTCCTGCAGCTTGATTTTAGGAAAGTCTTCTGTCGTTTTATTCAGATGCCAGGCGTTACGCGCCAAAAATACCCACTCCCCGTCATGATCCGTCGCCAAAGCCGACCGGTTGGCATTGACAAAAGCGTCCAAATCCGAATTTGTGTCCGCTTTGACCCAGCGCGCCGTATACAGACTGGTCGGTTCAAAAATAACGGGAATTTCATATTCCGTACGGATACGATCCGCCAAAACATCAAATTGCAAAGAGCCGACGACTCCGACAATCCAGTCCGTCCCCATCGTCGGTTTAAACACGCTCGCGCCGCCTTCTTCGGCGATCTGCTGCAAAGCTTTACCCAGATGTTTGGCTTTCAAAGGATCCGTTGAACGAATCTTTTGCAGCAATTCCGGCGCAAACGACGGTATCCCCGTAAAAGTCAGCTGTTCGCCTTCAGTTAAAGCATCGCCGATCCTTAAATTACCATGGTTCGGTAATCCGATAATATCTCCGGGCAGCGCTTCATCGGCCAGTTCGCGTTCCTGCGCCAAAAACATAATCGGATTATGCATCGGCAGGTATTTCCCGCTGCGCACATGCAAAAGTTTCATGCCGCGCTGGAAATGTCCGGAACATAACCGGACAAACGCAATGCGGTCACGATGTTTCGGATCCATGTTCGCTTGAATTTTAAAGACAAAACCGCTTACTTTTTCTTCAGCCGGATCTATTTTACGCGAAACAGCCGGCTGAGGACGCGGCGAAGGCGCATAAACAGCCAAGCCGTCAATCAACTCGCGCACGCCGAAATTATTAATAGCCGACCCGAAAAACACCGGCGTCTGGATACCTTCCAAATAAGCCTGCCTGTCAAAAGCAGGGCATACGCCTCGAATCATTTCCACATCTTCGCGTAATTTAGCCGCTAAATCGGCAGGCAGCAAAGCGTCCAATTTCGGATCATCTAACCCGTTGCAGACTTCTGCTTCCGCCGTTGCGCCGCGTTCCATCAAAAACAACCGGTCGTTTATCAGGTCATAGCACCCTTTAAAGTCCCTGCCCGATCCGATCGGCCAAGTCACGGGAGCAACCTCTAAAGCCAATGTGTCTTCAATTTCGGACAACAAGGCAAACGGATCCTGCGAATCCCGGTCCATTTTATTGATAAAAGTTATAATCGGCACATCGCGCAGACGGCAGATTTCAAATAATTTGCGCGTACGCGCTTCGATCCCTTTTGCCGCGTCAATCACCATAACGGCGGAATCAACCGCCGTTAAAACGCGGTAAGTGTCTTCGGAAAAGTCTTCATGCCCCGGCGTATCCAGCAGGTTAAACGTGCAGCCTTTATATTCATACGTCATGACGGACGAAGCCACGGAAATACCGCGTTCGCGTTCGACTTTCATCCAGTCGGAACGAGCGCGGCGCTGTTCCCCGCGCGCTTTGACGGCGCCGGCCATTTGAATGGCGCCTCCGAACAGCAGCAGTTTTTCGGTCAAAGTCGTTTTACCGGCGTCAGGGTGGGAAATAATCGCAAACGTTCTGCGATGCGCCGTTTGTTCTGCTAAAGACGTCATTTAAGCCTCTGTTTTTATAATTCATTACGGATTTCTTTTAACACTTTCCCGATCAAAAGAAAAGAAGTGAAACAAAATTATCCTCGTTGGGGTTTAAAGTCTGTTTTGGCCGGAAGCGGTTTATTGTAATAGCAAGCGAAGCGTGGCTATCCTCACAACTTTTAACCGGTCGGAAGCAGGTTGATATCTCAATTTTAAAATGGTCAAAAATATACTTTTCTTGGACTTGAGATAAAGATATTATTAAGTAATAATGTCTTACTTATTTGTACGCTAGGAATTTTTTAAATATGTTAGAGTTACCATTCAAAATATGTTCAATAAATAATGATGAAAATCAATATATAGAACTTATACTCACGGATATTTATGATTTTCCGAGAATTACCAGCTATTGGGGCGGTTATGATTTTTATGGAATGGTAAAGATTAAAATTAATAACATCAAGATGACAATAAATTTTGATTTTACTACTTCTGATTTATTTCAATTCTTAGAAGAGCTTAATGTTTGTCACAAAAAATTAGATGGTATCGCAAGGTATTGTTCTCAAAGACCTGATGCAACGCCATTACAAGTTAGTGTTGTATTTAATCATTATAAAGTATCCATATTATTGGAATACAAGAACAATAACAATTTATTCAAGTTTTCTTTTGATACTAATCAAAGTTTTTTGCAATTAACAATACAAGAAATCCACTCTTTTCGTAATCTTTTAAGCCAAATACAAAAAATAAGTCAGCAGGATGCAAATTTTTGCACCGAATAATTATCACACCATCTGTAAAACCATTTGTCTTTTTACACTCATCTTCGTCAGGCACGGATTTTCCTGCCGCCGGACGCGCTGCTTTAACATTCTTTCTTTTTAGAAACAATGCCCAACGAAATAACCATTTTCAACCCGTCTTCAACAGAAATATCCAACGGAACGACGTCTTTTTTGCGGTATATGCTCCAATATCCGGACGTCGGATTCGGCGTTGTCGGCACATAAACGGAAATCAGTTCGTCCTCTTTTAACGCATCAGCCAAAGCGTACGGCACATCAGAAGTGACGAACGCGACCGTCCAAACGTCTTTTCTGGGAAATTCAACCAGGACAACCTGACGGAACGCATTTGACTTTTTGGAAAAAACAGTTTCAAATAGCTGTTTAAATGTTGAATAAATGCCTGATACAAAAGGCATTTTTTCCCACATGCGTTCCCAAATGCGCACAAGCAGCCGCCCCAAATATCCAGTTGTAAACGCCCCCAGCACAATCAAGGCGACAATCACAATCACAACGCCCAGTCCGGGAATCGCAAACGGCAGATACTGTTCCGGATTA
>JBJFAY010000021.1:0-6846 GCA_051888155.1 Alphaproteobacteria bacterium
GCGTATGGCAAAGCAGAATTATATCCCCGATTTCATTGATATGGTTCGGGGAGGTTTTGACGTATGTTCAGACTCCTTACCGGCCGGTATGGGGTTAAAGGTCTTAACGATCATTCTCAAGTATGATTTCTGAACTCTCCGGCCGCCTGAAAAGGCGGTTTTGGTTTATTAAATATGGAGTTTTCATGAAAAAATATCTTATTTTTGCTTGGAGTTTACTGTTGTCAGGCTGTGGCACAATATTTTCCGGCACACAACAGTCTGTTACGATCAATTCAAACGTTCAGGAAGCTAAAGTATACGTCAACGGTATGCCCTCCTGCACAACCCCTTGCGCTGTAAATTTGAAACGCGCTTCAAGCAACGCTTTCATCATACTAAAAAAAGAAGGGTATATTGATGTGACCGCGCCTTTAGTTTCAGAAATAAATCCGATCAGTATTATCAATCTTTCAAATCCTTACAGCTGGACGACAGATTACCTTTCCGGCGGCGTATGGCGGTATTCTCCGGACGCCGTTTATGTCGAAATGGGAAAAGAAGCAAATGACGCAAGCCGAACGGGGGCGGTTCAAAAAAGCGTCTGAAATCAGCCGTTTTGTCTTGTTTAATTTTCATTCTTTAAAAACAGGCAACGCGGAACATTTACATTCTTTGGCCGAATTAAGCGGACTGAAAGAAATACGTATTTCCGAAATACTGCGTTCCTGCTACAACGAAATAGAAGCCGTTAATTATATTCTTGCTTCTATCGGCTAAATTCAGACAGGGCGGGTTTTAATTAAAATCTGCCCTTCTTTTAACAACAACGTTTTGCCTTTAGGCGGTTTGGGCATACCCGTCGGATTATCCGAAGTCATATCAGCTTTTTTAATCGGCGGCGCCCATAACGCTTTATTGGCGTCAAAACGGGTACAGCCGTAACTGTCGAACAACCGGACGGTTCCGTTTTGCGTTACTGTCGTTCCGACGGACCAGTGATCGCCCAGATTTTGGTTGTTTAAACGGATAATCCAGGCGGTGTGATCCTGTTCCAGAAAAGTGCCGATTTCTTTGACAATTTTCAATGCGGGTTTGTTTTCTGCGGCATAGGGAGCCTGAAATTCCAGCGCTAAACCGAAATGTTTCTGTGTGTAACGATCCGCTTTTTTTAACAAATCCAGCAGCAAATCACACGATGTGCCATGACACAAGACTTCTTGAAATAAATCTTTCTTTAATAAAAAGCGGATCAGGTGTTGATAAAAAGCGCACCCTTCCCGGTATGTCAGTTTTTTCTGATCCCGCGCTGCTTGGCGAAAAGCGTTGATCACTGCGTAAACGCCGCAGAAATAATCAATCGTCCCCTGTTGATAGGCTTTCATTATTTTGTGCGCTGTCCGGCTAAAGAAGACAGAACCTTGTTTATGTCCAAAGGCTGTTTGGATTTTGACGCGGCCATTCCCTGCGAAATAGTTACAGGGATCGGTTTATCCTTTAACATTTTGAGTAAATCGGACGCAGGAGCTTTTTGTCCCGTAAAGATTCCTTTTACAGCGTTTTTAGCCTTCCAAAAAGCGACTTCCAGCCGGCGTTTCATCTGCAAAGCCCGTTTTTTCATTGTCAGGCGGTGCGGCGTTAATCCCATAAACAGTGACGGAGCGTCTTTCACTCCTCCGGCGCGCAGGATATCGCTGGCAACGCTGGAACAATTTTTATGAAACAGCTGATAAAACCCGGGACGCGCCTTCGTTTCCTGAACTTTTTTCATCGCGGCGTCATACTGATCGCGGGAAACCATATAAACAATAGCTTCGTTATAATGACCGTTATCCTCGCGTTCAAAGTGGCCTTTAGTGCAGCGGATTTCTTCTTTTAGCGACGCCATCGGATTTGGGTAATATCCCCACTTTTCTTCATTTCCTTTTTCATCTGTCAGGCCGACAAAAGCATGACCAGTAAACCAGGTTGTTGTTAATGTGCCGTCTGAACGAACGTAAATATTATCCCTGCCCGGCTTCAAAAACATTTTCGGCGTATCCAGGTAAAGGGTTAATCTACAATTTTTTTCCGGTTCAGCCATGAAATTTTCCTAAAAAAACTTTGATACAAGAAACAGTATACAGTTTTTCCGTTTTTTGTCTATATTTTTTGAAAAAAATTGCGTATTCTTTTGAAGTTATTTGAAAGGACTGTCTGATGAATAAACCGGAAATCAAAGAAATTTATCAAAATTACCCTCTTTCTTTGCTGTTAGAAGCTGACCCGGACGTCAAGAAAATAGAAAAATATCTGAATAAAGGCCATTGTTTCGCGGCTTTTGACGGAGCTCGGATAATCGGCGTCTATGTTCTGAAAGATCAGAAAAACAAAACCGCGGAAATCATGAACATTGCCGTATCCGAACAATATCGCCGGCAGGGATTAGGGCGTTTATTGATGCGGGACGCCATAGATCGCGCCCGTAATAACGGTTTTGAAACACTACTGATTGCAACGGGAAAAGACAGTTTTCAGCAGCAGTTTTATGAATCTTGCGGTTTTTCCGTTTATGAAACGGACGAAGGTTACTTTTTGCGCGCCTATTCGCAACCCGTTGTTGATAATGGAATTGTTTTGGCGGATTTAGCGCGTTTATCTCTGCGGTTATAAAAAAGCTCCTTTCGGAGCTTTTTATTATTATTCGTCAAAGACATGATCCGCGCCTGTCAGGTTTTTTCCCGTTATAAAGCGAAATGTTTTATCAATGGCATTCAGCCGTTTCATATCGTCGCCGTCCAAAGTTACATTTAATGCCCCCAGATTTTCCTCAATCCTGTCAAATTGAACGGATTTGGGAATTTCAACCAGCCCGCGAGCCAGCCCCCAAGCAATTAAAACCTGCGCCGGCGTCGCCGAATTCTTTTTAGCGATATCGGCAACAACCTGATCGGCCAACAAAGACGGTTCGTCCGCTTCTCTCATCGTATCGGGGCGATCTCCGGATCCCAGCGGAGCATACGCCGTCACAACGATTTGATTTGTCCGGCAGAATTCAACCAGATCGTTTTGCGCCAGATAAGGGTGAATTTCAACTTGATTAACCGCAGGCATAATCTCGGCTTTATCCATTAAATCTTTTAATTTTGTCTGCGTAAAATTCGATACGCCGATAGAACGGACCAGTCCGTCTTTTTGCGCTTTTTCCATTTCGGCCCACGTTTCTTCCTGCGGAATATCCAACGCTTCGCCGCTTAAAGGATCTTCGGCGATCGGCCAGTGGATCAAATATAAATCCAAATAATCCGTTTGCAGGTCTTTTAAGCTCTGTTCCAAAGCCGGACGCACGTCGGCCGGTTTATGAGCCGTATTCCACAGTTTAGAGGTAACAAATAAATTTTTGCGTTCAATATCGCCTTCCGCCACGGCGTCATGCAAAGCCTGACCGACGGTTTCTTCGTTACCGTAAACGGCGGCGCAGTCAACATGCTGATACCCGGCTTTAATCGCCCAGCGGACAGCCTGATATATTTTTTCTTCCGCCGATTTCCATGTTCCCAAGCCGATCACCGGCATTTTATAATCTGTGTTCAAAGTAACATACTTCATCTTTTTCCCCTTTCCTTTGTCTGAAATATCGTAAGAAGGAAAAAAATGAAAAACAAGTTAGCTAAAAGACAACATCAACCGGTTTAAGGATATCCGACGGATTGAGAAACAATAACCTCTTTCCCCGCGGGCAAAGGCAACGCCTGCGTCAGCCGGTCTTTATCCATACGCCGCACGACGTTGTGCAACCCGGCCGAAGCACAAAACAAACCGACATTTTGATATAAAGATCCCGCATGCATGCCGGAAGTAACGTCATTTTCCGCAACATATAACAAAGTTACCGGCGCTTCGGCCGCAAAAGGCTGGCTTTCCATAACAGGGCGCAGGTCTTTTTCCAAAACGAGAATTAAGACGTTCTCCTTTGCCTCATAACGCCAGACCCCGGCGGCGTCTAATACATAAACATCTATATTCTGTTTATTCATGGCTGTCGGCGCGGTTCTTTTGCCTTCTGCAGGACGATTGACGCCGAAAGCAGCCCATAACATATCCGACAGTACCTGCGCTTCCAGAGGTTTGTCAGAAAATGAACGTGACGTTTTTCGGTCTTTTAAAGCTTCCATCAATGGTTTTCCGCCGTTTGTCTGCGGCTCGGGCAACGGCTTTGTTTCCAGCGCATAAACGTTTTGCGCAAATAACATACCGGTTAAAAACAAACTTGGAAACAGAATGTTTTTCATCGTCAGTACTCCGTTTAAAAAAAACGCTAAAACTCCGTTTTGGTCCGCAAAAATTCCGGCAGATCGTCCGCAGGCATCGGTTTGCTGATGTAGTATCCCTGAATAATATCGCACCCCTGCTTTTTCAGCAATTCTAACTGTTCTTTTGTTTCAACGCCTTCGGATACGATTTCCAGCCCCAGTGTATGCCCTAAATTAATAATGGCCTGCGCAATTTCCGCATCGTCGTAATTATGGGTCATATCGCGGACAAAAGACTGGTCGATTTTTAACCGGTCAACGGCAAATCGTTTTAAATAACTTAAAGAAGAATACCCCGTTCCGAAATCGTCAATCGCCAGCTTTATCCCGACACGGGACAAACGCGATAAAATATTATCGGCTTTGCGCGCGTCCTGCATAACGACGCTTTCCGTTAATTCCAGTTCCAGCCGTCCGGGATCAACGCCGCTGTCCGACAGGATTTTTTCAATGGATCCGGCTAAATCTTCCTGTTGGAACTGAATTGCGGACAAATTAACGGCAACCGAAATTTTCGGCAGGTTCATTTCGTCCCATATTTTTATATAACGCAACGCTTCTTTTAAAATCCAGTCGCCCAAAGGAATAATCAGACCGGTATCTTCGGCAATCGGAATAAACCGCATCGGAGAAACCATGCCCCTTGTCGGGTGGAACCAGCGAACCAAAGCTTCAACCGCATTGATTTTCCCCGTGCGCACATCTAACTGAGGCTGGAAATACAAAGCGAATTCCTTTTGGATCAATCCTTTGCGCAAATCACGTTCCAAAGCCAGGCGGTCTTCCGTTTCTTCATTCATTTCCTGAGAAAAGAAGAAATAACTGTTCGGAGCCGAATGCGCCGCCGTCCGCAAAGCCATGTCCGCGAAATTAACCAGCTTGTCCGGTTCTTTTCCGTCGTCCGGGAAAATAGAAATTCCCACGCACGCGCCGACGTTGACTTCCGTATTTTCCAGCATAATCGGCGCCAAAATCGTTTCAATCATTGTGCGCGCGCTTAACGCCGCCGTTTCGGCATTTGGGATATTTTCCACAATTAATGTAAATTCGTCTCCGCCGATACGGGCGACGAAATCTTTCGGAGCCGCCATTTTCAACAAACGGTCGGCAACCGTTTTTAATAAGTTATCCCCCGCCGTATGTCCCAGCGTGTCATTGATCCGGTTGAAGTTTGTTAAATCCGCAAAAATCAGAGCGACTTTTTTACCGCGCGTTTCCGCCCGTTTTAAAATCAGTTTCAGCTGTTCATGGAATAACCGGCGGTTAGGCAGTCCTGTCAGCTGATCGTAATTGGCCAAATGCATGATCTGCCCTTCGGCATTTTTGCGTTCGGTCACATCATCGCGGACAATAACGCAGTAAGACAGATTGCCGCCCGCGTCTTGAATCGGCGTAATTCTTTGTTCAACCGTATATAAAGACCCCGATTTATGGCGTTCGACGATTTCCCCGTGCCACCTTTTCCCTGCGCGCAGAGCTTCCCACATTTCATTATAAAAGGCGTCGTTCTGCAGATCTGTTTTTAAAAAGGCCAGCTTTCGCCCCAGCACTTCTTCGTGCCGGTAACCGCTTAACGAACAAAAAGCATCGTTTACCCACAGCGCCACGCCCTGATCGTCTGTAATGGCAAATGCGTTGGGCGATGTTTCCAAAGCAATCCGCTGCAGCCGCAGATTCTGCTGATCGGCGGCAACCTGCATTGCCATGGCAATCCGCAACGAAAATGTTTCGATGCGCTGGATTGTCGTATCGTCTAATTTTCCCAAACCGGAATGAATTTCCAAAACGCCGTCCACGCCGTCGTGCGTCACCAGAGGAAAAACAATAATCTGGCGAATATGTTCCCGGCCGTCCGCATCAATGACTTTATCATCGGCCAGTTCAACGACAAAGGTCCGTTTGGATCTGATCGCTTGCCCCGTCGGACCGAACTTTTCGGTCAGGTCGTCCCAACGGATCGGTTTGGCGGGGAAACCTTCCGCCAGCCTTCCGGCAACGGCGCAGACACAAACGGATCCGTCCTTTTCTTTTTTCCCGATCCACGCCAGAGGACACCCCAGCAATTCAACGATCTTTTCACATAAAAACGAACAAAACTGTTCATATGTCTGCCCCCGCAGAACACGGCGCAGCGTCGCATGCAAAATCGCGTCCATGCTTTCGGACATCTGGCGTTTGGAAATATCGCGCAGCTGACAGATATATCCCTGATCACAGGGCGTCATGACAACTTCTACAGGAAACTCCGTATCATTTTTTCTTAATCCGACGGCTTCGGTCGTATTAGACAGTTCGGGTTTCGACAGTAAAGTTCCCAGAGCGCCGAAAGCCGCCCCCTTATGGCCGCAGTCAGGCAAAATAACCTGCGCCTGCCTGCCGTTCAATTCGCCATCTTCATATCCGAACAGACGGTAAGCAGTTGAATTAGCCGATAAAATAACCCCTTTCGGGTCAATCTTTAACACGGCGCTCAGGTTATTTTTTAAAAGCGAAACCAGAACCAGTTCCTTTCTTTAGGCCATAAAAAAATTGTTTATTGCTTGTTATTAGTTTTATCTTTTTTTGTCTTTAGTGA
>JBJFAY010000022.1:0-1581 GCA_051888155.1 Alphaproteobacteria bacterium
TGTAACATTCTCAAGCGGCGGAAAAATACCGCAAACAGATCGTTAAAAATAAAAAAAAGAGAAAAATAAAAATTTTTTAAGGACACGTAAAAGAGGTGTCAGTAAAAAAAAGTCTGTTTGTCCAGACTGAAAAAAAGCGGTTCAAATATTTAAGGGCAGGTAGAGCGTTTTCCCCGTATGGGTAATAACGGCCCATTCGATTTCGCCGTAACTGTAATGCCACCATTCCGGAAAATAATTTACAAAGCCCGCCCGTTCCATTGCGCCGCATAAGATTTT
This sequence comes from Alphaproteobacteria bacterium, assembly GCA_051888155.1. Taxonomy (GTDB): domain Bacteria; phylum Pseudomonadota; class Alphaproteobacteria; order CAAGCB01; family CAG-977; genus UBA11549. The sequence continues at coordinate 280 of JBJFAY010000022.1, forward strand.
TCTGTTTTCTTTTTGCCGGGCGGTCAAACGGTCGTTATCCGGAAAAGTCTGCGTTAATGAATTAAATTCCTGATATTTTGTGCCCATATCCAATTCTGTTCCGTCTCTGTCGCACAAAGTCAGATCTATGGCCGCGCCGGATTGATGTCCGCTGCCTTGTTTGTAAGGATTTGCAATAAAAGTGTTTGCTTTTTCTTCCAGTTGTGCAGAATTTTCGTCCGGATAACGCTTTTGAAAGTCGGTCAGAATTTTTTCCCAGCACAAAATTTGTTTTTTCATCGGGCGGTAAAGTTCAAAAGCTTTAAAATAAACTCCCCGCGGCAAAAAAGATTTTGCCTGAAACAGCATATCGTATATTTTTTGACGGACAATAAAGTACTCGCACCGCGCGGCGTCGCGGAAAATATGTTTGATATCGCTGTAAACCAGCCGGGGAGGGGTTTCTGTTTCAATTAAATCGCACAACAGAGATTCGTTTCCCACCGTGTGAACGATTTGCATATTAACGCCCTAAGCAATTTTTCCTTAACAAACCGATCTGAGAAGTTTTTTGTTTTTCTTCCCGGGCATTGGAAACATACTTAACGTCCATGGCTGAAAAAGAACACATGATTTCGCTGTCCAGCCTGTCGGCGTCAACGCACACATCATTGATCGTGTATTTTTTATTGATAATGGACGCTTTTTTTGTTTGCAAAGCCTTTTCAGGAACATTTGTTACGTCACAGTTCAGCAGTCCCATTGAAATCCGCCCGACAATCAGGGCTTCGTACATATTATTGCCGTCTGAAAAGAATACTTTTCCTTTATTGCTCAGACTTCTGGGAATCCCGTTGCTGTAACCGATGCCCAGAACGGCAATTTTTGTATCTTTTTCCGCGGTAAAGGTCGCGCCGTAGCCGACGGTATCGCCTTTTTTGATTTGTTCCGTCTGCAAAACGGGCGCTTCTATCGTCATGACGGGTTCCAAATTCAGTTTGCCGGGCCATACGTTGATACCGCATAAAGCGGCGCCCGAACGAATCTGAGAAATCTTTGCCCCGCTGTTGTTGACCATCATGGCGTCCAAAGCCAGACTGCCGGGAATGCCTTTAAAGCGTTCCAGCATTTTTTTATAAACGTCAAACTGATGTTTGTTTTGTTTTTGAACGGACGGATCCGATTGATCGTCGCCGGCGCACGATAAATGCGACATGACCAGCGATACTTTGTTTTCGCGCAGGCGTCCGGCGTTAACAGATCCCAATCCTGTTCTTTGAATCCCAAACGGTTAAAGCCTGTTTCAATATTGATGATACAGCC
>JBJFAY010000023.1:0-6783 GCA_051888155.1 Alphaproteobacteria bacterium
AAAGTCATACAGTCGTCTACAGCTTCCTGATCTGTCGCCGTTTCATAAACGGCCCTGCCCGTTTCTTTCAGCATACTGTGTTCCGCCCCGACTCCGGGATAATCCAAACCGGCGGAAATGCTGTGCGTCAAAGCCGGATTGCCATTGTCATCTTGCAGCAAATAGGTATATGCGCCGTGTAAAATGCCCGGTTTTCCTTTTGACATTGTTGCGCAGTGTTCAGGCGTATCGAGTCCCTTGCCGGCGGCTTCGACACCGATCAGCCGGACAACGGGATCATTAACAAAACCGGAAAACAAACCGATCGCGTTGCTGCCGCCGCCGACGCAAGCGACAGCATAATCCGGCAGTCTGTTTTCATGTTCCAGGATTTGCCGGCGCGCTTCCAGGCCGATTACCGACTGAAAATCGCGGACGATCATCGGATAGGGGTGCGGTCCGACGGCAGAACCGACCAAATAAAAGGTATCATGATAATTTTGAACGATATCTTCCAAAGCGGCGTCAACAGCATCGCTGAGCGTTTTTTGTCCTTTAGTCACGGGAACGACTTCAGCCCCCAGCATTTTCATGCGGAAAACATTTAATTCCTGCCGCTTGGTATCTTCTTCCCCCATATAAATCCGGCATTTCATACCGAACAAAGCCGCCCCGGTCGCCGTAGCGACGCCATGTTGCCCTGCGCCGGTTTCGGCGATAATGCGTTTTTTGCCCATATATCTGGCCAGTAAAATCTGTCCCATGACATTATTTATTTTATGCGCGCCGGTATGGCAGAGATCTTCACGCTTTAAATAAATTTTTGCACCGCCAAGCTCTCTGCTCAACCGTGCGGCAAAATATAAAGGCGTTTCACGGCCGACAAATTCTTTTAAATAATAAGCCAGTTCCCGTTTAAATTCCGGCGTATCTTTGATTTCGGCATAAGCGGCCGCAATTTCATGCATAACGTTTTTTAATTCTTCGGGCAAATACATACCGCCGAAGCCATGAAAAAATCCGTCTGTGTCGGGAGTAGAAAATTCGGGCATATAAGTCATTGTTTTAAACCTTTCTTTGCTTTGTTGTTAAACCGTACCGTTTTTCGGGAAGCTGAGGTTATCAAACAAGACTGTCATAAAAAAACCGCTGTTCCCGTCTTGGGAAACCCGCGGCAACGACTAAAAAACATTCTACGCGGCCTTCCCTAAGAAAGCCACCACCAGTTTTGCCCCACATGCAGAATGTTTTTTGCTCTTTTCATCATGAAAAAGATGCTACCGAAACAATCTGTCCGTGTCAAATAAAAAAATGTGCGCATACTTTTTTACATTCCATTCGTTTAAAAGAAAGAAAACGGATCAAGAAAGGAAAAGACAATGAAAAAATCATTTCTTATTATTTTAGGTTTTTCTCTTTTGTTAATTTCAGGCGGTCATGGAACGGCGCAAGTAAGCCAAATTGATTCAGTAACCGATTCTGAAAATACGAACGATCGGGGAACCGAAAAACAGTTTCTTCTTCCTCCTCCGCCAAGAGATTTTAACGAGAATGACAATGGCGAATTCAACCGTCCTCCTCCGCCGCCAAGAGATTTTAATGAAAATAACAGCAGCGAATACGACCGCGCGCCTGCCGAACACCCCCGGGAATTTATCCAAGACCGACGCGAAAATATGAATGAACATTCAAACCGTCATCACGGCAAACGACATGACAGACCGTCACGCGGACACGGTCATAAAAATCGGGAAAAAGATGTTTAATATACTCTCTCTTTGTCGTATTGACCGGCGCCAGAAAATAATCCAATGTAAAAAAATCCGCAATTTTTAGAAAGGAGAATTTTTATGAAAAAAAGCGTTTTAATGCTTGTAGCCTTTTGCCTTATGTCAGCGCCGGCCATAGCCAAAGATGGTAAAATGAGTCGACTGGACAAGAAAATCGCCGAAATCGAACAAGAATACAAAGAAGACGTTCAGGAAATAGAATCCAAAGATAAACTGTCTGCCGAAATGAAACAGCTGCGTTTGGAACAGGAAAAACAAGTCAAAGAAATGAAGATCAAACAAGCAAAAGAGATGTATGAACTGAAAACGCAGCAAAAAGCCGAAAGAAGAGCGTTAAAACAGAAAGAACGCAGCCAGATCGGCGATCAAACCGTTCAGCCCGAATCCAGCGATCAGAAAATGGAAAAAAAGCATAAAAAAGGTCAAAAGCACAAAAAATTCAAAAAAAATTCAATGGATAATTAACCCTTACCGGCCCCTAATCATTTAGGGGCTTTTTTTTTATTTCAGAAAACAAAGCAGGGTCTTGCCGTAAACAACAATGCCGCCCTGATAAGGACGGCATTGCAAACTGTTAAAAAAATAAGGTTACGAAGCAGATTCGGTTTCAGATTCAATTTCTTCTTTGATTTTCAATTTTTGACGTTTCAAATTGGAAATGGTCGTTTCGTCGGGCAACGGGCGCGCCATTTCTTTTGCAATTTCTTCGTCCAAAGCAGCATGTTTTGCTTTTAACGCCTGCAAATGAGCTGTTTCTTCCTTCATGCAATACCTCCACAGAATAGAATTTTAAAAACTGAATTTAGTATATCTCTTTTCAAAACTATTTGAAAGAAAAATAAAAATCGGGGAAGAAAGCTTTTCTTCCCCGATAAAAAGAAGCACCGTATCCGTTATTCGCCGATATACATTCCCAAACCGCGGGCAGTTTTAACAACCATACCGTTCGGATCAACTTTTGCCGTTCCGATAGCGGCAACTTCGTCCAATCCGACGTCTGTAATCGTCCCGCTTTTCCATACGACCATACGATCCGTTTTTCCTTGTGCCAGCACATCAACGGCATGAACGCCGAAACAGGACGCCGCCAAACGGTCATGAGCCGCCGGAACGCCGCCGCGCTGTACATGCCCCAAAACGGTAACACGTGTTGAAAAACGCGGATCGATTTCATTTAACCGGGCGCTTAAATACTGACCGATACCGCCGTAACGCACACCGTCGACCTGCGCGACGGAAATATTTTGTCCGTCAGGCGTTTTTACCCCTTCGGCGACAACGACCAGAGCATGGTCGCGGCCTTGTTCACGCACCAGATGCAGCTTGCGGACAACGCCTTCCAGTGTATAGGGAACTTCGGGGATCAAGCAGACGTCGGCGCCGCCGGCAATCGCCGAATGCAGCGCGACATGTCCGGCGTCGCGTCCCATAACTTCGCAGATCATAACGCGGTGATGCGAAGAAGCCGTCGAATCCAAACGATCCAAAGCTTCGACGCAAACGTCGCGCGCCGTTGAAAAGCCGACGGAATGTTCCGTAATCGGTGTATCGTTATCAATTGTTTTGGGGATACCGACCATTGTAACGCCTGCGCCGCGGCACAGACGGGAAACGATCGCCATAGATCCGTCGCCGCCGATCACGGCTAAAGCGTCCAATCCCAATTCACGGCACCCTGCTCCGAAATCTTCGGTCAAGTCCTTTGTCGAGCCGTCCGGCATCGGGTGAGCAAAGGGACTGCCTTTGTTAATCGTCCCCAGCATTGTGCCGCCCAGACGGGCATACGGCGCATGAAAATCGGCAATCGACATTTTGCGGTAACGCAGCGGACGGAAAGTCAAACCGTCAGTTCCGTCAAGGATCCCGTAAACTTCCCACCCATACGTCCAGATCGCACGATGAACAACGGCGCGAATGACGGCATTCAGGCCGGCACAGTCGCCGCCGCTTGTTAAAACACCAATTCTCTTGATTTGCGGCATTTTTAAAACTCCTAAGAATGAACCCTGTGATTCTTTTTTCATTGAAAGCAATACCTTTTTTCTTACTTTTCTGCTAGTCTAAAATGAACATTTTGGAGATTTTTTTATTAACAGGCCCCGTAACACTATGGAATCTCTTACTCAAGACCAGATCAAACAGCTGTTGATCAAGTTAAAAACAGAGCATCGGGACTTAGATTCTCTGATCGGAAATATTATTTCCCGGCCGGGAATCGATCAGATTCGAATTCAGCGGCTGAAAAAACGCAAGCTGGCGCTGAAAGACGAAATTGCCCGGCTGGAAAACATGTTACTGCCCGATATTATCGCTTAGAATAAAAGAAAAAAAGATAGCCTTACGATTTGGTCCCGACGGCTGAAAAAAATAAAAAGAAACGGAAGCCGGCGGAGCAGAATCGTCAAACGTTTCATATCCGGAATCAAAAAACGTTAAGCACACTTGCCTATAAAATACCCGATTCGCTCAGCAAGTTCCGCCATCATTAATAACCGTGCGGCATACCAAACTTTAAGCCGCCCCATGCAATGCCGCCGGATCACATTTCCTCGTGTTTTTTTGCTTTGAACTGCGCTTCATATAATCCGGCGTATTCTCCGTCCATGGCCAACAACTCTTCATGCGTTCCCTGTTCTACGATCCGCCCGTGGTTGATTACAACGATCATATCCGCATTCTGCACTGTAGACAGGCGGTGAGCTATCACCAAAACAGTTCTGTCCGCCATCAAATTATCAATCGCCTTTTGAACGATTGCTTCGGACTTATTATCCAAAGCGGAAGTCGCTTCATCTAAAATAACAACCGGTGCGTTTTTTAGAAATGCTCTGGCAATCGCAACGCGCTGTTTCTGACCGCCGGATAACAAAATACCGCGTTCGCCGATGTCCGTCATCAATCCCTGATCCAGCTCGCCGATAAATTCGTCCAGACAGGCATTTTTAACGGCTTGCTGCAACTGTTCTTGCGTATAATCCGTCATGCCCAGCGTAATATTGTCCAGAATTGTTCCGGAAAATAAGAAATTGTCCTGAAAAACAACAGCGATATTGTCACGCAAAGAATGCAGATCAATCTGTCTGATTTCGTGTCCGTCAATTAAAATCTCCCCGCTGTTGATATCATAAAAGCGCGGCAGTAAATTGACGAACGTTGTTTTTCCGCCGCCGGAATTACCGACGAAAGCCACCATTTGTCCCACTTTGATTTTTAAGTTGATATTTTCTAAAACGGGTTTTCCGGGCAAATAAGAAAAACAGACGTTTTTATATTCAATTCCTTGATGAACACCGTTCAAAACGACAGGATTCTCCGGATTATGTATTCTTGGCTGAGCGTTTAAAATTTCGAAAACGCGGTCCATTGCCAGAAAAGACATCTGCACTGCCGTAAAATTGGTACCCAAGCCTTTAATCGGCGTATAAAGCATCAGCAGAGCTGCGATAAAAGAAACAAAGTTTCCGCTGGAAATCTGCCCGTGTACGATCAAATAACTGCCCAGCCAGATAACCCCAGCGATTCCCAAAGAAACAATAAAATGAATCAGCGGAGACAACAGACCGGTTTTCTGCACCATTTTCATACTGATTTTAAAGATAAAACGCAGACTTTCTCTGAATTTTTTCATTTGATAGTCGTGCAGATTATAAGACGTAATAACTCTGTTTCCGCCAAACGTTTCAATATAGTGCGTTGTAATCAGCCCTCCGGCTGAAACCTGCCGGCTCATTAATTCTTTAATTTTTTTGCGTACGCGCGTCAGCGGCAGCAGCGCTCCGAACAAAAAGATCAAAGCGACGATTGTCAGCTGCCAGGAATTATATAATAAAACGCCGATCAGAGAAATTGAGGAAAAAACACGTGTTGTGAACAGCTTTAAGTTTGCCAGCAGACCGCTGCAAGCCATATCGGCGTCGCTGTTAAAGCGCATTTGAACCAAGCCGGAAGACGACCTGTCAAAAAAAGCCGTATCTTCCTGCATCAGCTTTTTATACATATCCGTTTTTAAATCGCTGGTGATTTTCTGTCCGACCCATGTATTCAAATAAACGGCGGCATAATTGCACAAGCTTTGAAACGCGCTGGCGACCACGATCAACAAAGGCATAAAAGAAGCCGCCTGAATATTTTTTTCGACCAGAACCACGTCCATATAAGGCTTTAAAATCCATGCCGTCAAAGCGTCGAACGACCCGATCGGGATTGTAATCAAAACGGCGATCAGCGCCCTGCCCCAATACGGACGGACATAAGGATAAATTTTCAAATAATTTTTAACAACCGCTAAAGTTAAAAATTTAGCTTTTATTTTTTGAAACACATTCACCTGCCGGTCTGAACATTACAAGCGCAGGCACTATACGACACGCGCGCTTTTCTTGCAAATACAATCACAACAAAATCAGCCGCCGTTATCCGGAGAAAGACGCATCAATATATGATTAATCAGCACATTCAGCACCGTGCCGACAACAACGGCCAGCACAATGCTGTTAGACAGCAGCAAACGAACAAACATCGGCAGCTTTTCAATAAGGTACGCATGTTCCGGCGCATTAAAATATATCGGGGTTCCCAAAGCGAATAACAAAGTCAGCCCGATCAGCATTTTATTTCCGTCCGTCTGCGGCACCGTATGCAACAGTTCCAGACCGGCAATCGTAATTGAACAGCATACCAGTACGAAAACGCCGCCCTGAACCGCCTGAGGAATAATTGCCAGCAAAGCCGCAAATTTCGGACACAAACCGTATAAAATAATAAAGCAGGCGCCGATTTGTATGACGAAGCGGCTGGCGATGCGCGTATTTGCGATCAGCCCCGAATTTTGGCTGTAGCTGGTCACACTGACGGATCCCAGCAGCGGCGCGATCATATTACAGATTCCGATTGTTCTGACCCCTTTATTCATGTGCGAAACGCGGTAAGGTATACCGCAAACGGCCGAAGTCGCTGCGAAATCACCCAGCATTTCGACAACGGATCCCAGAATTGCTACCAACAATCCCAATAT
>JBJFAY010000024.1:0-6736 GCA_051888155.1 Alphaproteobacteria bacterium
ATGATAGAATAAGTTTGCTGACAGGTAAAGATTATTTATTTATACCGCCGGCACGACCTAATCCCCTGTCTGGAAGACGTTATCCCCCTACGGGTAGTAGCGGGACTGAATGTCCTTAATTGCTTTACGCATTCTTTCCGGCGTGCAGGGCATATCCAGATTGACGCGCAATTTGTAATCCGCAATCGCCGCCACCGCGTCGCGCGCGGCCAGCCATACGGCGATCCCCAGCATCAAAGGCGGTTCCGCCGTCGGCTTGGAATTAAAAATCGTCGGTTCCTTGTTCGGTTTTTCCAACAGCTGAACATTAAAGACCGCAGGCAGATCGCGTCCCGTCGGGATCTTGTACGTCGTCGGAGAATGCGTCGTCAGATTCCCGTTCTTATCCCATTTTAAATCTTCCAGCAGCGCCCAGCCCAGCCCCTGGATAAAGGCGCCTTCGACCTGTCCGATGTCAATCGCCGGGTTTAACGACATACCGGCGTCGTAAATCATATCCGCCCGCAAAACATGCGATTCACCGGTCAGAATATCAACGGCGACTTCGGCCATGCACACGCCGTAACAGCTGTACAGGAACGGACGGCCCGTCATGCTTGCCGCGTCAAAATGAATCTTGGGCGTTTTATAAAATCCCGAAGAAAACAAAGGAACGCGATTTAAATTCGCTTCCTTGACAAAATCAGGAAAAGACAACTTTGCCTTTTTGCCCATATAAACGGTATTGGATTCAAATACGACTTCGTCTTCGGCAACGTCCCAATGCTTCGCGGCCCATTCGACCAGCGCTTTTTTAATGTTGTCAATGGCGTTTTTCACCGCCATACCGTTCATGTCCGAATCCGTCGAAGCCGCCGTCGCCGACGTGTTCGGTATTTTATCCGTCGCCGTCGCCGTTACGCGGATATGTTCGGCATCAATAGAAAACACTTCCGCGGCAACCTGACACATCTTTGTGTTGACGCCCTGCCCCATTTCCGTGCCGCCGTGATTGATCAAAACACTGCCGTCGGTGTAAACGCAGACCAAAGCGCCGGCCTGATTCAGATTGACTTTGTTAAACGAAATGCCGAATTTTAACGGCGACATCGCAATGCCTTTTTTAACATACGGCGATTTTTTGTTGTATTCGATAATTTCCGCACGGCGTTTGTCGTATTCGCCTTCTTTTTCGACACGGTCAAACAATTCCTGAATGACGTTGTCTTCAATCGTCTGGTGATACGGCGTGACATTTCTGTCCGTTGTTCCGTAGAAATTAATGCGGCGGATTTCGCGCGGATCTTTTTTCAAGTAAAAAGCAATCCGTTCGATAATGCCTTCCATGCCGACCATGCCCTGCGGCGCGCCGAAACCGCGCATCGCCGTGTTCGGAACGGTGTTCGTTTTGCATAAATGCCCGCGGATAACGCAGTTCGGAATATAATAACAGTTTTCACCGTGGCAGACCGTTCTTTGCACCACCGGCAAAGACATGTCAATCACGGAACCGCAGTTGCCTTTGTAATCGACGTCCATCGCCGAAATGCGGCCGTCGTCGTCAAAACCGACCTCATAAGAAACGATATACGGGTGGCGTTTGCCGGTGATAATCATATCATCGTCGCGGTCCAGACGGATTTTGACGGGCCGCCCCGTTTTCCAGGCGCCCAAAGCCGCAACGCCCGCAAAAATCGACGGCTGGCTTTCTTTTCCGCCAAAACCGCCGCCCATGCGTCTGTTTTCCACCTTGACCATATTGAACGGCAGCCCCAGCAGATCCGCGACGCCGCGCTGGACTTCCGCCGGGTTTTGAGTCGAACTGTAAACCATGTACTGTTTGTCTTCTTTCGGAATGACATAAGCCACCTGCGTTTCCAGATACATGTGGTCCTGTCCGCCGACCGTAAATTCGTCTTTGATGCGGTGTTTGGCTTCCTTTAAAGCTTTTGCGGGATCCCCGATCGTGGCGATCAAAGGTTTGGTTAAAAAGCTTTTCTTTTCCCAGGCTTCTTCAATCGTCAAAATTGCGGGCAATTCTTCATATTCGACTTCGATCAAAGCCGCGGCTTTGCGGCAAATCGCCATATTGTCCGCATAAACGGCCGCCACCGGTTCGCCGACATAGTTGACTTCGCCCGGAGCCAGACAGGGTTCAGGGTGAATAATCGGCGCAATGTCATTATGCCCCGGAATGTCCGAAGCGTCCAGAACGGCATAAACTCCCTTTAAAGCCAATGCCTTAGACTTGTCTATTTTTTTTATTTTGGCGTGCGCTTTTGTGCTTTTTAAAATATAAGCCGTTATCGTTCCGGGCAATTCGGGAATATCGTCAACGTATTCGGCTTCTCCGGTCACATGCAGATGCGCGCTTTCGTGCGGCAGAGGCTGGCGGACGCCGCCTTTGATTAAAGTTTTCATAATTTCCAAACCTCCAGATCGGTTTCAGGGGACGTCGTTTCAACGTAAACTCTTTTAAGCAGATTCAAAGCGATATCGGAACGATAATCGCCTTTCGGACGGCGTTTGATAAAGTCCTGAACCATAGCTTCCATTGCCTGATCGACAACTTCTTCCGTCCAGGGGCGGCCGATCAAAGCGTCCTGCGCGTTCGCCGCCAGCTGCGGCACGGCGCCGCCGCCGCCATAGCCCAAACGGGCAAAGGTAACGATCCCTTTATCATCGACTTTGATGTTAAATGCGCCCGTAATCGACGCAACGTCCAAATCACGCCGGCGCGCCAGTTTATAAGCTTTGAAAATATGATCCGCCGGCAATTTCGGCACCGTTACGTATTCCAGAAATTCGTTCGGCTTTAAAACCGTCCGGCGATAACCGACGTAGAAATCTTCAACCGGCAATTCGCGCACGCCGTCTTTGGAACGCAGGCGGATCGTCGCCCCCAAAGCCATTAATGACGGAATTGAATCCGCGATCGGCGCTGCGTTGCAGATATTGCCGCCGACCGTTCCGACGGTGCGGATCTGATTCGATCCGATACGGCGTACAATCTTGGCAAACGGCGGGAACCATTTTTCCAGCGTTTTAACCAAAGTCGAATACGGCACGGCCGCGCCGATAATCAAAGCGTCGCCGGTTTCTTCGATTTTATTTAATCCGGGAACCTCGCTTAATCCGATCAGGACGGGAAATTCCTTGAATTCCTTGCTGACTTCCAGCCCCAGATCCGTCGCCCCCGCAACCAGACGGGCGCCGGGGTGTTCTTCAATCAAATCGGTCAGAGCGGATAATGATCTGGGCGCGAAATATTTCTGAGAATCATACTCATATTCCATGCCGATTGTTCTTTGCATGGCTTCCAGAGCTTTAACGATTTCGGACTCTTTTTCCGTAAAGCGGTCTTTTTTCCCGCAGGCGATTTTACGCGCGACGTCCAGAATCGGGCGGTATCCCGTACAACGGCACAAGTTCCCCGACAAAACATCAAAAATGTCTTCGTCCGTCGCGGGTTTGCTGCCTTCCCAATGATACAAGGTAAACAAAGACATAATAAATCCCGGCGAACAAAAACCGCACTGAGTGCCGTGCATATCAACCATCGCCTGTTGAACGGGGTGCAGCGTACCGTCCGGATTTTTTACGCCTTCAACCGTCAGCAAATACTTTCCGTCAATCCGCCCCAGCAGCAAAATACAGCTGTTTGCCGCGCGCCAGCGCATTTTGCCGTTCACGGCTTCGCCGATAACAACCGTGCAGGCGCCGCAGTCGCCTTCGGCGCAGCCCTCTTTGGTGCCGGTCAGATGTTCGACCGTGCGCAAATACTGCAAAACGGTCATAAACGGCGCAACGTTACGTATTTCCCGTTTTTCGCCGTTCAACAGAAAACGAATAGCATCAGCCATCAGTTTTTTCCTTTTCCATTATTACCTAATTAAACTTAAAGATACTTTTTTTTATTCCGAAATTCCAGTCTTAAAACAACAAAAGAAAAGCTCCCGAAATTTTACGGCGGGAAAGAAAAACAGCCAATAAAAATATTGACAAAAAAGTGAAAAAATTCTATTATTCTTTCTAAGATATTGCAGAAAGGATAAAAAAATGGGATTTTTCTCAAATCTTTTCAAAAAAGCACCCGAAGAACCGGCACAGCCGGAACCGCCGAAAACGCGCAAAGATTTAGAAAATACTCTGTCCATAAACGAGTTAAATTACGTACAGGTCAATATTGGCAACGGCACTTTGCAGCAGGCGTTTCAGCAAAAACGTTCTCCACAGGAAGAAGAAAAAAAGTTGCTGTCTGATGTTTTTGACCTGATTTCCTCTGTTCCTGAAGGCAAAAAACTGGTTGACGACGTATCAGCCATGGGATTTACAGTACACTTTGACGCCTTCCGCGGCAACATGGACGGCTGTATGTACGGCAAACAAAAACACATCATGCTCTGCCCGTGCAGCCATTCCAGCGTCGCCGCTTTGGCCGCGACAGCTTTTCATGAAATGACGCATGCCGTGCAAAATGAAAAATCCGGACAGTTGCTGGCCGACGGCGCCAATCTGAACATCGCCGATCAGTTCAAATTCCAGCGCGCCGCCGAAGCCGCCGCCTGGACGGAAGAAGCTAAATTCGCTTATCAAATCAAAGATAAATATCCGGAAGTCCTGAAACACGTGGAACAGTTCCCGATGTACCAGGCTTTTGCCGGCGAAATGGAAAAATCCGGCGACATGACCAAAGCCGGAGAAACCGCTTTTAAAACATGGTACGGGTATAAGCATTATCAGAATTTCTATGAAAATCAGCACGTTTCCAACATCTCAAACTCTCTGACCACCCACCGTCTCAAAGAAGATAAAAAAGCAATGCAGGGAACGATTTCGTCTGAGGACGTTTTGGATTACGTTTTTATTTCCGAAGACGTTAAGAAAAAAATTGACCCTGAATTTTTAACTTCTAAAGAAGCTTTTTCCATTTCCCAAAGTGCCGTCCAAAAGCTGGATAAAGAAGTGAAAAACTATACGTCTTATGTTTGGAAAGCACAGGAAGACAAGTCGCATCATAATATGTATTCTTATGAAAGCGGGCAAACTTATACCGCCATGGAACAAAATGAATCCGCAACGGCTTCTTTATCGGCCGCACACGCGCACCCGTCGTTAATGTCTGCATTGCAAAATCAGCAAAAACGGCAGGCGGCAGTAGTTAATGTTGCGCGGCAGTCTTCTGCGGCCGGCAGATAGTTTATATCAATCCGTAATCGCGAAAAGATCCGGTCTGTTTATGAAAACGCAGTTTTCTGACGTATTCCGCCGGATCTTTTGGTGTAACCAAAGCATTTTCGGGACGATTCAACCAGTCATATGTGCGGGTCAGTAAAAACCGCAGCGCGCTGCCTTGCGCCAACAAAGGAAAAGCTTCTTTTTCTTCAACCGTCAGCGGCCTGATTTGCTGATAAGCCGCCGTCATTCGTTCCGCTTTATCCCGGAAAAATTGTCCCGTCCGTGCATCAAAACACCAGGCATTCAGACAAACCGCCAGCTCATAAGCCAAAGCGTCGTTACAGGCAAAATAAAAATCAATAATACCGGACAATTTATCCTGCGTAAAAAAGACATTATCCGGAAATAAATCTGCATGAATAACACCTTGCGGCAGATTCGAGGGGAAATTTTCCTTTAAAAAAGCAAGAGACTCCGCCATTTCATCATATAAACCGCCCTCAATACCATCTGCCCGTCTGCCGATTTTCGCCAGCAGTTTTTCCCAGCCGCCGACAGACAAATCATTGGAACGATATCCTATATAATCAATCCCGCCCAAGTGCATCTGCGCCATAGCTCTTCCTAGTTCAGCACAGTGACTCGCAGAAATATCCCGAACGGACTTTCCTTCCAGAAAAGTCGTCAGGCAGGCTTTTTTCGCACACAGATCCCGCAGCGTTTTTCCGTCCGTTCCCGCTACGGGCAGAGGACAAACAATTCCTTTTTGCCGCAGATGCGTCATTAAATCCAAAAAGTAGGGCAGTTCGTTCGGATTAACGCGCTTTTCAAACAAAGTCAGAATAAACTGCCCCGCCGTTGTCCGTACAAAATAATTACTGTTTTCAATTCCTTCGGAAATTCCGGAAAAAGAAAGAAGTTTTCCTAAATCATACTGTGTCAGGAACACAGTTAAATCCGCGGCGGACACCGTTGTATATACAGCCATATTTCATTTAATCCCGTAAAGAATCCGGCAAAGGAAAAATCACTTTTTCCTCTGTTTCAATATATTCGGACAAAGTGATTTTAAAATTTTTTTCCAATTCTTCAATCACTTCGCGAACCAATACTTCCGGCGCGGAAGCCCCTGCCGTAATCCCCAGAGTTTTAACCCCCGATAAATGTTCCCAGTTAATTTCGACCGCTCTTTGCACCAAGATAGAACAGGAACACCCCGATTCTCTGGCAACTTCCACCAGCCGTTTCGAATTCGACGAATTCGGCGCTCCGATCACCATCAACAAATCACACTGCGCAGCGATGGCTTTTACCGCCTTTTGCCGATTCGTCGTCGCGTAACAAATATCATTCTGATGCGGCTTGACGATTGCCGGAAAACGTTTTTGCAATGCTTGCAGCAGGCCGGCAGTTTCGTCCAAAGACAACGTCGTCTGCGTTACATACCCCAGCCGATCCGCCCATTCGGACGGGACGTCGTCAATATCGGCAATCGTTGAAATTAATTTTATTTCTCCCGGCGGAATCTGCCCCATCGTCCCGATAACTTCCGGGTGCCCCTGATGACCGATCAACAGCG
>JBJFAY010000025.1:0-6636 GCA_051888155.1 Alphaproteobacteria bacterium
GTAACCCATATCCCTTGCAATGATACACTACAGCCGCAGCAGATAATTTCCAAGCCTTTATCGCATAATTCCTTTAAAGCCGCCAGATACGGCGCGTCTGCAGTCCATTGCGCGCGCACGCCGATGCAGTCGATTCTTTGAGCCAGCAGAATCAAAACTGCCCGTTCGCCGGCCTGCAGCGCCGCCGCCAGCTGTTTCAGAGTATGGTGGTTGGCGACGTCTATGCCGTCGGGGAAAAGCAATTCCGCCCCTTTTTTCTGATAAACGGGAGCGATTGCCGCTTTGCATACGGGATAACCGCTGTTTTCTTCCGGTGTTAAAATCAGATCCAGATATGACGACGACGCAGAGGAAGGGTTTATTTTTTCTATTTTTGCGTAGCCGTCTAATTCATAAATTGTCGCGTTCATGACGGCTTCGATAATCAGATCTTTTTGCCGGCTCATATTCACGCCGACCATTGATCCGTTAACAACGGCCGTTTCCCAGACAAATTGAAGCCGGCGGTATTCTTTGTTGCGAAAAGACAGATAGATTTCGGTCTTCGGGGTGTTCAAAGAAATCATACGTGTCGTGTTGGAACAAAAAACCGTTGCCGTTTCTCCTGTTTCCAAACGAACATCTGCCAGGACTTTGGAATACCGTTTGATCAGAAAAGCTTTATATAAGGGCGATTGAAAGTCCATATCTTTAATTGATTCCGTTTTTTAACATGTTTTTTTCATTCAAAAACATGATATGCTTATCAGGGAAGTGTAAGGGATTGTTTTTTAAAGGTCAAAACGAATGAATATTTTTTTTAAAATAATGCTGTTCCTTTTTGTTTTTGTCAGCGCGGGAGAATCGTCTTTGGCACAGACGCCTGCGGCCGTCGTTGATCCGAATGCTCCGGCGCCGGAATCTCCGATTCAGGTGCGCCTTCCTCATTCGCAAAGGACAAAAGATAACATTTTGGATTCCGTTCTGGATTTTTTGTTTACCAATTTTTTCAAGCTGTTTAAAGATGTTGAAATATCGTATGATTTTTTTGAAGCGGGTATGAACGGTGATTTGAATTTTACTAATTTTAAAGTCAAAACAACACGTCCGTCTTTGCAGGGCGTCGCAACCGTTTCTAAAGTAAAAGTCGATTTGAAAGAATTTCTGTCTTTTATTAAGGGAAAACAACTGGGTTTTTCAAAAGTTGAACTGACGGACATATCTGCCGATATGACGCTGATTGAAAAGAAAGATGAAAAAGAAAAAAAGCGTTCGTTAAAGTATCGGACAAAGCAGATGACGCTGAACGACGTCGTTCTGAGCGAATTCGGGAATAGACAGAAAAAAAAGAAAAATAAATCATATGATGTTTCCGCTAAGACGGTGACGGCTGTTCGTGCTTCGTTAAGTCTTTCAAATCCCAAAGAAAAATATGCTGTTTCCGCAGCTGAAGTAAAAGATATCGTTTTACTCGACGGGGCTATTGATAAAATTTCTTTTTCTTCGGCTGAAACCGGCGGGAAGACTTATACCGACCGTGCGGCTTTTCTGCAGGCGATCAAACAGTAGACAGGCCGGAGCCGACAAAATTGCTTGCAGGCGGCGGCGTTACAGTTTACAACAGGAAAAACGAATAATGGGATATGAGGCATGACAGATTCAGATATTCTTTCTCTTTCTTCAGGCGATTTCAGCGCTGCGCTCAGCCCCCGTGCGGGCGGATCCGTGTTGTATTGGCGCCGCGGAAACGACGATTTGCTGCGTTCCGCGCTGAACGGCGCCGTCGACCGCCGGGCCGCCGATGAAACGGCAATGTTTCCTTTGGTGCCGTATTCCAACAGAATCCGCGGCGGATATTTTATTTATTGGGGAATACGTCGTACCGTACCCAAAAATCACCCCTTTGTTCCGGATCCTTTGCATGGCGAAGGCTGGCAGAAAGAATGGGAGGTTGTCCGCAGTTCTGCCGATTCGGCCGTCTTGACGTTTGAACATAACGGTAAAAGCGGTTTTCCTTTTGCTTATGAAGCCGAACAGAACTTTCGGCTGGACGGCAATCGTTTTATTGTTTCTCTGACTTTAACAAACAAAGGCGGCATTCCGATGCCGTGCGGCCTGGGGTGGCACCCCTTTTTCCCGAAAGACGAAGATACGGTCATTACGTTTAAAACAAAAAACGTCTGGGCGCATGAAAGCGCGCCGCCGCGGGAACGTCCGATCAAAACGCCGCCGGAATGGCAGTTTGATACAGGATTGAAAATTTCAGAATTGGAATTGGATACGTGTTTCGGCGGGTTTGACGGCAAAGCGGAAATGCTCTGGCCGTCGCGCGGGCGGAAAATCAGCATGACGGCTTATAGCGATTTCGGCCATGTTGTCATTTGGTCGCCGGCAGGAGAAAATTTCTTCTGCGTCGAACCGGTAACAAACGCGACGGACGCTTTTAATCTGGCGTCGCGCGGTATCGCCGGTACGGGCATTAAAACGCTGGAACCCGATGAAAGTCTGACTGAAACGATGACTTTGACGGTATCCGATCTTTAGAAATTTTTGTATGGCAAAGGAATTTGAAAAATGAAACGTTCTCATTTTACAAAAATCGTTTCAACGCTGGGGCCTGCCTCGAATACGCCGGAAACGATCAAGGCTTTGGCAGAAGCCGGCGTTAATGTATTTCGGTTGAATTTTTCACACGGCAGCCATGACGATCACCGCAAAAATGTCGAATATATCCGCGCTGCCGAAAAAGAAATAGGGCGTCCTCTGGCGATTTTATGCGATATGCAGGGGCCGAAACTGCGAATCGGTATTTTTAAAGACGGCGCTGTCGAACTGCATATCGGCGACCGGTTTCGTCTGGATATGTCGCCGGAACCCGGGGACGAACACCGCGTCTGCCTGCCGCACCCTGAAATATTTCAGGCGATGACGCCGGGTATGGATTTGCTGCTGAATGACGGTTTGGTTCGTTTGCGGGTCGATAATTTCGGGAAAGATTTCGCGGAAACAAGCGTTATTATCGGCGGTCGTCTGTCAAATAAAAAAGGCGTGAATGTTCCCGGAGTTCCTTTGCCGATTGACGCGCTGACCGAAAAGGACAAAGTGGACCTGCAGGCGGCTTTGGACATGGGTGCGGATATTATCGGGCTGTCGTTTGTCCAGCGGCCGGAAGATTTGCTGTTGGCGCGCTCTTTAATTAACGACAGAGCGTGGATTGTTTCTAAAATCGAAAAGCCGGCGGCATTGGAACGGCTGGACGAAATTATCCGTTTGTCCGACGGCATTATGGTGGCGCGCGGAGATTTGGGGGTTGAAGTACCGCCTGAAAAAGTTCCCGTTTTGCAAAAGAAGATTATCCGCGCCTGCCGCAAAGGCGGAAAACCGGTGATTGTTGCAACGCAGATGCTGGAATCAATGGTGTCGAACCCGACGCCGACCAGAGCCGAAGCGTCCGATGTGGCAACGGCGGTTTTTGATGCGGCCGACGCGGTTATGTTGTCTGCCGAAACGGCGGCTGGAGCCTATCCCGTTGAAGCCGTGACGTTGATGAATAAAATTATTATGGAAACGGAATCGCACGATTTGTACCGCAAATATTTGGACGCCGTGCGTCTGCCGCCCGAACAGACGCCGGAAAGCGCCATTACGGTGGCGGCGCGTGTGTCGGCGGAAACGCTGACAGACGCAACGGCGATCGTTTCCTATACGATCAGCGGGGCAACGGCGGGGCGTGTGTCGCGCGAACGGCCGTATATTCCTATTTTATGTATGACGCCCAGCGATTCCGTGGCCAGAAAGATGAGTCTGTTTTGGGGAATTGAAAGCGTTGTCTGCCGCAAGTTGGATTTATTAACGGACGTGGCGCGTCAGGCGTCAGAATACTGTCAGGAAATATTTGATTCGAAACAGGGAGAAAAAATCATTATGACAGCCGGACTGCCGTTTAATGTGACGGGAAATACGAATCTTTTGCATATTTTTCCGGTGATGGATCCGGCTCAATACCCGGTTTGACAATAATTAAAGGAGGGCTTTTTGAAAGCCCTCTTTTTTTAACCGTTTACATCACGAAAACAGGCGGTTATCATAAAAACTCTTTTTGATTGAGTTTGAGGAGTTTTATTAATGAAAGTCGTTATTGCATTGGGCGGAAACGCGCTGCTGCGCCGCGGCGAACGCGCCGACGCCGATGTCCAGATGGCAAATGTGCGCATTGCGGCCAAAGCCGTTGCTGAAATTGCAAAGGAACATAATGTTGTTTTAACGCACGGTAACGGTCCGCAGGTCGGGCTGCTGGCTTTGCAGGCGGACGCTTATAAAGATGTGACGCCGTATCCGTTTGATGTATTGGGTGCGGAATCGCAGGGTATGATCGGTTATATGGTAGCTCAATGCGTCGGCAATGATCTGCCGGACCGTCAGGTCGTCAACATTATTACGCAGACCGAAGTTGATCCGAACGATCCGGCTTATTCGGATCCCCGTAAATTCGTCGGTCCGGTTTATGATAAAGAAACGGCTGAAAAGCTGGCTGCCGAACGCGGCTGGACGGTGGCCGCCGACGGAAAGTATTTCCGCCGCGTCGTTCCGTCGCCTCAGCCGAAAAAAATCGTTGAAATTGATACGATCCGTCAGCTGGTGGATTCGGGCGCCATGGTTATTGCCTCGGGTGGCGGCGGTATTCCCGTGATCCGCAATGAACAGGGCAGACTGGAAGGCAGCGAAGCCGTTATTGATAAAGATATGTCTGCTTCGATTATGGCGGCGGAACTGGACGCCGACGCGCTGTTGATTTTAACGGACGCGCCGTCTATCGCTTTGGACTGGGGAACGCCTGACCAAAAAGAAATCAAGGAAGTATCGCCCGAAAAATTGCAGGAATACAGCTTTGCTAAAGGATCCATGGGGCCGAAAGTAGAAGCTGTCTGCCGTTTCGCCAATACGGGAAAAGGATTTGGCGCCGTCGGACGGCTGGAAGACGCTTTGGATATTTTAAACGGCAAAGCCGGAACGATTATCCGTAAGGGTGCTGATTTTAAACTGTATTAATGAACGAAAGCCTTCTGCGGAAGGCTTTTTTCATATAAATAAAGCCGGGCATTAAACCCGGCTTTTAAAATGGTCCCTGTGACGGTCTTGACTCCGCATCTACTCAGTGACAGTGAGTTGCTTTCCCTTAAGCTACACAGAGATAAGATCTTTACCTCTCTATTTTTAATATCGCATATTTCGACCTTTTTTTCAAGTCTTTTTTGTGATCGTTGTCACTGAATAAAAAGAAAGGCGTGAAGGCCTTTCTTTTTACTTGCTCAGCTGATGATATTGATCGCTTCCTGCGTCATTTCATTGGCGGTCGTAAATGTCTGCACGTTACTGGAATAAGCTCGTTGCGTGACGATCATATTTGTAAATTCTTCTTCCAGCGTAACGTTGGAAGATTCGATTTTCCCGCCTTGAATCGTTGTTTCCGTCAGCGTATTTTGCAAATCGACGACTTCCAGATTGCCGGCGTTTTCGTTATAAGCAAACATATTTCCGGAAACGGCTTCCATCATATTGGGCACCTGTACCTGTGCCAGAGCGACTTTACAGACCGGAATACTGGTGCCGTTGCTGTAGGTCGCGTTTAGAACGCCGTTTTCGTCCCATGCCGTGCTGACCAAAGAACCGAATCCTTTGCCGTCTTGAGACAGAACTTCGCCGTTTAATGTATGGGCGTATTGCGTAAAATGCTGCATATCCAGCGTAACCGAGCCGGCAGAACCGTCTTCCCACGTGATTTGCAGCTGGGTCGAAGGAATGGGTGAGGTCAGTTTCGCATTTGAATCAAATGTTACCTGAATCGGTTCAGAACTGACGGACGCTCCGTCAATATCTATTGTTACCAGCCAGGTGTTGGCGTCGTTCTGCGGTTCCCATTTCATCATCATGTTGTGCTGTGCAAAATCATTGTCGTAAATGGGGAATTTCAGCAGCTGCGTTTCTGTCGCCGCGGCGTTGATATTGCCTTTGAATGACATCTGCGTTGTTTTATGACCGGGATAATATTCCATGGGGGAAATAATTACCGGCTCCAGATTGGAAGAAAATGCCTCGTTGTCATTATTATAGTTCCAGCCCATAACGTAATATCCCGATGCGTTTGTAAAATAGGCTGCCGGCGAAGACTGGGTTATGACGCCGCTTTCCGTCGGCCTGTAATAAGTAACCGTCTGCGCTTTGTATCCCGGCGGCGTAACGGCCGTAGCCTGAAAATCGCCCGCGCGGGAATAAAGCGTTTGATTCTGTCCTTCGACAATAAAGAATCCCTGTCCGCTGATGCCCAGATCGTAAATACTGTTCGTCGTATTCAAAACGCCGGCCACGTCAACCATGCGCCGGTCTACGACGCCGGCCGAAAATAAATGAGAATCCGTTCCGATTTCGTTAAATTTTGTCATTTGCGTTTCAAAACGAGTTTCGACTTTTTTGTAACCGACCGTATTGACGTTTGCAATGTTTGCGCTGATCTGTTCCAAAGCGTGCGACTGGGAATGCATTCCCATTGTGCTGGTGACAAAAGTGCCTAAAGCCATCGCCGTACTCCTTGCAAAATTATCTTTTTTCGATTTGATAAATGCAATATTCATGCCAAAAAAAATATAAAAAAATCATTCA
>JBJFAY010000026.1:0-28205 GCA_051888155.1 Alphaproteobacteria bacterium
TTTTTCCACCCCCCCCCCCCCCCGATTTTACTTATTTTTCAAATATTTATTCTTACGTTATTAAAAAGGCATTAATTGCAAATAAATAGTTGCTAATAAATACTTTATAAATAAAAAATCAACCGTTATGAAAAGTATAATTTTTTTATATAGCAATTTGAAACTATATTGTTATGATATAGAAATGAATATGAAAACAGAGATTTCACTTTCTGAAAAAAGATCGAGAAAAGAGTTTTAAAATTCATTTTTTGTTAAAAAACAAAAATAAATTTATAAATAGAGATAACTGTTTATAAGCGTTCTTTCATAACCGAAATAAATATGCTTTGATTATTTTTAATTGTTCAAAATTCCTTATTTTTTAATTCTTGCCAAAGCAGCTGATGAAAGTATAATGATAAATATTTTTAAATATTGGTGAAAAATGCGTCAGGCTTGGGAACTTTTTTGTGTTTTTTTTAAAATCGGCGCCTTTACGTTGGGCAGCGGATACGCAATGATGCCTCAGATCAGAAAGGAATTGGTTACGCGGCGTCATTGGCTTGATGAAGACGAATTTATTGATATTGTTGCCGTAACACAATCCGCCCCCGGACCGATCGCTGTTAATTTGGCTGTATTTTTGGGATTAAGAATTGCCGGTATAAAAGGATTGATCGCAACGGCGTTCGGATCTGTATTGCCTTCGTTTATTATTATTTTAATGATTGCCATATTGTTTCGGGGAATACAAAATGCTCCTTTGTTTGTTGCGGCTTTTAAAGCCGTAAAACCGGCTTCAGTTGCTTTGATTTTAGTACCGGTTTTCTCTATTGCCAAACGCACGGGTGTTATCGGATTTAAATTTTTAATCCCGATTATAATTGCATTGTTAATTACATTTACCCCTTTATCACCCGTTTATATTATTGTGGCTTCCATTATCGGGGGAATACTTTACTACGGACATAAAAAAGAATGATTTTTATGCAGCTGTTTTATACGTTTTTTATGATTGGCCTTTTTAGTTTCGGCGGCGGATATGCTATGCTGCCTTTAATTCAAAACGAAGTTGTCAGCCGTCATAATTGGATTACGAATTCTCAGTTTACGGATATTGTCGCGGTTTCTCAGGTAACGCCGGGGCCGATTGCGATTAATTCGGCGACGTATATCGGCTATACGGCAACCAACAGTGTTTGGGGATCCGTTTGCGCAACAGCCGGCGTTTGTCTGCCGTCTTTGATCGTTGTTGTCTTGCTGTATCTTTTTTTGCAGAAATTTAAGGAATCAGTTTTTGTTAAAAATGCTTTTCAAGGATTAAAAATCGGTGTCGTCGGTTTAATTTTGGGAGCCGCCCTGATTTTAATGACGCCGGATAATTTTATTGATTATAAAAGCTGGATTTTATGTATTGCTTCTTTTATTGCCTGCTACCGTTTTAATGTTTCGCCGATTACATTGATTTTAGGATCGGCGGTCGTCGGAATGTTGATATATTAGAAATGTTTCACGTGAAACAGTACCTTTCTTGCCTTTCTTATTTTAAAAGCGAAGCTCTGAAGAACTTATTACAATAAAGATAAAATTTCTTTCCCTGATAACAGTCAGTCCAAACTTTCAGGTCGAATGGAGAAATTATATATTAAAGTGTTTCCGGTGATAAAAATCCGGTTCGCGGATAAACCTTCTAACTCTTATTTCGGACGCTGACAGAGAAATAAATTTATCCGTAAATCATGTAGTTAGAAAAGGTTTTTTGTTTGTCAGAAAAAAGGAAAAGGCGTTATTTTTTTTAAATAAAAAATTTTCTGCTTGAGTTTTTCGGGCAACAAAAGCTATTTTATAAAAAAATGACAGTAAGAATGTTTCACGTGAAACAACGGGATAGAAGAATGATTACGGCGGATCGCGATATTGTTTTAAAACAGCTTCATTTGCCTAAACAGGCTGTTAAAAATCTGGATAAATACGTTGAATTGTTGGAACGGGAACAATCTAAATTAAATTTAGTCGGAAGATCGACGCTGCCGATTGTCTGGATCAGGCATGTTTTGGATTCGGCACAGCTGTTTAAAAACCTATTGCCAACGGATAAAATCATATTGGATTTAGGCAGCGGCGCCGGTTTTCCGGCTTTGGTTCTTGCGATTATGGATTTTGAGCGTAAATACGATTTTCACTTGATTGAAAGCGACGGGAAAAAATGCGCTTTTTTAAATAAGGTGATAGAAGCCTGCGGTTTAAATGCCAAAGTTCATAATGAGCGTATTGAGCAAATGGAAACATTTGGCGCCGACGTTATTACGGCCAGAGCTCTGGCGCCTTTGGATCAGCTGGTGAAATACGCATATCCTTTTTTAAAAACAAAAACACGTTGTTTGTTTATGAAAGGGATCAAAGTTGATGAAGAACTGGAACCTGCTTTTAAGAAATATCGTTTTCACGTTGAAAAAATTCAAAGCATTACCAGTGAAGAAGGAACAATTCTTTTACTCTCAGAGGTTAAAAAGAAATGAATACTTTGTATGAACGTCCCCGTATTATTGCCGTTTCAAATCAAAAAGGTGGCGTCGGAAAAACGACGACGGCTGTTAATCTGGCAACGGCTTTGGCGGCTGTTAATAAAAAAGTGCTTGTTTTGGATCTGGATCCGCAGGGAAACGCTACGGTCAGCTTTGGTATTGACCGTCGGAACGCGCTTAAAAATATGTATCAGGTTTTAATGGGCGAATCGAAAATTTCTTCAACGATTATCTGGACTAAAATTCCTAATTTATCCGTCGTTGTTTCTTCAAAAGATCTGGCCGGCGCGGATTTTGAATTGTCGCATCAGGAATCGCCGCAGTTTTTTTTGAAAAAAGCGTTGGATTCCGAATTGCCCGCGTATGATTATATTTTTATTGACTGCCCTCCGGCGGTCGGCATGCTGACCGTGAACGCTTTGGTCGCCGCCGATTCCGTTATTGTGCCGGTACAGTGTGAATATCTGGCTTTGGAAGGGGTGGCGGATCTGATGAAAACAATCGACAGGGTTAAGCGTAATTTTAATCATTCTCTTGAAATTCAGGGAATTGTTTTAACTATGTTTGACGGCCGAACGGGATTATCCGAAGTGGTGGCTCAGGACGTGCGTAATTATTTCGGCAATAAAGTTTACAAGTCAATTATTCCGCGCAATGTCCGCGTATCGGAAGCCCCGTCGCACGGAAAACCAATTTTATTGTATGATTTCAAAAGCAAAGGAGCGCAGGCTTATATCAGTCTGGCAAGCGAAATTTTAAAACAGGAGGCAAAAAAATGACAACAAGAAATCTGGGACGCGGATTGAATGCTCTTTTAGGAGAAGGCGAATCTGAAGAACAATCGCAAAATGTCAAAATGGTTATGCTTTCTGATCTGGAACCCAGCCCGTTTCAGCCGCGGCGCGTTTTTGATGAAGAAGCGATTAATGATCTGGTTGAATCCATTCGGACAAAAGGCGTTTTGCAGCCATTAATCGTCCGCGCCAAAAACG
Organism: Alphaproteobacteria bacterium; assembly: GCA_051888155.1. Classification (GTDB taxonomy): domain Bacteria; phylum Pseudomonadota; class Alphaproteobacteria; order CAAGCB01; family CAG-977; genus UBA11549. The sequence goes on from JBJFAY010000026.1 coordinate 3,500, forward strand.
GGGCGGAAAATAAATATGAAATTGTCGGCGGCGAACGGCGCTGGCGCGCATCTCAACTGGCGGGACTGACGGAAATTCCCGTTTTGATAAAACAATTTACCGATAAAGAAGCTTTGGAAGTCGCTCTGATTGAAAATTTGCAGCGTCAGGATTTGAACGCTTTGGAAGAAGCCGAAGGCTACCGCCGGTTAATGGACGAATTTTCCAACACGCAGGAAGAACTGGCCAAAGCCGTTGGCAAAAGCCGCAGTCATGTCGCTAATACCATGCGTCTGCTCGGTTTACCCGAAAAAGTAAAAAAATATTTGGAAACAGGTAAATTAACTTCCGGACATGCCCGAGCTTTGTTGACGGCGAAAGAACCTGAAATGTTGGCCGATACGGTTATTTCCAAAGGATTAAATGTCCGTCAGACGGAAAAACTGGCGCAGGAAGGATTGGAAAAAAAGAAGAAGCAGACAGCGTCAAAAAAATCCGAAAAACAAGAAGAATGTGATGCGCTGGCAGTTGATTTATCGCGTATTTTGGGAATTACCGTTTCCATTCGTCCGAAATCCGTCGGCGGCGAACTTATTCTTTCTTATGAAACGTTGGAACAGCTGGATACTTTAATTCGCAGATTAAGCGCCCGTCCGCAGACGGAAGTAAAAAAGGAATCCGGGCAGGAAACTGTTTCGGCAGAAACGGTTGTTGACGAAGATATCATTCAAATGGAAAACGAAGACGTCGGCGAGGTTATTTTTGACGATTCTTTTTCCAACGCATTGGAAGACGATGTCATCAGTCTGGATAAAATCGAAGATGAAAAATAATATTTCGGTAAAGAAATAATGGCTGTTTTTTCAAAAAAACTGGTCATTATCAACGGCCCGATGGGGATCGGAAAAACAACGGTTTGCAACTGTTTGAAACAACTGCTGCGCCGTGTTTTTTTCTGGACGGGGACTGGTGCTGGGATATGGTGCCGTTTACCGTATCTGAAAAAAGCAAAAAAATGGTTATCGGCAATATTGTTTATCTGTTGAATTCTTTTTTAAAAAATCCGTTTTCCGAAACGGTCTTATTTTGCTGGGTGCTGCCCGATGAAGCAATAATAAATGAAATTACCGATAAACTGACAGAAACATCTTTTTCGAAAATCCGGATCTCTTTGATTTGTTCGCCTGAAATTCTTGTGCAAAGATTGAAACAACGTGAAAATATAAAAAAAGAAACTATAGAGCGCAGTCTTGCTTATCTGCCGAAATATCAGAATATGAATACATTGAAAATCAATACTGATAGATTAAGCGCCGGACAAACGGCGAGGCAGATTTATAAGATAATTATGAACACATAAAAGCGTTTTGGATATGTTCCGGCAAATGTTTCGGGGAAATTAAAATCACGTCGAAACGCATTTCTTTATCTGCCAGCTCGGGGCGGGTCATCAGAAAATATTCGGCGCCTTTAATACGTCTGGCCTGAACATGACTGTTGACGGATTCGGCGGCGTTTGACGGCGTCGCGCGGTATTTGACTTCAATAAAAGCGATAACGCCGCTTTTTTCGGCAATGATGTCGATTTCACCGGCGCCGATTCCCCGAGGCGGTTTAAAATTGCGTTCTAAAATTCTGTATCCTTTCAAACGTAAAAATAAAACGGCTGCCGTTTCCGCTTTATAACCGTCCGCTCTGGCTTTTTTTCCTGTTTCGTGTTTATCCGGCTTCATTTTTTAACTTTAAGGCTGTTTGGTAAATTTGTTTTTTGGATTCGCCCGTCTGTCCGGCGACAAAAGCAGCCGCGTCTTTAACGCTCATTGTCGTTAAGGCTTGTTTTAACAAAGCGTCGATTTCTTTCCGGTCGGGAGATTTTTGTTCCGCCGGCGCAACAACAATAACGATTTCTCCTTTCGGCCAGCCGTTTTCACGGTAGTAATCCGACAGTTCGTCAAAAGTCCCGCGGACGGTTTGTTCAAATTTTTTGGTTAATTCTCTGACAACAGCCGCTTGTCTTGTTCCTAATATGGCAGACATATCGTTTAAAGTTTCTTCCAGCCGCTGAGGAGATTCGTAAAAAATCAGAGTCGCCGGAATATCGGCCAATACAGCCAGCTCTTTTTTTCGAGCGGCCGTTTTCGGCGGCAGAAATCCTTCAAACAGAAAACGATGACAGGGCAGTCCCGACAACTGCAAGGCCGTTAATACGGCGGAAGCTCCGGGAATGGCGGTCACATAAATATTTTGTTCAATACAATCCTGCACCAGACGATATCCCGGATCGCTGACCAGCGGAGTTCCAGCGTCTGAAACCAAAGCGATCATTTCACCGTTTCGCAGCCGTTCCAAAATATGCGGCCGTGCCTGATCGGCATTGTATTCATGATACGGCGTTAAGTATTTTCCCGTAATGCCCAACAGAGTTAATAACTTTTTTGTGTTCCGGGTGTCTTCGCAGGCGATAACATCGGCATTTGTCAAAACGGCGGCGGCGCGGGCAGAAATATCGCCCAAATTGCCGATAGGGGTTGCAACAAGGTATAATCCTTTGGTAAAAGAAGTTTCAGACATTTGCACTCCTTTGCAAAAACAGTTAAGATGCATCTAACCACGTTTTAAATTCGGGAGCAATTCTTTGCGTCAAATTATTCGCCAATCAATCGTTTTTTTTGCTGCGGTATTTTTATTGACCTCGTGCAGAGGCGGAATACCATTGTTATCCAAACGTGTTGACCAAAGCGCGTTTCATATAGCCGACGCCAACATTGTCGAAAAAGGCGAAACGGCCGAACCCGCGCTTGTTCCCGTTGAAATGGTCCGTGTCGGTTTGCTGGTGCCGTTGACGGGCAGTTCCGCAAAATTAGGTGAGGTACTGCGCAATGCGGCAATGATGTCTTTGTTTGATATTTCCAGCCAGCGTTTGATTTTGCAGTTTTATGATACGCAGGGAACGGCGGAAGGCGCTCGGGAAGCGGCTGAATTGGCAATCAGTCAGGGTGTGGAACTGATTATCGGTCCCGTTTTTTCGAAATCCGTCCGTGCCATTCGTCCGGTAACACATTCGGCGAATGTCGGCGTAATTACGTTTTCTTCCGATCCGTCAAATTTGGGCGACGGCATTTACACCATCAGTACATTAACGTCGCAGCAGGTAGAACATATTGTCCGTTATGCGTGCGACAAAGGTTATAAACGTCTGGCGGTTCTTTCTCAGGATAATGCGACGGGCGACATTATTTCCATGGCTGCAAAAGCCGCCGTCGATTCCTGCGGCGGCATGATTACCAAAGCGGCCTTTTATGATCCGCAGACGGCCGATTTGCAATCTGCGGTCCAGTTAATTATGCCCAGACTGATGGAAGATTTGGAAACAGAACGCGAAGAAGAAGTAAAACGTCTGGAAAAATCAAAAGAACAAGTCGTTCAAGGCAAGCCGGTTTTGATGAAAAATGAAGAAACCGGCGAAATGGAAGAAGTCAATATGTCTTTGGAACAGTTGCAAGCGACCATAGACGTGTTGAAGGAGCAAGAACTGGTTCGAGATCCGTTTGAGTTTGACGCTATTTTAATTTCCGAAGAAGGCAGTCGCCTGCGTTCTTTAGGCGCTTTATTTTCTTATTATGACGTGCCGTCGGACATTCGTATTTTGGGAACGTCTCAATGGGCGGATTCCCGTCCGGCGCGGGAAGCGGCTTTAATCGGCGGGTGGTTTTCGCATCTGCCTTCCGAAGGATTTGCCGCTTTTTCGCAGCGTTACAAAGATATCTACGGCGAAAAACCGCCGCGGATTGCGTCACAGGCCTATGACGCTGTCGCATTGGCTGCGATTCTGGCTGAAACAGGCAGCTTTTCCTATGAAAACCTGACGACGGTTTCAGGGTTTAAAGGGGTTGACGGATTATTCCGCCTGCTGCCGAACGGTTTGTCCGAACGCGGTTTACAGGTTTTAGGCGTTGAAAAGAAAGGCTTTGTCACCTTGTCGCCGGCGTTAGAAGTGTTTGAAACGGTTCCTGTCTTTGTTCCTGATGTGTATATCAAGGATTTCCGCCATTCTCCCGATCTGGTAACAGTTCCTTTGACGCCGGAAGAAGCCGCCGCGCAGGGCAGTATGGACGTTTTGGAAACGGGCAGTAATCAAATCGAATCAAATCAGCAGAGTCCTGCACAAAGCGTCGAGAATCATTAATCCTCCGGTTGTTGCTCTGATACCTTTTTGATCGCAGACCAGAAAACCGTCGGTTTGATAATCTTGCAGTGTACCCGTATGCATAAAAGCTTCCGGTTCTTGGCCGATGACAGCGCAAAAGGTCTTTCTATTAATTCCCTCACGGGTTCTTAAAGCCATAAAAATCAGTTCTTCCGCCTTTTCTTTCGCAGTCAAAACGATTTCTTCCCCGTTCTGTTTTTTCAGCCAGTCCGCTGCGGATTTGTTTTGCGCCGTCGCGTAAAAGCGGCCGTTTTGTATAAAACGCCCATGTGCGGCCGGACCGACGCCGATCCATTCCCCGCCCTGCCAGTACAGTGTGTTATGACGGCATTCTTCGCCTTTGACGGCGTGATTGGAAACCTCGTAACGTTCCAGCCCGGCCTGATATGTCAGACGGTCGGTCAGTTCGAATAAATCCGCGGCCAGTTCGTCTTCCGGCGGTTGTATTCCTTTTTTATAAAAGAAAGTGCCTTCTTCTATTGTCAGCTGATATAAAGACAAGTGCTTTAAATTAAGTTCTAAGATTCTTTCCAGTTCATCATGCCAGTCTTTTAATTGCTGATTTGGACGCCCGTAGATGAAATCGGCAGATACGTGAGAAAAAATCTGTTCGGCATTTTTCAGAACGTTTAAAGCTTGTTTAACGGTATGCAGACGTCCTAAAAATTTTAAATCGTTGTCGTTTAAAGCCTGAACGCCGACGGATAAACGATTAATGCCGGCTTTTTCAAACGCCTGCATTTTCGCTAAATCAACGGAACAGGGATTGGCTTCCAGAGAAATTTCAGCATTTTTTTTCACAGGCCAAAGCGACCGGATCGTTTCGATAACGAAAGAAACGGTTTGCGCCGTCATTAATGAAGGCGTTCCGCCGCCGAAAAAAATGCTTGATACGGTTTTGTCCGCCGTTCTGCCGGCATATGATTCCAAGCTTCGGGCATAAGCGTTTTGCCAAGCCGGGAAATCAAAATTTTTTGCCGGCTCGCTGGCAAAATCGCAATAAGGGCATTTTGACCGGCAGAACGGCCAGTGGATATAAATACCGAATCCGCTCACAGGCAATTATCCGTAAATTGTTTTAACGCCCGCGCCCGGTGGCTGATTTTATTTTTTTCCGACGGCGGCAGTTCGGCAAAAGAAAGGCCGTAGCCGTCGGGAACGAACATGGGATCGTAACCGAATCCGTTTTCTCCTTTTACCGGCCAGCGTAAAAAGCCGTTGACACGTCCTTCAAATTCTTCCGTATCGCCATCGGGCCAGGCAATAACGACGGCGCAGGAAAAATGAGCGGAACGGTCTTTTGCTTTGCCCAGTTCCGCGTTCAGACGTTCCATTGCGTACATAAATCCGTTTTTTTTCGGTTCGTTGTAACGGGCGGAATAAATGCCGGGGCGGTTGTCCAAAGCATGGACGCATAATCCCGAATCGTCGCCCAAAGCGGGAATTCCGGCTTCTTTGGCGGCGCAGACGGCTTTGATCCGCGCGTTTTCAATAAAAGTTTTTCCCGTTTCTTCGGGTTCGGTCAAAGATAAGTCGTCGGCAGATAAAACCGTAATGCCAAAGGGCGCGAGAATTGTCTGCATTTCTTTGACTTTTCCGATGTTATGAGTCGCCAGAACGATTTTCTTTTCAATCAGTTTGCGCATTTTATTCTCCTAAAACGTCATGCTGGATTTTGCTTAATTCAGCCGTGCCTTTACAGGCCAATTCGTATAATGTTTTAAATTCGTCCGAAGAAAACGGCGTCCGTTCGGCCGTTCCCTGAATTTCAACAATACCGCCTTTTCCGGTAATAACAAAATTGGAATCGGTTTGCGCGTTGGAATCTTCAATATAATCCAGATCCAATACGGGGGTTCCTTCGTAAATGCCGCAAGAAACGGCGGATACCGTATCCAGCAGGGGCAGCGTATAAAACCGCCGGTGTTCACGCAGTTTCTGCAGCGCCAGATGCAAAGCGACAAAACCGCCCGTAATCGAAGCCGTCCGCGTTCCGCCGTCGGCCTGAATTACGTCGCAGTCGATTTTAATACATATTTCTCCCAGCGCTTTCATATCTACGACGGAGCGCAATGCCCGCCCGATTAAACGCTGAATTTCCTGAGTGCGCCCCGTCTGCCCTTTTTTCGCTTCTCTTTCCGTGCGGGTTCCCGTCGCGCGGGGAATCATGCCGTATTCGGCCGTTATCCAGCCTTTTCCCGTGTTGCGCATCCACATCGGCACTTTGTCTTCGACCGTGGCCGTGCAGATCACATGCGTGTCGCCGCATTTGATCAGGCATGATCCTTCGGCGTGTTTGTTGACGTTCGGTTCGATTGTGATTTTACGCAGTTCGTCCGGCTGTCTTTTTGAAGGTCTTTCCATTTTTCCTGTCCTTATCTGTTGAATAAATCATTTGTCCTGTTGACGTTTGATACTACGATTACTACATTTATCAACTATGAATAAGCAAATATTAACTTTATCCGAACTAAATAACCGATCCCGCGATATTTTTAAATCGCTGGTCGACGCATATTTGGAAACAGGCGAACCCGTCGGATCCAAGACGTTGTCCCGATTATTGGATTTTTCGCTGTCTTCGGCGACGATTCGCAACGTTATGTCGGATTTGGAATCGGCCGGTCTGTTGTCGTCGCCGCATACGTCTGCGGGCAGAGTTCCGACGGAACGCGGATTGAAGTTGTTTGTTGACGGGTTCTTGGAAATAGGCGCTTTGGAAAAAGACGAACGCCACGCGATTGAAGCGCACTGCCGTACGGCCGGAATAAATATTGAAACGATGCTGACGCAGGCTTCAACGATGTTGTCCGGTCTGTCGAAATGTGCGGGAGTCGTTATTGCCCCGAAAACCGAAGCGCCGTTGAAACATATTGAATTTGTGCATTTGGGGACGGACCGGGCTTTGGTTGTGATGGTGACGGCGGACGGCGCGGTGGAAAACCGTTTGATTAATATTCCGCCGGGAACGCTGCCGGTTGCTTTGACCGAAGCGACAAATTATTTAAATGCGCGTCTGCACGGCCGGACGTTGGAAGAAGCCCGGGAAGAGATTTTAAAAGAAACAGAACAACATCAGGCGCAGCTGGACGAAGTGTCTTCCCGTTTGGTTGAAGCGGGGCTGGCGGCATGGGCCGGCGGTAAAAAAGGCGTTTTAATTGTTAAAGGTCAGGCTAATCTGTTGAAAAACATACAGGCGATAGAAGATCTGGAATGTGTTCGCAACCTTTTTGCCGTTTTGGAAGCGCAGGAAAGTATGACAAAACTGCTGGATTTAACGGAAACGGCCGATGGGATACAGATATATATCGGGTCGGAAAACAAATTGTTTGATTTATCGGGCTGTTCAATGATTACGGCGCCATACCGCAACAGTCAGGAAAAAATCATCGGCGCTGTCGGAATTATCGGCCCGACAAGAATGAATTACGCCAGAATTATTCCTCTGGTAGATTATACGTCACAGGTTGTCAGTAAATTGATAGGATAGGAAAAAATGACAAAGCATCATAAACACGATGAAGAGCTGAACGAGATAAAGCAGGATTTGGAAGAAGCCCGGCAGGAGGCCGAGGCATGCGCTGACGCCGCTGAAGAAACCGAAGCGGTTCAGGCTGATAAAATTGCCGAAATGCAGGCGGAAATTGATAAATTAAAAGATTTATACCTGCGTTCTCAGGCGGAAATGGAAAATCTGCGGCGCAGAACGCAGCAGGAACTGGAAAAACGTTCAAAATTTGCCGTATCTTCTTTTGCGCAGGATCTTTTGCCCGTCAATGATAATCTTTCCCGCGCGATGGCCAGTATTCCCGATTCGGAAAAAGAAAAACAAAATGATTTGGTTAAAAACCTGCTTGTCGGTTTGGAACTGACGCAAAAGGATTTAAATTCGGCTTTGGAAAAAAATAAGATAACGGCGATTGAAAGTCTCGGGCAGATTTTTGATCCGAATCTGCATAAAGTCGTGCAGGAAATCGACGATCCGGAAAAGCCGGCCGGAACGATTGTTCAGGAATGGCAGAAAGGCTATATGATCGGCGGAGACCGTGTTTTGCGCGAAGCCGTCGTCGTCGTTACCCGCGGCGGGCCTCAGCCCGGCCGGGAACCGGCGGAACATATTGATACGACGGTGTAAAATTGAAAAGCCCGGTTATTCCGGGCTTTTTTATAACCATTTTATTCCTTTTTTACGCCAACGGCCGGATCCCAGATAAATCAATGCCAGAATATTAGACGCGAAAGACGCCAGCGGCGAAGCAAATCCGACGGCATAAAGGGAAGCGCCGGCCATTGTGCTGAAATAATAAGCCATGGGAATTCTGAAAACAAAAGTGCACAACACATTATTCAGCATTGAAAAAAACGACCGCCCGCACCCGTTGAAAAAGCCGTTGGTGCAAAAGACGACCGGAACCAGAATATATTCGAAACAGAAACTTTTGGCATAAGCGGCGCCGGCTTCGATCGTTTCCTGTGCTCCGAAAGAATTTTTATCCATGAAAAAACCGATAATTTTTTCGGGAACGGCCAGAAATACAATAATAGCGGCGATTCCAAAAGTCATTGTGCCTGCGATTCCCAGTTTCAAAGTATATAATGCCCGAACAGGCTTATGCGCGCCGATGTTTTGCGCGGTAATCGCGGAAATCGCTCCCATGGCGGACAAAGCCGGCAGCATGGCAAAAGCGTTGACTCTGCCGACAATACCGACGCCTGCCGCAGCTGCCGTTCCCATGGCGTTGATAATGGAAGTAATAAACATAAAGGACAAATCAATCAATCCGCCCGTAACGGAAATCGGCAAACCGACTTTGAACAATTCGCGCACGATGGCATAATCGGGAATGAAGTTTTTAAACTTAAATTCAAACCGCACGTTTTTGCGCATAAAGAAATAAGCGAATAACATACTTATTCCCTGTCCGGCGACTGTCGCGGCAGCGGCGCCGGCGGCTCCCATATGGAAAACGGCGACCAAGACCAGATCGCCGATAATATTGAATACGCAGGCGATCAGGACGAAAATTAAAGGCGCGACAGAATTTCCCAATCCGCGAAAAATGGCGGAAAAGGCATTGTATCCCGTAATAAAAACAATTCCCAGCACACAAATATCAGTATAAGCTTTTGTTTCTCGAAAAGCGTGTTCCGGAATTTGCATCATCTTTAAAATCAGCGGCATGGCGGCCAGCATAATCAGTGTTAAAACAACAGCGCAAATCAGAAATAAACATAAACTGGTTCCGATACATCGGCGCAGCTTTTCCTGATTGCCGGCGCCGGTATATTGTCCGATTAAAACGGTTGATCCCGTTGTCAGACCGGAAATTAAATTCAGAATAAACATCATGATACAGCTGCCGTTCGCAACGGCGGCAACAGAAATACTGCCGTTTCCAAAACGTCCGACAACGAATAAGTCAACGGTGTTATACAGAGCCTGTAATAAGTAAGCGAGCAAAAAAGGAAAAGAAAACTGCCATAAATTAGTTAAAGCATTACCGCGGGTTAAATCCCGCTGAGCTTTGATTTTCATTTTATGCTCCGGATAATTCTTTTGACCGCTGTTCGGCCGCTTGAACGGCTTGTATCAGCAAAGGTTCAAATCCCTTCTGTGAATCCGTTAAAACGCTTAATGCCGCGGCGGTCGTTCCGTTCGGCGTTGTTACATTCTGGCGCAGTTTAGCCGGCGTTTCATCGCTTTCCCGCATTAATAAAGCCGAGCCGATAACCGTTGCTTTTGCCAGTTTTTCCGCCGTTTCTTCAGGCAATCCGGCAGCTTTCGCCGCATGTGTCAAAGCTTCCGCTAAATAAAAAACATAGGCCGGACCGCTGCCGGAAACGGCTGTAACGGTATCAATCTGGTCTTCTCTATCCAGCCGGACAACTTCGCCGCAGGCTTTTAAAATACGCTCTGCCAGCCGTTTTTGTTCTTCGGAAGCTTCCGCGCAGGCCGTTACGGCCGTAATACCGGCTCCGATCGCTGCGGGAGTATTCGGCATTGCGCGGAAAACAGCGGTCTGTTTTCCCAGTTTTTCTTTAAACCATTCGATCCGTCGTCCCGCTATGATGGATAAAACGGCGGCTCCTTTGTCGGTAAAAGGCTTTATATCCCCGATTACTTGTTCGATTAAAAACGGTTTTACGGCCAGAAAAACAATATCCGGAGTAAAATCTGCCAATTCCGAAGCCGAAGCGGCGCAAACGATGCCTTTTGCTTCTAAATTCAGCCGGACTGTTTCGTTTGGTTCGGCGACACGTATCTGTCCGGCGGAAAATCCGTTTTTCAGCAATCCGTTTAATACGGCTCCGCCCATTTTTCCGCAGCCGACCAGTAAAAGAGAATTTGACAGATTCATAAAATACTCCTTAATATTCCCGAAATTTTTTTCTTAAAATAGGACGATTCCCTCTTTTTTTAAAGAAAAACATTTGAGGAAACAGGCTGTTTTGGCATATAAAAGAAAAAGCTGAAAAAATAACGAGGGTACCATGTATATAATTACAGGCGGCGCCGGCTTTTTGGGATCAAATCTGGCAGCCGGCATAGAAGAACGGGGACTGGGGGAAATTACCGTAGTCGATCGTTTCCAAACGGACGACAGATGGCGCAATGTGGCAAAGCGGTCTTTGCGCGACATTATTTTTCCCGAAAAAATTTTTGAATATTTGGACGCGCATGCCGGCCGGATTGACGCCGTTCTGCATATCAACTATACGGGATTCGCGCAGGAAGACAACGTTGACGCTCTGATCGACGACCGTATACATCTGACTTGGCGGTTATGGTCGTGGTGTTCGCATCATCAGGTCCCCTTTATTTATGATTCGACCGCCGGCGTGTACGGAGACGGTTCTTTGGGATTTAAAGATGATGATTCCGCCGAAGAACTGGCTAAATTAAAGCCTTTGTCCGCCGCTGCATGGACTAAACTGTTTTTAGACCGTAAAATCATTGATACGATTAACCGCGGTGAAACCGTTCCGCCGCAGTGGATCGGATTGCGCTGTTTTAATTTGTACGGTCCGAACGAATATCATAATACCCGCCATCAAAGCGTTATTCCCAGAATTTACAACGCGGCGAAAAACGGCAAGCTGTTTCCTTTGTTCAAATCGGAAAATCCGGCTTATAAAGACGGGGAACAGATGCGTGATTTCATGTGGATTGAAGATACCGTCGACGTCATTTTATGGCTGATGCAGCACCCTGAAATCAGCGGCTTGTTTAATATCGGGACAGGTCAGGCGCGGACGTATGCGGACGTTTTGCGCGCCGTTTATGCCGCCTTGGACGAAAAACCGGAAATGGACTTTATGGATTTGCCGGCCGAAATTAAGAGGCAGTATCAGTATTTTACTCAGGCTGATATTCAAAAACTCAGAACGGCGGGATATACAAAACCTTTTACTTCGCTGGAAGACGGCGTGGCAAAATATGTCCGGGAATATTTGGAATCCGCTGATCCGTACAGATAACGGGAGTAAAAAATGACTTATAAAGGGCTGCCTTTTCCCGACATTGATCCCGTTGCCGTTCATATCGGCGGTTTTGGTTTACGGTGGTATTCTCTGGCTTATCTGGCAGGGATTGTGCTGGCGTGGTTTCTGGCGCGCAAAATGGTCAGGCGTTATCCGAATCCGGTAACGGAAATTATGGTTGACGACGTCATCTTCTGGGCGACTGTCGGGTTAATCGCCGGCGGCAGGCTCGGCTATATTTTGTTTTATAATTTCAGTTATTATGCGGAAAATCCGCTGCAGATTTTCGCTTTGTGGAAAGGCGGCATGTCGTTTCACGGCGGTTTGATCGGCGTGATTACGGCGGTATATCTGTACGCCCGCAGTGTCAAAGTCAGTTTTTTTCAATTTTCGGATATTTTGGCTTGCGTTGCGCCGATCGGTTTATTTTTCGGCCGTTTGGCCAATTTTGCCAATTCGGAATTATACGGGCGCGTAACGGTTTCCGTTCCCTGGGCCGTTATTTTCCCGAACGGCGGGCCTTTGCCGCGTCACCCCAGCCAGCTGTACGAAGCTGGATTTGAAGGACTGCTGTTGTTTTGCATTTTGTATTTTTTGTGGACGTGCAGCGTATGGGCCAGGATCCGGCCGGGTTTTCTTTCCGGATTGTTTTTATTCAGCTATGCCGTTGTCCGCGCCGTTATTGAAAATTTCAGAGAACCGGACGCGCAGATCGGTTTTTTGTTTGCTCGTGTAACAATGGGACAGATGCTGACCGTTCCGATGCTGATCGGCGGGGTGTGGATAATGATATGGGCTGCGAAAAAAGCTTAGACATAATTTGTTTTCTCTGTTATTCCATAAAGAGAAACAGCAAAGACTTAAGGCTTTAAAAAGTATGCCGATTAGTTTTAAAAGACGGGGTTTTTTTAAAACAATAGCTTCATTGATCCGTGTGAAGCTGATTATTCCTATGCTTCGTTCTAAAAATCCGCCGGAAATTACGGCGCGCGGGGCAATGATCGGTATGGGCTGGGCCATGACGCCGCTGGTCGGCGTTCAAATGTATCTGACATTTATGACATGGCTGGCGTGCCGGAAATTTTTTAAGTGGAATTTTAATCTGCCCGTTGCAATAGCTTGGAACTGGGTGACGAATGTCCTTACGGTTCCGCCGTTTTATTATGCTTTTTATGTAACGGGCAAGATAATGACGGGGGAATTCGGCGAACGGACGACATACGCTAAATTTTACGGATTAATTAAAACGGTTTTAAATGAAGACGGCCTGATAGAAGCTTTAAAGGCGATGAGTTCTGTTTTGATTAAAGATTGGGGCTTTTCCATGATAATCGGATCTGTTCCCTGGATTATTTTCGGCGGCTGGGGAGCGTATGTCTGGACATTATGGTATATCCGCCGCCGGCAGAGGACTTTGGCGCAGCGGCTGGCCAATCGTCAGAAAAAACTTGAAAAGAAAATAGAAACGACGCAAAAAAGATTCGAACGTAAAGTTGAAAAAGCCGAACATAAGATGGAAATTAAACAGCTGAAGTTTGAAAACAAACAAAAGAAACTGGAAGAAAAGCTGGAAAAAACGATCGCGGCGCAAGAAGAAGTTTTTTTGGATAAACCGCAGGACGATGTTCAATGATAAAAACGACTCTTTGTTTTTCAGAAAATATCCGATCTCGTTTTTTTACCCGTAAAAACGGCGTTTCAACAGGCGATTTTGCTTCTTTGAATTGTTCTGTCAAAGTCGGCGACGATCCGGCGAAAGTACGTGAAAATATGCGCCGTGTCGCTGGTAATCTGGGCTGTACGGTGGAAAAGCTGTTTGTGCTGCACCAAACGCATTCGTCAATCGTTATACCTGTCACAACACGCGAACCGTTTGAAAAAACACCGTACGGCGATGCTTTGGTAACGAATCGGTCCAATATCTTTTTGGGAATTAAAACGGCGGACTGCGCTCCTGTTTTGCTGGCTGATTCTCAGAACGGCGTTGTCGCCGCGGCTCATGCGGGTTGGCGCGGAGCAGTCGGCGGCATTTTGGAAAATACGGTGCGGACAATGGTCGAAATGGGAGCCGAAACGGATAACATTTCCGCTTTGATCGGGCCGTGTATCGCGCCGCAGTCTTATGAAGTCGGCGAAGATATGAAAGAAGCTTTTTTGCAGGCAGATGCAAAAGCTTCATTGTTTTTTGTTCCCGCCGGAGCGGGAAAATACAGATTCGATTTGCCCGGATATGTTCTGGCCAGACTGGAACGTCAGGGAATCGGAGCGGCCGAATGGGTCGGCGAAGATACGTATGCTTTGGAAAAAGAATACTTTTCTTACCGCCGTTCGTCGCAGAAAGGCGAAAACAGCGGACGGCAGATTTCCGTAATCGGACTGTTGGACGAGGCCTTGTTTTAATTACAGTAAGGGATAAGAAATGAAAGTTTTTTCAGGAAACAGCAACATTCCGTTCGCACAGGCGGTGGCGGCTTATATGGACACGTCGTTGTCGAAATGTTCCGTCCGCCGTTTTGCCGACAATGAAATCTTTGTCGAAGTGCAGGAAACCGTCCGCGGCCAAGACGTTTTTATCATTCAGCCGACCAGTTCTCCGGTGAATGATCATTTAATGGAACTGCTGATTATGCTGGATACGTTTAAACGTTCTTCCGCCCGCCGCATTACGGCTGTCGTTCCTTATTTCGGTTATGCCCGTCAGGACAGACGTTCCGCGCCGCGTACGCCCATTTCGGCCAAATTGGTCGCGGATCTGATTACTTCCGCCGGCGCCAGCCGCGTCGTTACAATGGATCTGCATGCCGGACAGATTCAAGGCTTCTTTAATATTCCGGTTGATAATCTGATGGCGGCTCCGGTCATGGTGAAAGATATTATGTATCATTTCCGCGACAAAACGCCGATGATTGTTTCGCCGGACGTCGGCGGCGTTGTGCGCGCGCGCGGGATAGCCAAACGCCTGCATGCCGATTTGGCGATTATTGATAAACGCCGTGAACGCGCGGGTGTGTCCGAAGTGATGAATATTATCGGCGAAGTCGAAGGGCAGGATTGTATTTTGGTTGACGATATCGTCGATTCTGCCGGAACGCTGTGCAACGCGGCCGTAGCGTTAAAGAATGCCGGAGCGAATTCGGTTCACGCTTATGTCACGCACGGGGTGTTGTCCGGCGAAGCGGTGAAACGTGTAACGGATTCTCCGTTGGAATCTTTGGTAATTACGGATACGATCGAACCGACGCAGGCGGTAAAGGACGCTAAAAATATCCGTGTCGTTTCAGTCGCGGAGCTGGTCGGCGAATCAATTTTGCGCATCAGCGAAGAACGTTCGGTGACCAGCTTGTTTTATTAATTTCAAAAAAAAGAAATAAGGCCGGAGAAAAATTCTCCGGCCTTTTTTGTTAAGAAGTGTTGCTTTTCTTTTTAAAACGGTGTAAACAAGCGGAAGCTTTCCGCATGGTGCGGAAAATAACGGTTCAGGCACCCCTGGAGGCAGAACCGTTTTAATTTTAAAAGGATAAAATTTATTATGGCTAAAACTACTTCCATTCGCGTTAATGAACGCAAAACGGCAGGTAAGGGGGCGGCTCGCGCGGAACGTCGCGCAGGTTTAATTCCCGGCGTTATTTACGGTGAAAAGAAAGAACCCGTGATGTTCTCTATTTCCGCCTTGGATTTGGACGCTCAAATGCGCCAGAAAGGTTTCTGGACGCGCCAGTTCGAAATCGAAGTCGGTAAAAACAAGTATCACGCCATCTGTCAGGACATTCAGACGCACCCGTTGACGGATCGTCCGATTCATATTGATTTTCTGCGCGTTTCCGAAAATGCGGAACTGCAGATTGAAGTTCCTGTCATGTACGAAAACGAACTGGCTTGCCCGGGCTTGAAACTGGGCGGTACGCTGAACGCGATTTATCGTGCGATTGAAGTTTCCTGTAAGCCTAAGGATATTCCGGAAACGTTGTTTGTCGATTTGACCGGCTTGAACATCGGCGACGTTGTTAAAATGTCCGACGTTAAATTTCCGGCAGGCGTCAAACCTGTTGAAGACATGGATACGACGATTGCCGCTATTGCTGCGCCGTCTTCCATGGAAGAAGCCGTTGAAGAAACTGCTGCCGCCGATACGGCTGCCGCGGCTCCTGCGGCTGACGCTGCGGCTAAGGCTTAATAAAGGATCAGGCCGATGTTTTTGGTGGTTGGTCTTGGGAATCCGGGATCCGAATATAAAAACAGTCGGCATAATATCGGATTTATGGCGGCGGACGAATTGTTCCGCCGCTATAATTTTTCCGCTTGGCGCAAACGGTTTAACGGCGAAACGGCTGAAGGCGTTATTGACGGGCAGAAAATTCTGCTGCTAAAGCCGCATACTTTTATGAACAGTTCGGGACGCGCCGTTTCGGCGGCAATGGCTTTTTATAAGATTCCGCCGAAAAATGTAATTGTGCTGCACGACGATATGGACTGCCCGATCGGGAAACTGAAGGGTAAAACCGGCGGCGGCGCGGGCGGTCATAACGGCTTAAAAAGCATTGATGAATATTGTACGCCGGATTATATGCGCATCAGGATCGGCGTCGGCCGTCCGCTGCACGGAGAACAGGTTATTAATTGGATTATTGCCAATTTCCCCAAAGAAGATCTGGAAAAAATTCAGACTTTATTGGAAGACGTTGCGGAAACATTTCCTTTTGTTTTGTCGGGCGGCGTTTCCGAATTTACTTCCAGACTGGCCGTGTATCAGCAAAAAAAATCGAAAAAGGAATAGAAAATGGGATTTAACTGCGGAATTGTCGGCTTGCCTAATGTCGGCAAATCAACTTTATTTAACGCTTTAACGTCAACAATGGCGGCGCAGGCGGCAAATTATCCGTTTTGTACAATCGAACCGAATGTCGGCCGCGTGGCCGTGCCGGATCCGCGGCTGAAAATCTTATCCGAACTGGCAGATTCCAAACAAACAATTTATACGCAGCTGGAATTTGTCGATATTGCGGGATTGGTTAAAGGCGCGTCTAAAGGCGAAGGGCTGGGCAATCAGTTTTTGGCGTCAATCCGTGAAGTCGATGCGATCGTACATGTTCTGCGTTGCTTTGAAGACAGCGATATTACCCATGTCGAAGGGTCGATTGATCCCGTACGCGACGCGGAAACAATAGAAACCGAATTAATGCTGTCGGATTTGGACAGCTTGGAACGCCGCATTGTGCCGTTTGAAAAGAAAGCCCGCGCAGGGGAAAAAGAAGGCAAGGAAATGGTTGCCGTCATGCAGCCTGTGCTGGACGCTTTGCGCGCGGGGAAACCGGCGCGTACGGTGCATTTTGAAGATGAAGAACAGCAAAAACTTTATAAACAGCTGTATTTATTAACTTCCAAGCCTGTTTTGTACGTCTGCAATGTAGACGAAGCGGCGGCGGCGACAGGGAACGAGTTTTCAAAACGTGTTTTTGAAATGGCCGAAGAACAAGGTAATCAAGCAGTTGTAATTTCCGCGGCGATTGAATCCGAAGTCGCTTTGTTGGAAAGCGCCGAGGAACAAAAAGAATTTTTGGAAACGTTGGGATTGGCGGAAACGGGATTGAACCGTGTGATCGCCGCCGGATATAAGCTGTTGAATTTAAAAACGTTTTTTACCGTCGGACCGAAAGAATCAAAGGCTTGGACAATCCGGGACGGCATGACGGCGCCGCAAGCGGCGGGCGTTATTCATTCGGATTTTGAAAAAGGCTTTATCCGTGCCGAAGTGATTTCGTATGAAGATTTTATTGTCTGCAAAAGCGAAGCTAAAGCCCGGGAAATGGGCAAGCTGCGTTCCGAAGGCAAGACGTATGTAATGCAAGACGGCGATATCTGCCATTTCCTGTTTAATGTTTAGGATATTTTAAAATGCGTTTGGCGTTGTATGAACCGGACATTCCGCAGAATACGGGAACGCTGATGCGTTTGGCGGCGTGTTTTAACCTGCCTGTTGATATAATTGAACCGTGCGGTTTTATTTTTAATGATCAGAAGATGCGCCGCGCGGGTATGGATTATCTGGATATTGTCGATTATACCCGCCATGATTCGTGGGAAAAATTTTATGCCTGCCATCAGGGACGGATTGTTTTGTTGACGACAAAAGGATCCGAACCGTATCAAAAGTTTATTTTTAAAAGCGATGATATTTTACTGTTAGGGCGCGAAAGCGCGGGCGTGCCTGATTTTGTTCATCAGGCGGCCGATGCGCGTCTGCGTATTCCGATGCGTCCCGAAGCCCGTTCAATTAATGTTGCGGTTTCGGGAGCCATTGTCTTGGGCGAAGCGTTGCGTCAGACAAAAAGCTATGACGGATTGATTTAAAACTTATTGATATTTTTTCAAATTAAGATTATTTTCATCAATCGTCTTTTAACTTAAATGAGGGTTTTGATTATGAAAAAAACTTTATTGGCGACAGCCGCCGTTGTCAGTTTGTTTTCTTTTGCCGCTGAAGCTGCTCCGGCGCAGAAATCGGCTGCGGTTTCTGAAAAATCTGTTGTCGCGCCGTATATTTCCGCAAAAGCTGTTTATTCGTGGGAACGCATTAAAATGACTGATGAGGACGGTTCTGAAGCCTCAACAATTAAAGTTCCCGGATTAAATGCCGCTGTCGGTATGAAAATCGGAAATGTCCGCGCTGAACTGGAATATGGTTACCGTTCATCAGATAATGATGTTGAAATGGAGGATGATGAGCTTTCCTCTCTTGAAATCGGCATGAAAACGTTTTTGCTGAATGCTTATTATGATTTTGCCAATGACAGTATTTTTACGCCGTATGTCGGCGCCGGCGTCGGTTATACAAGAATGTCCATAAAATTTTTTAATGCCGATACCTCGACCCCTGGTGATATGTCTGCTATGACAGAGGCAAAAACGAATTTTTCGTATGCGGCGAATGTCGGCGTCGGTATTAAAATTGATACCAAAACGACGCTGGATATCGGGTATCGTTATTTAAACGCCGGCCATTTTAAATTTGGCACTGAAAAAATGAAAACGCATGCAAACGAAGTTTCTTTAGGTATTCGTTATGATTTTTAAGTAATGTTTCGGATAGGAAACAGAAAAGGCTCTGGGAACAGAGCCTTTTTTATTGAGAAATTTCATTTTGAATAATCTCTTGCGCCGAACAGGGCGGTTCCGACCCGGATAAAAGTAGCGCCCTGCTGTATGGCTATGGGATAATCATCGCTCATGCCCATTGATAATTCTGACAAGCCGGTTTTACCGGCCAGCTTTTTTAACAAAGCAAAGTGCGGTGACGGTTCGTCATTAACCGGCGGAATACACATTAATCCGATTATATTCAAACCCAAATTACGGCAGTGATTAACCAGTGAAATTGTTTCACGTGGAACACAACCGCTTTTTTGCGGTTCTTCACCGGTGTTGACTTGTACAAAACAGGGAATGTCTTTTTTCTGTTTTTTCATTTCTTCCGCCAGTTTTTCTGCCAGTTCCGGACGATCGACAGATTCAATAACGTCAAACAGGCGGACGGCTTCTTTGACTTTGTTTGTCTGCAGCGAACCGATTAAGTGCAGCTTTAAATCAGGATATTTTTCTTTTAAAGGCGGATACTTCCGCATTGCTTCCTGAACGCGATTTTCGCCGAATACACGGTGGCCGGCTTCGATTAGAGGCAGAATTTCTTCCGTTTCATGCATTTTTGAAACGGCGACAAGCGTGATTTGGTCTTTGTTCCTTCCGCAGCCTGCGGCCGCTTGTTGTATAGCGGCGCAGACTGTGTGTAAATTTTCCAAAATACCCATTTTATTCTCAGAAGTTTAAGTTCATACCGATCGCTGCGGCGGGTCCTTTGTTGCTTAAGCCACGTTCGTCCGAAGCTGATTTAAAATCTAAATAAGCCAAATCGGCAAAGAGGTCAATCCCCGCTAAAATTTTATATTGGGCGGATAACTGATACATACTGAATATGTCTTTTTTCCCGTCAACCGTCAGACTGTCGGCTCGGGATTGGAAAACGTTGGCGCTGGCGGCGAAGGGACCCGCGCTGAATTTTACGCCGGCGTCCCAGCCGTTTCCTTTGGCGACGTTGGCGTAAGGATTCAGAAATTCAGCCGTTTCGCGGGATATGTTCGTGTAATGATAAGAACCGCCGACAGACCAGTTTCCAAAACCGATATTTAAACCGGCGCCGTATTCGTTAATATTTTTTTCTTTCGCCCACTCTCCGTTTGCACGCAGATTCGGTTTGTAGACGGTATATGAAGTTCCGGCTTCCAGATCAAACGAACCGAAATCATGCCGGAATAAAGCCGCCGCGTCCGCTCCGTATTTGAACAACTTGATCCCGCCGCTGGGAATCAGAAGGTTGTCGGCGTCTTTTCCTTTTTTCTTGTTGCCGGGCATCAGGCTGATTCCCGCGGTAAATCCGGAAACGGTCGGCGTAATGTAAGACAACTTGGTAGATATATCGTCCAAAACAGCGTAAGTCGCTTTGTTGTAAGAAAATCCGGCCGGGGCGATAAGAACGCGTCTGAAATCGGTTTCCTGTACTCCCAGCGTGCTGACGTTCGGAGAAGTGACGGACATTTGATTGGAAACGTTTTTAACATTACCGGCAATAATACGCCCGATTTTAGAATCAACCATCATGTATGTTTCATCAATCGTTTGATCGGACGTATCGCTGTCTGTTCCGGCTTCTAATTGAATCATCACACTGATTTTAACGTCGTTTCGCAAGGTTGTGGAACCCGAAAAATATATTTCGGCGTCGCCCATAAGATCAAAGTTGTTATACTCGCCGATCGGCGTTGCGGAAGCAGGGCCGGTTTGTTTCAACGTGGTTCGTTTCTGGTTCGTATAAGTTCCGTACCAGGTCATATAACCGCCCAGCTGCAATTCTACCGGCTGGTCAAAAGCTTCGACAGTCGCTGTTTGGGCCGCTGCTGTAAAAGGAAAAGACGCCGTCAGAAAAACAGCTGAAAGCAAGTATTTTTTCATAATTAATATTCTCCTTGGATAGGGTGTCGCAACGATTTCAGTTCAGCATCGGGAACTTAAGTTACACTTAAAAGGTGTACAATTTGTTCGTCATGCGCGTATTGAAATGCGGAAAAGAAGTCGCTTATTTTTCCGGATATACTCCGCTCCCTTTGATTGACGGTTGCAAAACGTAAAAAATCACAAAAATATACTCTAATAAATTTGTAAATAAAATATTAGCTGGCTATAAGGCAATATCCGGTTAAGAAACAATAATTATTTTTGTTATCGGGCACGGACAAATATGTTATGGTATCTTTGCAAATAAACCATCAATCGGGAAAAGATGTTGCAGATACAGGGAAAATATATTGCTACGGTTTTGTGCTGTTTTTTAAGCGCTTGCCGGACGGGACAAACGGAATACAAGTATCCCGAAAAGGTGAACGGGCGCTATGAAATGCCTTCCGGAAAAACGGAAAGGGATACCGTTTTTGATAAAAAATATCTGACTTTTACATTCGGCGGGGAAAAGGAAGAAAACGCTTCGGAACTTTTCGCAAAAAAGCCGGAAAACCCGACCCGCGAAGAAAACCGCCCCTTGTGGCCGGCGGTTCTGCCGGTGTTGTCCCGTTACCCGATCGCTTTGGTTCAAAAAGACGAACTGGTCATGACCGAATGGTTTTCCGATCCGGAAAACCCGCGGCGGCAATTAAAAATCAATGCCGTTAAAACCGGCGCAGACGTTCAAATAACGGTTTTGTGCCGGCAAAAAGACAAAAACGACGGCTGGTTTAATCAAAAAAATGACACGACGCTTGCAGATAAAATTAAAAATGATATTGTGAAGCAATCGTTTAACCACTAACCTTTTGTGCTGAAAGTCCGATTATGAGCGAAGAAAGATATAATTTCCGTACGACCGAAGAAAAATGGCAGAAAGCTTGGGAAAAAGCTGAAGTTTTTAAAGCGAAGGATACTTCTGACAAACCAAAGTACTATGCTTTGGAAATGTTTCCGTATCCGTCCGGAAAAATTCATATGGGACACGTGCGTAATTATGCTCAGGGCGATGTGATTGCCCGTTTCAAATTGGCGCAGGGATATAACGTACTGCACCCGATGGGGTGGGATTCTTTCGGTCTGCCGGCGGAAAACGCGGCGATTAAGCACGGCGTTCACCCTGCGAAATGGACGCGCGAAAACATTGCCAATATGCGCGAAGAAATGAAAAAAATGGGACTTTCCATTGACTGGAGCCGTGAAGTTTCAACGTGCGAAGTCGAATATTACAAACATGAACAAAAAATGTTTTTGGACTTTTTGAAAAAGGGATTGGCTTACCGCAAAGATTCCTGGGTGAACTGGGATCCCGTCGACCAGACGGTTCTGGCCAACGAACAGGTCGTAGACGGCAAAGGCTGGCGTACGGGGGCTCCGGTTGAACGGCGCAAATTATCACAGTGGTTTTTAAAGATTACGAACTACGCCGACGAATTGTTGGAAAATCTGAAAACAATGGACGGCTGGCCTGAAAAAGTCCGTCTGATGCAGGAAAACTGGATCGGCAAATCTTACGGCGCGTATATGTATTTCCCCGTAATCGGGACGGATAAAACGCTGGAAGTCTTTACCACGCGCGCGGATACTTTGTTCGGGGCGTCCTTCTGCGCGATTTCCGCCGGTCACCCGATTGCGCAGGAATTGGCAAAAACCAACCCGGAACTGGCAAAGTTTATTAAAGAATGCGAGGCTCTGGGTACATCGGCGGCTACAATCGAAGCGGCTGAAAAGAAAGGTTTCGACACGGGTTTAAAAGTAATGCACCCGTTTGCCGAAGAATTTAAAAAACTGGGCGGTAATCCCGAACTGCCGCTGTATGTGGCGAATTTCGTGTTAATGGAATACGGCACCGGCGCTATTTTTGCTTGTCCCGCTCATGACCAGCGCGACTTGGATTTCGCCCGTAAATACGGTCTGCCCGTTCGTGTCGTCGTCGCGCATAAAGATGAAGGCGTTCCTGTTGTCGAAAATAAAGCTTTTGACGATATTGCCGACGGCGTGGCGGTTAATTCCGCCTTTCTGGACGGCATGGCGACCAAAGACGCGATTCCCGCAATGATTAAAAAACTGGAAGAAATCGGCAAAGGCAAAGCAACGGTGCAATACCGTCTGCGCGACTGGGGCGTTTCGCGCCAGCGTTACTGGGGCTGCCCGATCCCCGTTATTCACTGCGAACATTGCGGGATCGTTCCCGTTCCCGAACAGGATCTGCCCGTGACTTTGCCGGAAGACGTTACGTTTGAAGCTTCCGGCGGCAATCCGCTGGAACGTCACCCGACATGGAAGCATGTCGCGTGCCCTGTTTGCGGAAAACCTGCTTTGCGGGAAACGGATACGTTTGATACGTTCTTTGAATCTTCGTGGTATTTTGCGCGTTACGCTTCGCCGCATGAAACGGACTGCGGCTTTAAAAAAGACGCGGCGAACCATTGGCTGCCGGTTGATCAATACATCGGCGGCATTGAACACGCCGTCCTGCATTTGCTGTATGCCCGCTTCTTTACAAAAGCGTTGCGTGATTGCGGCTATCTGGATATTGACGAACCGTTTAAAGGATTGTTTACGCAGGGTATGGTCTGCCATGAAACTTATAAGGACGCGGACGGCAACTGGCTGTTCCCGACCGAGGTGGAAAAGAAATCCGACGGTACGGCGATAAAGATTAAAGACGGTACGCCCGTTACGGTCGGCCGTTCCGAAAAAATGAGCAAATCAAAATATAATCTGGTTGATCCGGAAACGATTTTAACCACATACGGCGCAGACGCCGCGCGGGTCTTTATGCTGTCGGATACGCCGCCGGAACGCGATTTGGAATGGACGGAAGCAGGTATTGACGGCGCTTGGCGTTACATTAACCGTTTATGGCGTATGGCGTTAACTTGTCCCGAAAAAACGGCGAAACCTGAAGTTCTGTCCGTCGCGGCTGACAAATTAGTCCGTATGGCGCATAAAACAATCGCTGCGGTGACCGAAGATTTGGATAAACTGCGCTTTAACGTCGCCGTCGCGCGTTTGCGTGAGTTAACCAATGCAATCGGCGAATTAAAGCTGACGGACGACGGCGATAAGTATGCTTATCGTTTTGCTTTTGAATCGCTGGTTAGGTTGCTGGCGCCGGTCGCGCCGCATATTGCCGAAGAAATGTGGCATTTTATCGGCAATGAAACGCTGCTGGCCGCGGAAAAATGGCCTGTCGCCGACACCGCGCTGGCCGCGGACGATAAAATTACCATAGCCGTTCAGGTGATGGGAAAAATGCGCGGCACGATTGAAGTCGCCAAAGACAGCGATGACGAGGCCGTTAAGGAAATCGCGCTGGCTTTACCGACGGTTAAAGCTCAGCTGGAAGGCAAAACCATTCGTAAAATTATTGTTGTGAAGAATAAGATCGTCAATGTCGTTGCTGCGTAAGAGTGCCGTTTCGTTTATTTTTGTTCTGTTGACAGCCTGCGGATTTCGTCCGCTGTATGTCGGGCAGGGAACGGACGATTCGATTTCCGGCAAACAGCTGACGCAGGAACTGGCCGCTGTTTTTATTGATGAAATTCCCGACAGGACGGGACAGATACTGCATCGTTCTTTGGTAAACAGGCTGACGCCGCGCGGGGAATCGCAAGATCCCCGTTACCGATTGGCCGTGCGTTTGTCGGAAGCGGCTATTTCTCAGCAGGGGGTCAGGCAGGATAATTTGGCAACACGTTACGTGATGACCTTTACGGCTTATTATACGCTTTATTCCTATCCGGAAAACCGCCGTTTGCTCAGCGACAGCACCGTCGGGCGCAGCAGTTATGACGTTCAGTTGTCACCCTATGCGACAGACGTTGCGGAACAGACGGCCAAAGAACGCATTATGCAAATTCTGGGGGACGATATAGCTTTGCGTCTGGCGGCGTTTTTAAAAAGTTATGATGTTTCCGAAAAGTCAGAACAATGACGAAATTAACGCAGTCTTCTCTTGAAAATCTGTTTAAGACGGGAGCGCCGGAA
>JBJFAY010000027.1:0-6596 GCA_051888155.1 Alphaproteobacteria bacterium
TTATGATCTTTAAGTTGCTGCGCTTGGAAAGGCCTTTTCTGTTTTACGGCTCAACGGCTGTTTTATGCGCTGTTTTAACCGTTCTTTTTTCTGTTTTCGATTCTTATATGGGGGACTTTCCTTTTGTTTTTTACAGCTTCATCGGTTTTTGGTTCTTTTTGTTCTGTGCGGTTATGCTGGGCGCTCAGACCAGAAACAAGCGTGAAACCGTACGGTTGGCTTATATGAGTTACCCTTTTCCGGATAATCAGGATTAGATATTGATTTTTAAAACAATATACGACATAGTTTGAACCATGAATACACAGAACGAGACAAATTCCGGCGCTTTTCCAACAGAATTTCCTTTTGACAAAGAAAGAGATATTCCGTTCGGCGTCCCTATTCATATTGAACTGGACGATAACGGAGGAGTTGTCGAGCTGCGTTCTTTTTACGAAGCCGGCGTATTTGCCGTCAACGAACTGAAAGCCTGGCATGACATTATCGGCACGGAAACATCGGACAAGCCGTTTATTCAGAAAATCATAGATTTTCAACTGCAGACGCCAAGGTCGATCCTGACGGCCGCGCAAGCCGTTCTGAACACGGAAATGAGCTCTGCCGAAGGTTTTACGATTATTCGCAAAGATTTAAACGCTTATCTGGGATTTAAATGTATTCACTCTCAGGGCACGCTGGGACAGATGGCCACAATCATGTATCGTTACGAACCGATGCTGATGGGGCTGCTGGCCGGCGCGACGGGAGCGGCTTCTTTAAGCGACGCAGCAGGTTTCGGTACGTCGGCCGACGCTGAAAGCTTTACATTCGGTTACGCATTTACTCTGCAGTTCAGAACAAACGTCCAGCCGGAAATGCTTGACGGAAAAGTATCGGAAACCCTGCGGAAAATTAACGGCATTATCCGCCGTGTCGAACTGGCGGAAAAACAAATCAAGCCGATCGAAAATGAACACTTCGCCTTGCAGCAGGGAATAGAAGAAGCCCGCAGACAGCTGCAAATTTACAGGAACGACGTTGCCGAATACATATCGCAGCTGGTTGCGGAAATCAAACAGACCTCAGACAGCGCGGTTAATGCGATGTGGGATCAGCTGAACTTGATTCAAAACGATCATGAACGCCAGCTGGCCTCTTTGCGTCAAAGCGTCGCCAGCCGTATCCGTTACGGAACGGCGCTGGATTACTGGAATGATCAGTTAAACCAGAATCAGACCAAAGCCAATCAGATGACCGGGTGGTACGTTATTTCCGGTTTGTTTTCAATCACGGCAGTTCTGGCGATTGTTGCCGGCATTTCATTCAAGCTGACGAATATTTCGACATTTATGACGATTGTAACGCTGGGATTGCCTATTTTAATTGCATGCGGGTTGATGTTTATGCTGATACAGACCCGCACCCGTTATGAAAAAACCGCGGCGCAGGCTCAGGAAAAAGTGTCCATGCTGGAAACGTTGGCAGCGCTGGAAACGGAAGGCAAAGCGAAAGACGAAGAAAGAGAAGACATTCTGGAAAATATTTTCCGGACCAGCTTTACGCCGGCCTCTCCTGCCGTTGAAAAAACGGAAGAAAATTAATTTTTCTTTTCTGGAATCAGTTCAATAACGGAAATTTCCGACGGAGCAAACAGGCGCATTGGCGGACCCCAACCGCTGACGCCGCGGGAAATATACAGTTTCATACTGTTAACGTCATACAATCCGGCAACAAAACCGTTAAACCGTTTAACGGCAAAATGAAACGGAAAAATCTGGCCGCCATGCGTATGTCCGGAAATCTGCAGATCTATCAAGCGGTTATCCAGCCGTTCAATAAAACGCGGAGAATGTGACAAAAATACTCTGAATGAAGACTGCGGCGCTTTTCCTAAAGTATTCCGGATTCCCTCCATTGCCGCGTCATTAATTTTCAACAGCTGAGGATCAGGCAGCCCGGACAAATAAACATTTGTTCCCGGCAACATAAGACCGTTATTGGCCAAATAAGAAAATCCCGTTTTCCGAAACTGCCTTTCCCATTCAAGACTGCCGTGATAAAATTCATGATTTCCCAATGTGATAAAAACGCCATGTTTAGCTTTCAGATTTGCCAAAGCCCGCATTTTCGTTTTCAGCAAGGACGGCTTTGCATCAATAATATCACCGACCAAGACAATAATATCGGGATTTAATTCATTAACCGTATTAACAATCCTGTTGATACGCGAAAGCGGCGTAACAGGCGTAATATGCATATCCGTCAAAGCGACGATTTTAAAAGCGGCGTCAACCTTTTCAGTAAGAATAACCGTTTCTTTGATCTGCGGGAACTTTACGCCTTCATATACAGCATAACCGGACAGCAGAAAAGCCGCCGCCACGGTAATTATGTTTGCTTTTTTGATTACGGAAAGCTTCATCGGATCAAAAGCGTCCGAAACTTTTTTTAATTTTGAAGCGATCTTATATCCCGGAACCCAAATCATATCCCGGGTTATCAACAGACATAAAAGAAAGAAAGCCGTTATGAAAATGGCATACAGTGATTGAGAAATAATCAGATTTGCCTCAGTTGACAGCATATGCAGGCGGCGCAAAAAATGCGACAGCACCGGACAGCCCCAGGAAAATATGACGGCAAAAGAAATTATCTGTTTATTTTTTAAGGAAATTTCAGAATTATAGCCGATCAGGGTTTTCAAAGTAATTGCAACGGCGGCCAGAATAAAAATAAAAGATAAAATAAAAAACATCTTTTTCCTCCGCCGCACAAAGTCAACTTTGCCTGATCTGCCTGATAGCGCTGCAAACCCGTTTCATATTCTCATCATTATATAGGTTTTCAATCATTTTTGGCAACTTGCACCGCCAATTCGGATATTCCTGATTTGTGCCGGGTACGTTCATCTGTTCCGCCTGTCCCAGAATGTCTTCCAGCTGAACCAGCAGCAGACAGCACGGCGCGGACGCCAGATAAGAATACAGGACTTCCATTAACCGGAAAGGAACTTTCCGGCCGCTGATTTCTTCGTCAAACGCTTCGGGTGAAACGAACCATAATCCGCGCGACGCCAAAGTTTCAACCATGGCATAACGGTCTTTCATACGCAGCGCCTGCGCCTGTTCATAGCGCCCGTCGTCCCCCATCAACCCGATTTCCTTAGCCGTTTCGATATCCGCGCCCGACCAAAATCCGGTCAATGTCGGCATATCATGCGTTCCCGCTGCGACCAAAGCCGTTTTCGGATAAACGTTTAACGGCTTATAATGCCCTTCGTTTGTTTGTTCATACCTGAAAACACGAAAAGACAAGATACCGGCTTTTTCCAGAATTTCCCGGAAATAACTGGGAACAACGCCTAAATCTTCTCCAACCACCAAACATTTATTGCGATGGCTTTCCAATGCGACGATCCCGATCAGATCATTTACATTGTAACGCAGATAAGCGCCTTTTTCTCCCTGCGGGATACAGAACAAACGCGCCAACCCCATGACATGATCAATCCGGACGGCGCCGGCGCGTTTCATATTTGCCGTCAACACCTTGCGGTAAGACGCATACGCTTCGTCGCGCATAACGTCGGGACGCATCGGCGCAACGCCCCATTCCTGCCCGTTGGCATTAAACATATCAGGCGGCGAACCGATACTCAGCCCCAAAGCGAATAATTCCTGATTTCCCCATGTTTCCGCGCTTTCGCCGGCAACTCCGACAGCCAGATCCTGATACAGTCCGACGGCCAGCCCCTGATTGATACTTTCGGCTGAGGCCGCTTGAAACTGCTCGTCCGCCAGCCAGAACAGATATTTGTAATAAGTAATTTTTTCCGCTTGTTCTTCGGCAAATTTCAAGCTGGCAGGCGTATCCGGAGAAGCATATTGTTTCCCCCAGGATTTAAAACCGAAACTTTTCTTTTTGCCGACGAAATAATCGGCCAAAGCCTGATATAATGCCGCCGTCTGCAGATCGCGGCCGCCTTTTTCGCAAAACGATTTAAAAGAAGCCCGGCGGTCATCAGCCGCGTTTTTAAAGTCATCGAACAGCAATTCAAAAGCTTTTTTCTTTAACTTTGCCACAGCCTTATAGTCAACCAAACGCTCCGTCCTGACTTTTTTCAAAGCATCGGCAAAAGGCTTAGACTGCATATATTTTTGCAACGCGGCACATTTTTCGGCTTCAGGAACAGCCGTCACGTCAATATACAACGGATTTAAAAATAACCGGCATGACGAATAATACGGACTGGCCGTTTCCGGTTTTGCCATAAAAGCGACATTAATCGGATTGATTCCGATGATATCTGCTCCGAAAGATTTTGCGACGCCGGCC
Source organism: Alphaproteobacteria bacterium (assembly GCA_051888155.1). GTDB lineage: Bacteria > Pseudomonadota > Alphaproteobacteria > CAAGCB01 > CAG-977 > UBA11549. Next base: position 4,318 of record JBJFAY010000027.1, read on the forward strand.
ATTTCTTTTAAATCGGAAAAATCGCCTATTCCCCAGTTGCGCTTTGAACGCAGAGCATACAGCTGTAACGGGAAGCCCCACGGTTTAGCCCCCTGTCGCATTGTTTCGGGCATATAGCATTTTTCGGGAACGACGATCAAAGCCATTTCCCTGCCCTGATCCGGCAAAGCCGCGCCTGATACACGCAGCGTATGATATCCCGTCTGCGCCGGCAGATCAATCGTCAGGCGCCGGTGTTCATATTCGGTTTCTTTAATCACCAGAGAATCGGTTACGGGCAGATCCGCCGTTTTTTTCTGTCCCGAAACAATTTCTCCGTTTTCCTGAATAATTTCAAAAGACAACGGTTCTGATTCATGACCGGCGGCAAAGGTAACGGTAACTTCGGCAATTTTCTTTTCTGCGGAAATGACGGTAACGGGCGGTAAAGCGGTTTTATACGGTTTTTCCAAAACAGTCTGCAAAGATTCTTGCGCTTCTTTGGCCGTTTTAACCGGGAATCCCAAAGCGTCCAGCAAAGCCTTTTTCGTTTCAAAAGACGTTGTATAAATTCCTCCGTCAGCCTCAAATTCCGGTAAAATCCCGGCCTTTTCAGCCAATATATCAACTGTCTGCGAATATTCCAAAACCACTGTGTGTCGTCCCTATATCAGACGGGTAAAGCCGTCTTTTTCTTCTTCTTTTTCCATATCTGCCAATGTCGCCACAGGCCCCATGGGACCATATGTCATAAAGTCCAGATTGTCCAGATCCTTTATTGTTGCGACCAGACGGCTGCTTTGAATATTTTGATACACGCGGCCTAAAATACCGGTCATGCCTTCACGGGAATGCAAAACGGCTTTTTCTTCATCTATCAGCGGCGCTTCAAACAACAAAACAGACCACGCCGGCACATTAAATGAATCCCCGGGCTTGTATGTTTCATTTTCCACAACCGGCTTGTCGCGCCCCGTATCCAAAATCAAATTCCAGACAGTGTCTTTATCCATTTCCGGCAGCAACCATTCAATACTGTCATGAAATGCATTCAATACGATAAAGAAATGATTGTCCGGATAAAAACGTCCGTCTTCGTTACAGAAAGCAACGCTTAAAGCGCCGGAAATCAGCGCCGACAGACTTTGCGCATACGGCTTGTTCCAATCGGCGGACGACATTTCCAAACCTTCCGGCGTAATCCAGGTAATGTCTTTCAACGGGGAATCGCCTATCTTTTTTCCTGTATAATAACGTTTGCGCCTGAAAACCCGGTGTTCTTTGCGTAATTTGATTAAATAACGCATAAATTCTCTGAACCCGGCGTCTTCTTCACTGATCTGATCCCAATTCAGCCAACTGATCGGGCTGTCCTGACAATAGGCATTATTATTCCCTTTTTGGGTCCGGCAGAACTCATCGCCGGCCGAAATCATCGGGACACCCAAAGACAACAATAATGTCGCCGCCATTGCGCGCATTCTTTTGTAACGCAGATTCAAAATAACGGGATCGCCCGTTTCACCTTCAACGCCACAGTTCCATGACCTGTTGTCATTTGTACCGTCTTTATTGTTTTCGGCATTGGCTTCATTGTGTTTTTCATTATAACTGACCAAATCGTTCAATGTAAAACCGTCATGGGCCGTTACAAAATTAACGCTTGTCCACGGGTGGCGGCTGCGATAACCGAATGTTTCGCTGGATCCCGTCAGGCGCGACGCCATGTTGCCGATCTGTCCTTTATCCCCTTTCCAGAACAAACGGGTCGTATCGCGGAAACGGTCGTTCCATTCAGACCAGCCGGGCGGGAAAGCGCCGACCTGATAGCCGCCCAGCCCGATATCCCACGGCTCCGCTATCATTTTAACGCGCTGTAACACGGGATCCTGCTGTACGGCCGTCAAAAAACCGGCCGTATTCGTAAATCCCGTTCCCGTCCGAGCCAAAGTCGGCGCCAGATCAAAACGGAAACCGTCAATATGCACTTGTTCAACCCAGTAACGCAGAGAATCCATAACCAGCTGAATAACGCGCGGGTGTTCTACGTTAAAAGAAGCGCCGCAGCCGGTCGTATCTTCATAATAACGCGGATTATCGCGGCGCAGACGATAATAAACGGCATTGTCTATACCGCGGAAAGACAAAGTAACCCCCATCTGGTTTCCTTCGCCCGTATGGTTGTAAACAACGTCCATAAAGACTTCAATGCCTGCGTCATGAAACACGCGGATCATATTTTTAATTTCATCAAGGCTTTGCCCCGTCATATACGGCGGGTGCGGCGCGAAATAACAGAC
>JBJFAY010000028.1:0-6581 GCA_051888155.1 Alphaproteobacteria bacterium
AGAGGCTGTCGCATGATAAAACAAGATAATAGACCAAAACCAGATACATTTGAAGCACGTTTGAATTCGTTAAAAAATCTGCTGTGTGAACCGACAGAACAGCATCAGAGCAAATCGCCGGAAAATAATCCGGCTGTAAACGATCGGGGAAAAGCGGTTTTCATTTCCGTAAACGGAAACAACAACATTATTTCTGCAGGAAAATCACAGTATATTGTTTGGGATAAAAAGAAAAAAAACGCCCCTTTCGCAGGTTTTATTTTCTGCCTGCTCTTTTTTTAATCCCCTCTTCGCGTCATAATTTTGAAAATCAAATCAATACAACCGAAAGATGCATATCTTCTCTTTCCGAAGTAAAAACACTCAAGCAATATGTTAAAAGTCTTTCCAGACAGCAAAAGCGCCACCCGAATTCTGTCTGGGCGGAATTAAAAAGAAAGTACGATTTTTATTCTTATAAAGAAATTGATTGCAACACAATGGATAAAATAAAGAAAGATCTTGGCCTGAATAAAGAAAATAATCAAACAGAATATATACAATAGAGCAGGAATAAATTCTATTGTATTATGCCTGAAATGGCATAATGACAAAATCAATCAAAACAGTAACATAGTCGGTTATGAAGAGTTGTTTATTTCGATAAATACTCTTTTAAGTACATATATATGTATTATTGAACAGTGAAGGAGAAAAATATGTTGCTTAAAAAAGTCCTTTTCGGAACCGTAGCTTCCGTCATCGCCTTTTCGGCCTGCGTATCCACGGCCAAAGCTCAGGAACCCTGTGGCGATCGTCCTTATGTCGCCATCAGAACCGGTTTGGCAATGTTAAAAAACCACATTGACAAAAATGCATGGGAAGGATCCGCCGCTTTGGGTATGCAGTTAAATGAATTCCGTACTGAACTGGAATATACTTATCGTAACAAAATCAAAGGCGATTATATCGGCACCCGGCATAAAGTCGACACGATGAGCCTGATGGTCAACGGATATTACGACATTCAGACAGGAACCGCTTTCCGTCCGTTCGTCAATCTGCAGGTTGGCGCGTCCAGACTGCGTTTAAACGATGCGAATACTTCAGCAAAAACACATTATAAATTCTCTTGGGGCGGCGGAGTCGGCGTCGGATACGATATCACCCGAGATATCGCTTTCGATCTCGGATACCGTTTCCAGGATTTGGGAAAAGAAATCAAATCAAATGAATTTTACGGCGGTCTGCGTTTCGCATTCTAATACCGCTTAAAAATAAAAAAAGCCGGAAGGATAACTCCTTTCGGCTTTTCCTCTTTTTAGACCGCTCGGAAAAGCATAAAAAAATTGTTATCCCGGCCGTTTCAATTTCACGGTTGACATTTTTTTTAAAATAAAATAACATTATGTTATAACAAGATTGAAAAAAAACAACCGTGACTCAAGAATACGAAATTTTAACACTGATTTTAAAAAAAGAAGCTGATTTCGCCGCTGAAACAGCCCGGCTGGCTCAGAATTTACAATCAGACGATCTGTCGGATTATCTGCGCGGTTTGGAAGATTTAAAAAGCGACTTTCTAACTCCGTTGGAAAAACGGCTGGCAGATAATAAAAAAGCCGCTGAAACGGCTTTTTCAAACAGATACCGGTATTTTGAACGAACCTAAGCCGAATGAAGCAATTCGGTAAAAAAAGGTTCCTCCGACGGAACGATTTGCGTTTCCGATAACAGAATACTTTCTATCTTTGTTACGGGAATATCATACTGACGCACAATTTCAGAAGAATCTTCCGGCGTTTCTAAAAAACGAACTTTTTGAGAAGTCAGCAAAAGCGCGACGAATTCTTCCCCCAGCGAATCCAAAGAAATGATCTGTCCCGGACGACGCAGCAAAAACACTTGCTTGTTACCGTCGAACAAAAAACGCGGATTAACGGGTTCGCCTTCATAACACCGGATTGTAAAGCCCAGTATTCCGTCAGAATCCCGAAAAACAAAGTAAAGTTTTTCCTGAATAATTTTCCTCATGTTTCCTTCCTGATCTTGGAAAGTTTAGAATAACTCTACATCTTTAAAATTTTATTACCAACAACAAACTTATATTTTTTTCATTTACAAAGGGATAAAATGAACAAAAAGGATAAAAAAATGATTCTAAAGTTACCGGTATTGTTCATTGCGGCATATATTTTAATCAGTCTGCTGCAATTAATTGCCAGCATTGACGGTATTATGCATTTTTTCGGACTGCATTGGATATTTGCAGGATTTGCGGCGCTGATGTTGGTATTTATTCCGGCCGTCGGGCCTTTAGCCGGCGTTTACGGCGCCGTCGCCGTGTGGAACTGGCCGCCAATCCTGGCTGTGTTATTGTTTTTCTGGCCGTATCTGGCTTATTTATTTTTATTCTTATTCGGTACTTCCGCTTCTTTTGTGTTTTGGAAAAAAGCTTTCTGGCCTTTTTACGTTTCCCGTCCCTTTAAAGAGCGTCCGCGGGACATTGAACCGGAATTCAGCGTAAAAGAAACAAATGACGCCGATTTGTCCGAACCGGCGCCTATGATTGAAGATAAACGCGGCAGATAATTTTTTAAGATTCGCGTAAAATCTTTGCCAGACGGTCTAAAATACCGTTAGTGACTTTGACTTCCGGACCGGAATAAAAGCTTTTGGCTATATCAATGTATTCCGTGATAATAATAGCGACAGGCGTTTCGGGATAGGCCATCAGTTCAGCCGTTCCGGCCTGTAAAATAGCTTTTAATGTCAGCTCAACGCGGTCAGACGACCAGTCTTCGGCAAAGGAAGCGTTGATCATTTCATTAATCCGGTCTGTATTCTGCGCATACGATGATAAAATCCCCGCAAATAACGTCGGTTCAGCCGGTATAACGGGAACAAAAATTTCCGTCCCGGCCTGTTCGTCTTCTTCAATCACTTCGCGGCCGATATCGCCGGCCATAAATTCCCGGGCAATCTCATCAATTGTTTTTTCGCCAAACGCATACTGGTACAACGCCTGAACGGCGGCCAGGCGTGAAGAACTGCGGTTGGTTTTAACTTTAGACATCTTGTTCTCCTTTTAAGGGGCCGGCTTCGGCAACGGCCTCCAGACTGCTGATAAAAGCTTTAAAATCTTTGGCTTCCCTGAAATCGCGGTAAACCGAAGCAAAACGCACATAGGCCACCGGATCCAAAGCGGACAAAGCTTCCATTACCATCTCTCCGATCTGATCGGACGGTATTTCGCTTTCGCCGGATACTTCCAGCTGGCGCTGAATACTGTTGACAATCAATTCAACCTGTTCCGGGCTGATCGGACGCTTTCTGACCGCGATCGTAATTGAATGCTGCAACTTGTCGCGGTCAAACGGCGTTTTGCTTTTATCTTTTTTAATGACCGTCAATTCACGCAGCTGCACACGTTCAAACGTAGTAAAACGCGATCCGCATGCCGTACAGAAACGCCGGCGGCGAATTGCCGAATTGTCTTCGCTGGGACGGGAATCCTTTACCTGCGTTTCTTCAAATCCGCAAAAAGGACAACGCATCGGCTATTCCTCCATTAAACCTTCGTAAATCGGGAAACGCGCGCACAATTCCAGCACCGATTTTCCGGCTTTTTCTTCGGCGGCGGTATTATCCTGCGGATTTTCGGACAAAGCGTCCAAAACGTCGCCGATTAAATTGCCGACCTGTCTGAATTCTTCCGTTTTAAAACCGCGCGTCGTGCCGGCGGGCGTTCCCAGACGAACGCCAGACGTTACCGTCGGCTTTTCGGGATCAAACGGAATACCGTTTTTATTGCACGTCATACGCGCGCGTTCCAAACTCTTTTCCGCCAGTTTTCCGGTCAGATGCTTCGGACGCAGATCAACTAAGACCAAGTGCGTATCCGTTCCGCCCGACACCAGATTTAATCCGCGCGATATCAGCGTTTCCCCTAAAACTTTGGCATTGGCGACAACGTTTTCGGCATATTCCTTAAATTCAGGTTTCAGCGCTTCTCCCAAAGCAACGGCTTTGGCGGCAATGACGTGCATCAAAGGTCCGCCCTGCAATCCGGGGAAAACAGCGGAATTGATCTTTTTAGCCAGATCTTCGCGGTTTGTCAGAATCATGCCGCCCCGCGGACCGCGAAGCGTCTTATGCGTTGTCGTCGTCACAATATCGGCATATTTCAACGGGTTTTCATGAACGCCGCCGGCAACCAGCCCCGCAAAATGAGCCATATCAACCATTAACAAAGCGCCGACTTCGTCCGCGATCGCGCGGAATTTTGCAAAATCAATCGCGCGCGGATAAGCCGAACCGCCGGCAATAATCAGTTTAGGTTTATTTTCTTTGGCCAGACGTTCCACCTGTTCAAAATCAATGCGCCCGTCTTCTTGGCGCACACCGTACTGAACGGAGTTAAACCATTTTCCCGACAAAGCGGGCGCCGCCCCGTGCGTCAAATGACCGCCGGCGTCCAAAGACATACCCATCAGCGTATCGCCCGGCTGCAGTAAAGCCAGCTGAACAGCTCCGTTTGCCTGAGCGCCCGAATGCGGCTGAACGTTGACAAATTCGGCGCCGAACAATTTTTTCGCCCGCTCTATCGCCAGATTTTCCGCGATATCGATAAATTCACAGCCGCCGTAATACCGTCTGCCGGAATAGCCTTCCGCATATTTATTCGTCAAAATCGTTCCCTGCGCTTCCAAAACGGCTTTGGATACAATATTTTCCGAAGCGATCAGTTCGATTTGATTTTGCTGGCGGCGCAATTCTTTGATAATTCCCGCATACAAATCGGGATCTGCCTGTTTCAACGGCGTTGTAAAAAATGAATTTGTCATTCGAATAAAACCCTTTCAGCACATATGGGACAGTTTTTCAACGCGGCGCGCGTGACGATCCCCTAAAAATGCGGTATTCAGGAAAATATCCGCACACTCATAAGCGACTTCCACACCCGTTGTGCGCCCGCCCAACACCAATACATTGGCGTCATTATGCTGGCGGCACAACCGCGCGCCGAAAGCGTCATGCACCAACGCCGCACGAATAAACGGAAAACGATTAGCCGCAATACTGATTCCGATTCCGGTGCCGCACAATAAAATCCCCCGTTCGGCTTTGCCGGTCTTGATTGCGTCGGCCATCAGCGCGGCGATATCGGGATAATCAACGGAATCTTTTGTATGCGTTCCCAGATCCAAAACGTCGTAACCGTCTTTTTTCAGTTTTTCAGCCAGCAGATTTTTCAATTCAAAACCGCCGTGATCCGAAGCAAGCGCGACATTTTTCGACATGCGAATTTCCTTTCTTAAAAAAATTTCAGTTTTCTAGTAACACAATCAAACGCTTTTGGCTAGGACTGATTGTTTTTCTTCATTACGTATTCCAGCTTTTTTCCGGCCATCATTTTCAATGACAGCATCGGCGTATTTTTCGGCGCCATAAAAGAAACTTCCGTACCAGTCGCCGCATGAACGGCCGTTACTTTCAGCGCATTACCGACTGCGATCATCTGCATCAGAATTTCGTCGTCACGGTCCATGGGCAAAAGCTCCTTTTTTTTATTTCAGCATCTGCACCAATTTATCATAAGACATAACATGCTTGACAGGTCCCAAACAGGCCAGAGAAGGAGTTCGGGAAAACATGCGTTCGGCCAGAGCGGTCACGTCGTCCGCCGTCGTATTGACAATTTTATTCACAATTTCTTCTTTATCTTTCAGCCGGCCGAACGCCAACAGCTGAGCGGCATTTTGTTCGGCGCGCGACGTCGGACTTTCCATTGACATTAATATGCCGGCTTTTAACTGAGCTTTAGCCCGGTTTAATTCTTCCGGCGTCACGGACTGTCTGATTTTCAAAAGCTCGTCACAGAGTACAGGCATCAGCTCGGCGGCCTCTTTTTTGCCCGTTCCGGCATAAATACCGAACAGCCCGCCTTTGATCGCCGCGGCATTGAATGAAAAAACAGAATATACCAAGCCGCGTTTTTCTCGTATTTCCTGAAATAAGCGCGAAGACATACCTCCGCCCAGAATCGTCGATAAAACATGCGCCGTATAATAATCGTCGTCCCAAACCGACACGCCCGGGAATCCCAAAATCAGATTAACCTGTTCCAAAGATTTATCTTCGCGGTATTCTCCGCCTTTATAAACGGCGTCAGGCGCCGTCAGACCATCTTTATCCGTCATGGATCCGAAAGATTTTTCAATCATGCGGACAAAGTCGTCATGGTCAATCTTACCGCAGGCGGAAGCGACCATTCTTTTGGGCGTATAGTTTGTCTTCATATAGGAATCCAGCATTTCCCGGCTGATTCCCTTAACTGTTTCAACAGAGCCCAAAACCGGCCTGCCTGCCGGCTGATCCGGAAAAGCGCAGGTTTGAAAATAATCGAAAATAATATCGTCCGGCGTATCGACCGACTGGCTGATTTCCTGTAAAACAACGGCTTTTTCACGTTCAAATTCTTCCGGATCAAAAGTCGAATTCAACAAAATATCCGCCAGAATATCAACGGCCAAAGCCGCGTCTTCTTTCAACACCTTAATATAATAAGACGTTGTTTCACGCGACGTACATGCGTTAAT
>JBJFAY010000029.1:0-6571 GCA_051888155.1 Alphaproteobacteria bacterium
TGGTTCTGTATGATTCTTTCAATTCCTCTTGCTTTATCGGAGTTGTATGAACGGTCTTTATTTTATGATCTAAAGACTGAAAGAGTGTAAATCAGGCGGCCGATTTTATCGGTAAAAAACACTTTTCAGTATTTGACGTGCGTTCAAATACAAAAAACGACAATCCTTTTGAACAGACCGGTGTTACACGTTTAAATCCGTTCCTGTTTTCCGTTCCGCCGCTCCGTATTGCGCCGCCATTTTATGCGCCGCTTCATAAGCGTCCAGCTGGCGCGTCATGGCTTCCGGAAACCAAGAGGCGGCCGGCGATACCTTTTCCGACGACGCCAAAGGCAGATTATCGCGCTTATAGCCAAATCCCTCCGTACTGACCTGAGAACGAACGGCTTCAATATCTACGGGCGTTTTTGCTGCCGCCGGTTTTTGCGCCAGCGACGTGTTGATTTCGTTAATTGTTCTGGCTTTGGCCTGTTGATGCATTTCCTCGATACGCAGTTGTTTGGCCTGATCCGACGCGCTGGCCGTCAACGGTTGAGCAACCCCGAATTTTGTTTGATTGTTACGATAACGCGCCGCCGTGTCCATCGGAAAAACTTTGGCGTCGCCGGGACCTTTTAAAGTCCTTGAATTTTTGGCTGTTTCGCGGGCGGCCGCCTTTTCTTCGGACATGTTATAAGGTGATTGCGTGCCGATCAGTTTATTTGACTTTTGGGAAAAAGTCGTCCTTTCCAGTTGTTCGTTTAAACGGCTGCCCGGTTTAACGGTGTCCGCGCTGACAACAAACGGAGTTAAATCTTCCACATCTGTTAAAGCGGCCGGTATTTCCGGAACATCGGAAGAAAGATCCGCCGGTTTTTGTATGGTTTTTTCCTGTGCGGTCAATAAAACGGGCGCCTGTATCTGTTGAACATTCGCCGGTTCGGGACGAACTGCCTGATGCGGCGCACCGGCCGCCGGCGTCGTTTCGGCCGTACCGTTCAATTCTTCCGCAAACAGGCTTTGACGCATTGTCTTCGGCAATTCGAATTGTTCCGCCGGCTTGGACGCCAAAGCGGACTGAAAGGTCACACCGTCCTGCCAGACAGCCATATCAACAGTAAATTCCGTATTTAACATGTTTGTCCTCCCTTAAACTGATTTCAAAAATGCAATATGCGTGCCAAGTATTTTTGTTTAAAAAAAAGAAAAGCTCTTTTATGATATCAGTCTGTCAACTTCCTGCTGTTTTCGGAGAAAAAAATGCGTCAAATCTTAATTTATTCGCCCCGGGAAAAACCCCGCCAAGCACTGGCCGGCGAAATCCGGGTATTGGAAATCGCTCAGGAAGTCGTGGAAACAAGTTCCTTTGACGAAGCGGTAAACTTTATTGAAAATGAAGTTTTTTCCGCCTTGATCATTGACGATCCGACGCCGGAACAACATCAGTTGTTGTCCGCCGTAAAAAACGGCGCGCCCGTTTTTTACTTAACGGCGCAGCCTTTTGAAGCCGAAGATATTCAAACGTTTCAAAAACCGGTGCGCCTGTCCGTCTTTTTAACGGCTTTAATTGCCGCGGCGGCTCAATTTGAACAAAGCGAAGGCGCTTCTGTCGCTTTGGGGTGCTGGAAGTTTAATTTTGCCGGAAAAACGTTAAGTTATAAAGATTCCGAAATTAAACTGACTGAAAAAGAAGCCGCTATTTTAAACTATCTTTACGGCTGCGACAAACCGGTGGACAAAGAAACGCTGCTGCGCGAAATCTGGGGATACGGCGACGGCGTTTCGACTCATACGCTGGAAACGCATATTTACCGTCTGCGCCAAAAACTGGAAACAACGGGGATTTCGTTTTTAACCGGCAGCGGCGAAGGATACCGTCTGGTTTGCTCCGATCCGGCTATTTAATGTAATTTTCACGCATTTTGCGCAGCCGCCGCGCTTTTTGTGTCGGGGTTTCGTCCATATCGCGGTCGCGGATCCGGACTTTTAACGAATCAAAAGCGTCGCCGATGGGAATAAAGCCGTCCCGGCTTTCAATCAGACTTTTGCCCGCATGAGCCAGCCCGATCGCGTTGCCGTTTTCATCAACCAGAATACCGCCCAGCGAAACGCTTTGAACGTTTGTGTTGGTTAAGATGTCAACGCCGGTATCGCTGAAACGGTATCCGGCGACTTTTCCTTTTTCCAGCGCCCCTTCAAATCCGCCGCGCATCGGCGTGCCGATAGCGTAAAACGGTTCGCCGACTTCCGGCAGATCCAGACGCAGGGGAATCGGCCAGTTATATTCGTCAAATTCTGTCGGCGGCATGTACAGTAACGCGACGTCTTTATCCTTATTAACGCGCAAGACCATTGCCGAAGCGACACGGCCGTCCAAAAATTCCGTTTTAACGAATGTTGTTTTTCTGGCCGTTTCGTAATTCGTCAAAACCAAAGACGGCGAAATAACCAATCCCGAACCGACTTCTTCTTCGTTTGTAACGGCGACAACGCTGGACCGGATACGGTACAGGCGGATCGGGGATAAGTAACGGAACGGTTTTTGGTTGTCAATCGTGATCCAGCCGTCGACGGGCGATACGACAAAACCTAATTTGCTGTCTTCTCTTTCCAATCCCAAGCCGGAAGACAGAGTGTAACCTTCAAAAAAACGCGCCAGAGGAATAACGGGCAGAATACGACCGAACAGCCCTCTTTCCAGGGGAGGTTCTTTTAACAGACGGGCATAGTAACCGCTGCCGTCATCTTTGTCCGTCAGTCCGCGCGCCAGAATACCGGATCCCATTGAATCACCCAATCCGCGCCCTGTCTGCCCGTCGGCGGCACTGTCATCTGCCAGTTCTCTGCCGCTTAAATCAGATCCGCCCATCACCTGCTGCCTCAGTTCGCGTCGGGCCTGTTCCAGACGTTCCAGCTGTTCGGGATCCAAAGTTTCTCCTTCGGCCAGCTTACGTTCCAGTTCTTCCAGCGTATGCAGGGCGCCGGTGCCTTTTTCCAATTCTCCGGCCAGATTCCGATCGCCGCCCGTAATTTTTTCCAGATCGCTTAAAATCCGTTCACGTTCGCGTTCGCTGTAAAAAATCATGCGTTTGCGCCGGTAAGAAGACTGTAATTTCTTATATTTTTTATGCTCATAAGCCAGCGCTTCAAATTCCGCTTTAGCTTTTTCCAGATCGCGGGGATCCGGAACGCTGCGCATCGTCTGCATAAATCCCGGCATGCCGATAACGCGCACCAAAGCGTCGGCAAAAGCTTTTTCGATCAAGCGGATTTCTCCGTCACGGACGGGCGCTTGAATTTCGGCATAACCGCGGGTAACGTCTTCCCAGTACAATTTGCGGTTAAACGGCGTCATGACGCGCCATAAAACCTGAATTTCCGCCGACCCGCTGCGCAGGTGCGAATAAGTTCTGGTCCGCCAGTCGTACTGGTCGCACACGTTGATAAACAGGTCTTTGATCTCTGCCGTGATAATGTATCCGGGCAGCAGATCCGGCCTTTCGGCGCTGATGGAATACGGGTAATAAGGATTGTCTTTGCGCACGATCACGGGGAACAGTTCGTTCATTTCTTCGAAAAAGACATTGTCAAACTTCATATCGCGGCGCATTGCGCGGCCTTCGTTTAAAACAATGTTCTTTTCCGCTCTTTTACAGCCGAACAGCTTGAAATTATACCGTCCGATATCTTTTCCCCACTCGTCGGCCGTCCTGTTGCGGTTGATCTTGAAATCCACATATTCCAGCTTGATCGGCGCCAAACGGGCGTCAAACGTAAACAAACGTTCCGCCAGTTCCGAAGACGCCGAATCATAAACCGGAACCGCCCCGGATTCATCAATAACAACCGTCGTTTCCGTCTTTCCCGAAACGGCGGAAGGCATCTGACATAAGCATAAAATCAGAAAAATAAAGAAAAAATGTTTCAATTTCATCAGATACCTTTATATATTGATTCAGTCTATCTTACATAATCAGAAAAACATTAAAAAATGTTTTAGCTTTTAAAGGATATCACTATGTATCTGTTGCCCGCGATTGATTTAAAGCAAGGAAAATGCGTCCGCTTGAAACAAGGCGATATGGCGCAGGCGACCATATTTAACGACAACCCCGCGGCGCAGGCGGAATCATTTGCCGCGCAAGGAGCGGAATGGATTCACATCGTCGATCTGGACGGCGCTTTTGCCGGAAAGCCGGTTAATGCGCAGGCTGTCGAAAACATCTTAAAAGCCGTTGACGTTAAAATTGAACTGGGCGGCGGAATCCGTACGCTTGAAACAATTAAGATGTGGCTGGAAAAAGGCGTCGCGCGCATTATTCTGGGAACGATTGCTCTGCGGGATCCGGATTTTGTCAGAAAAGCCTGCCGGGAATTTCCGGGACAAATTGCCGTCGGTATAGACGCCAAAGACGGCTTTGTCGCCGTTGAAGGCTGGGCGGAAAAATCTGAAATGACAGCGGTTGATCTGGCGCGTCAATTTGAATCCGCCGGCGTCGCCGCAATTATTTATACGGACGTTGCGCGCGACGGCGTGCTGCAGGGGCCGAACTTAACGGCGACGGTTCAGCTGGCGCGGTCCGTTTCCACGCCCGTCATCGTGTCCGGCGGGATTTCTTCGCTGGACGACTTAAAAGCCTGTAAAAAAGAAGAACAAAATAATATTGCCGGAGTCATCGCGGGACGGGCAGTTTACGACAACCGCTTTACCGTGCGCGAAGCCGTCCGGCTGTTAAAAGGGGAAGAATAAATGTCTTCAGAAGTTTTAATCCGCTTGTTTTCAACGATTCAAAGCCGTAAAGGTGCCGATCCGCAAACATCATATACGGCGAAACTGTTTTCAAAGGGAACCGGCCGCATTGCGCAGAAAGTCGGCGAGGAAGCCGTGGAAACCGTCATTGCGGCGATGTCGAAAGATAAAGAACACGTTGTTTCGGAAAGCGCGGATTTGTTGTATCATTTATGCGTTTTGTGGGCGGACGCGGGCGTTTGTCCCGACGACGTATTTCAGGTTTTGGAACAAAGGGAAGGCATTTCCGGTATAGCGGAAAAAAATTCACGGCCGAAGGAGTAAAAAATGAAAACTTATGATGAAAACAATGTTTTTGCCAAAATGTTAAAGGGAGATATTCCCGTCAACAAGATTTATGAAGACGATTACGCGATTGCGTTTAAAGACATTCACCCCAAAGCGCCCGTACATCTGCTGGTGATTCCGAAAGGATCGTACACGGATTTTTCGGATTTCAGCACAAACGCGCCCGCGGAAGAAATCGCCGGATTTTTCAAAGCTGTCGGCGCCGTAGCGAAAGAACAGGGCCTGGTTGACGGCGGTTACCGTCTGGTAATGAACACGGGACGCGACGGCGGGCAGGAAGTCCCGCATTTGCACGTCCACATTCTGGCCGGAAAAAAAATGGCGATGTAATGATTGTCAGGTAACATTTTTCAACCGCCAAAGCTTTCTTCGGCGGTTGTTTTATTTTATTCGCCCGATATTATGTTTTCATCGTCTTCCAAGATGAAACGGCAGTCTTTAATTTCTTCTATGGCTTCTTTTTCATCTACCAAAGTTAATTTGGGACGGCCTATCAATATTCCCATGCCAACCTGCCCGCGGACAAAATAACGTTTATTGTTTTCTGCTGTGAAATCTAATACTGACGTTGTTTCGGTCGTGGCGTCTATATGTTTGTTTCCGACATGACTTTTGTGAAATGTGTATCCGCCGTTATACAGGGTTGTGATGCGTTTTCCGTTTTCATGAACATCGTATCTGACTGCGCCGCCGATGATAAGACCGGGACGATAATAATAAATCAAAGCAGAATCTTTTTCCGGTTCTGCTAATTTTTCAAATTGCGGCCCTAAAGGAGCGCAAGCCCCTAAAAAAAGCAAGGAGATGATAATCATAAATTTCATGAATTTTCTCCTTTAAAATGAAAATCTGAGAGCGGCTAAAGCGCTAAAAGAAGACTGATCTATTTTAAAAAAGTCTGTTTCGCCGAAATATGAAGCTCTGCCGGATAAATCAATAGCCGCATTGTCGTTGAAATGAACAGAAACGCCGAAATGAACCGCTGCAGCTAATGTCGTTTCTTCCGATATCCATCTACGATTTTCTTCTTCAATATAAGCGGTGCCGGCACCAAAACCGATATACGGGCGAACAGTTGATTGCGTAATGTCATAAAAAATATTTGCCAAAAGCGAAGATACATTCCGTTTATAGAAGTCATTTGAAATCTCATCATAATGCAAAAATTCAATTTCAAACCGTATCTGATCCGCTGCCGTCAACCCGATTGCACCGCCTGTTGTCTGTACGCCGTCTTTATCAAGCGTATATCCATACGAATCTTTTAATGAGACATTTGTTGTTCCGACTTTCATTGAAAGATAGGGACGTAATCCGGTATTTTGCGGTTCTGCTGCCGTTGCATAAGAAGATATAAAAACAACAGTCAAAAAAGTTAAAAGATTTTTCATTAAAACTCTCCTTTTTTTACAAGCCTTTTCCGAATCAGGTTACCGCGGTGTTACCGCCAACGCGAAAGGAAAACGATATGAATATCAATAAAACAAGTTTGTC
>JBJFAY010000030.1:0-27773 GCA_051888155.1 Alphaproteobacteria bacterium
TTAAAGCCGTCGACCAATCCCAGCACAATAGCCAGGAACGGAATGGATTCCTGGAAGACGTCGATTTCGCCGAAATAAGGCAGATCGACGATCCGGCTGGGTTTGGGCGGTTCTTTGCCCAGTGCTTTGGCGATGTCTTCGGCCGTGATTTCGCCCAACTCTTCAGGGGCTTCGCAGTCGCCGCCTTCACCGTAAGCGCAGGATGCGTGCGTTTCGTTTTCCTTTAATTCGCCTTTCATCAAAGAACGATAAGAATCGGCGTTGAAACCGACGACAAAAACGTCGCCGGATCTTAAAACGGGAACGCCTTTGATATTATGTTGTTCGGCAAATTCCAAAAAAGTGCCGCGCTGTTGCGCGGAAATTTCAGACAGTTCTAATTTTTGAATGATTTTTGCCGGAAATTCGGTTTGTAACTGAGTATCTATAAACTCGATTGCCTGCGCGCAATGCGGACAGCCGTTCGTATGGTACAGCTGAACGCTGCCCGTACTGTCCGCCGGCATCAGATCGCTGCCGGACGTTTTGAAAAAACCGACCCAGACGAACAATGCCAGGCAAAGGCACAAAGCGGCGGCGCGGACTTTATCTTCTTTTAAATCGGCAATAAAGTTTTTAATAAAAGTCATTTGTTGCTCCTTGTATTTCCGAATCAAGCCGAATATCTGAAAGACTATATCAGCATTCCCGCGTTTTGGATAGCCCTTTTGCCGGCTAAAACCTTTCGTAAAACGAATTTTTTATGTTATGATGTAAACTTGTTGTTGTATATGAAACCGTATTTTTCCGGCTTAGACTGGAAAAAACATTTTTGACGGGGGAAATAAATGATTGAAAACAAAGTGTTGGAAATTTACGCTCCGGTTTCAGGGAAAACGGTTCCGATTGAAACGGTTCCCGATCTGGTTTTTGCTCAAAAAACAATCGGTGACGGGATATCCGTCGCCCCGTCGTCATATGTTTTGTGCGCGCCTTGCGACGGAACCGTCGCCAATATTCATTCCGCTCGTCATGCGCTGACGATTCAAACGCCGCAAGGCATTGAGGTGCTGATACATATCGGTCTGGATACGGTCTTATTAAAAGGCGAAGGGTTTGATTTGAAAACCGCCGTCGGCCGGGCTGTTAAAACGGGAGATTCTCTGATTGCATTTGACCGGGATCTGATTGAACAAAACGGCAAAAGCCTGTTGACCGAAATCGTGATCGCCAATATGGACAAGACCGCCGGCATAACGGCCGAAGTCAACAAAGACGTCCGCGCCGGAAAAGACGTTATTTTAAAAGTTGAATTAAAAGATAATGTAATGACGGCGCCGTCTGTGTCTTCTGCCGGCGTTCACACGGAATCTTGGGAAATAGAGATTAAAAATCCTGCCGGTCTGCATGCCCGTCCCATAGCTGTTTTGGTCAGCGCGGCTAAACAATTCGACAGCGATATTTTCCTGCATTGCAACGGTAAAACCGCCAATGCCAAAAGTCTGGTCGCCGTTATGGGGCTGGACGTTAAAAAAGGCGACCGCGTTCGTTTGACGGCCGACGGTTCCGATGCGGAAAACGCGATGAAAAAATTGATTCCTCTGATTGAAACGGGATTGGGAGAAGATTTGACAAAGTCCGTTGAACTGCCGGCGGCGAAACCGGCGGCCGTTTCTAAAAGTCAGGACAAAGACGGCGTATTTTCCGGAGTGTCCGCTTCTCCCGGCGCGGCTGTCGGCGTTGTTGTCCAGCTGCAAGACGTTGCGATCGAAGTCGAGGAATTCGGCGCGACGCCGGGTGAGGAAAAGTCAAAACTGACCGCGGCGCTGGCGGAAGCCGGGCAACAGCTGAGCGATTTGTTTGAACAAACGCAGAAAACCGCCGGCAGCGACAAAGCCGCGATTTTCGCGGCGCATCAGGAACTGCTGGCGGATCCGGAACTGCTGACGGAGTCCGAAAAATTGATTGATCAGGGACGCAGCGCCGCTTTTGCCTGGCAGCAGACGATTAATAAACAGGCCGCGGCGTTGGCCGAAATGAAAAACGAACTGCTGGCAGGACGGGCGAACGACCTGCGCGACGTGGGCAAACGGGTTTTGCGGCTTTTGACCGGAGAGGTGGAACAAAAACTCAGCCTGCCGGAAAACGCGGTCTTAATCGCGCATGATTTGTCGCCTTCAGATACGGCGTCGCTGGATCGGGAAAAAGTTGTCGGATTTGCGACGGTCGGCGGCGGCGCGTCGTCGCATGCGGCAATTCTGGCGCGTTCGCTTTTGCTGCCGGCCGTGTCCGGCTTGTCGCCGAATGTGCTGAACATATTAAACGGCACTCCCGTTTTGCTGGACGGCACAAAAGGCGAGCTGCGCCTTAACCCCGCGGAAGCCGAAAAACAGGCGGCCGCCCGTCAGGAACAGGCCGAACGCAAAATGCGTGCCGAACTGCTGGAAAGCAAAGAAGAGCCTGCCGTTACGACGGATAATGTCCGTTTGGAAGTCGGCGGCAACATTGCCGGTATTGAAGGTGCGCAGGAAGTTGTGGCTCTGGGCGGCGAAGGCGTCGGCCTGCTGCGGTCGGAATTTTTGTTTTCCGGACGTAAGGAACCCCCGTCGGAAGACGAACAGACGGCCGTCTACCGCGCGATTGCCGAAACGCTGGGTAATGACAGAACTCTGATTGTGCGCACGCTGGACGTCGGCGGGGACAAACCGTTGTCCTTTATGCCGACGCCGAAGGAAGACAATCCGTTTTTAGGCGTGCGCGGTCTGCGCTTAAGCCTGCTGCACCCCGATGTGTTCCGCAGTCAGATCCGGGCCGTTCTGCGCGCCGCGGATAAAACGAAAATCCGCATCATGTTTCCGATGGTGACGGTGTTGGAAGAACTGCTGCAGGCAAAACAGATTGTTGCGGAAGAACAAAAAAATCTGGGCGTTTCTTCCCCGATCGAAACGGGGATCATGATTGAGGTTCCCGCCGCGGCGATGATGGCGGATATTTTGGCGCCGTATGTCGATTTCTTTTCCGTCGGGACGAACGATTTAACGCAGTATACGATGGCTTCGGATCGCGGAAACGCTTTGCTTTCGTCTTTGTCCGACGCGCTGCATCCGGCTGTTTTGCGTATGATCCGCGCGACGGTCGAAGGGGCGGAAAAAGCCGGCAAATGGGTCGGCGTCTGCGGCGCTATGGCAAGTGATGAAACCGCCGTTCCCGTTCTGGTCGGACTGGGCGTGCGGGAATTAAGCGTCGCGCCGCCCGTCATTCCGGCTGTTAAAGCCCGTATCCGCTCTTTATCTTTTGAACGATGCCGCGATTTGGCGCAGGTTTTGACCGGGCAGGAAAAAGCGGCCGACGTTCATCAAAAAATCAAAGATTTTCTGGCGGCTCAGGAATAGGAGAAAAGATCATGTGGAAAAAAGCGTTTATGTTTTTACAGCAAATCGGCAAAGCGCTGATGCTGCCTGTTGCCGTGCTGCCTGTCGCGGGGCTTTTATTGGGGATCGGTTCGGGGCTTTTAAATGCCGAAGTCAGTTGGATTCCCGCCGTTATCCCGCAAGTGATGAGCCAAAGCGGCAGTGTCATTTTTGATAACATGCCGTTGATTTTTGCGATAGGAACGGCTTTGGGGCTGACCGATAACGACGGCGTCGCCGCTTTGGCGGCCGTCGTCGGTTTTTTGGTGCTGCAGGCCGCTATGGGCGTTATGGCCGACGTTTTGTGGTTTCATGTGTCCGAAGGTCAGGAAACGCTGGGCGTTTTGGCTTCGGCTTTGGAATACGACGTTGCTTTCGCGCGCCGGATCGTTTCGACCAATGCGGGGATTAAAACAATTCAGACCGGCGTTTTCGGCGGATTGTTCATCGGTGTGGTCGCCGCTTGGGTGTATAAACGATTCTATCGGATTCAGCTGCCGCCGTATCTGGGATTTTTTGCGGGCAAGCGCTCTGTTCCCATTATTACGTCGCTGGTGGCGATTGTGTTGGGGGCGGTATTAAGTGTTTTTTGGCCGCCGATTCAGGAAAAAATCAATGAATTTTCGATGTGGGCGGCTTACAGCGCGCCGACGGTGGCCGGAGCGACATACGGTTTTGTCGAACGCCTGCTGCTGCCGTTCGGGCTGCACCATATTTGGAACGTGCCGTTCTTTTTTGAAATCGGATCGTATACGAACAAGCTGGGCGAAATCGTTACCGGTGATATTCCCCGTTTCTTTGCCGGCGATCCGACGGCCGGCATTTTGGGCGGAGGCTTTTTAATCAAGATGTTCGGTCTGCCCGCGGCGGCTTTGGCGATTTTGCATACGGCCAAACCGGAAAACAGGCTGAAAGTCGGCGGCATTATGGCTTCCGGAGCGTTGACGGCTTTCTTAACCGGAATTACGGAACCGCTGGAATTTACGTTTTTGTTTGTCGCGCCGATGCTGTATTTCATTCATGCGGTTATGGTCGGTTCGGCTTTTGCCGTTATTAATCTGGCCGGAGCGCATATCGGTTATACGTTTTCTCAGGGAGCCATAGACTTTGCTCTATTCTATGCTTTAGATACCAAACCTTGGATCATCTTTATTTTAGGACCGGTTTATGCTGTTCTGTATTATGTTGTTTTCCGATTTTTCATTACGTTTTTCGACATGAAGACGCCGGGACGCGATGAAGAAGGAACGGCACCGTCCGCACAGGTTTCCGCGGCGAAAGATCATGCGGAAAAGATGGCGATGGCTTCTCATCTGGTCAATGCTTTCGGCGGGCGGGAGAACATTAAAAACCTTGACGCCTGCATTACGCGCCTGCGTTTGATCCTGAACGATCCCGCAAAAGCGGACGATGCAAAGCTCAAAGCGTTGGGGGCGACGGGCGTTATGCGCGTCGGCAACGGCGTTCAGGCAGTTTTCGGAACGGCTTCCGAAAATTTGAAAACGGATATGGAGGAATTTTTGCGCTCCGGCGGTTCTGTTCACTCAGACGTCGTCCCCACGGCGCAAAAAGTGTCCTTGTCCGATTCCGTAACAAAGGCTTTAGGCGGGACGGACAACATCGAAAACAGCGAACGGCTGCAGGACGGCGGACTGCATGTCAGGATCAAAGACCATGCGCTGATTGATGAAAAGAAACTGCGTGAAGCCGGCGTCGAATTAATGTTCAAAATAGATAACGGGCTGATTTATCTGTCGCCCTTTATCCCATAGGAGCAATTAATTGGCAAAGGAGAAAATTTAAATGAAATCTGTAAAAGGGACGCAAACGGAAAAAAATCTTTTAATGACTTTTGCGGGCGAATCCCAAGCGCGTATGCGTTATACATATTGGGCGCGCGTCGCTGAAAAAGAAGGTTATCAGCAGATCGCGGCGATTTTTCTGGAAACGGCCGATCAGGAAAAAGAACATGCCAAACGCATGTTTAAATTTCTGGAAGGCGGCGACGTTGAAATTACGGGCGCTTATCCCGCCGGCCAGATCAGATCAACGCTGGAAAATCTGGACGAAGCGGCCAAAGGCGAAGAACACGAATACAAAGATCTGTATCCTGCGTGCGCCGAAATGGCTGAAAAAGAAGGTTTTCCTGAAATCGCGCAGATGTATCGCGCCGTTATTGTCGCGGAAATTTTCCATGGCAACCGTTACCGGGCTTTACAGGAAAATATTAAAAAAGACCGTGTCTTTAAGCGGGATATTCCGAAAAAATGGCGCTGCCGCAAATGCGGTTACGTTCATGAAGGATTTGAAGCTCCCGAAGTCTGTCCGGCTTGTCTGCACCCGCAGGCATATTATGAAATTGCCGCGGAGAATTATTAATTTCAGAACGGAATAAAAAACAGCGGGGATATTTCCCCGCTGTTTTTTTAATTGTTCTGATTCAGCATTTTTTCAACGTCTTTATCCGTCGCTTAAGGAATCGCAGAAACGCTTAATGCGTTCGCAGGCTTTTTCCAATAATTCCGTAGACGTCGCATAAGACAAACGGAAATACGGCGACAGGCCGAACGCCGTTCCCGGAACGACGGCGACGCCTTCGCTTTCCAGCAGGAACGTGACAAAATCCGTGTCTGTTTTAATTTCTTTGCCGTCCGGCGTTTTTTTACCGATGCAGCCGGAAACGGACGGATACAGGTAAAAGGCTCCTTCGGGAACGCGGCAGGATACGCCTTTGACCGCGTTTAATTCGGCGGCAACCATGTCTCGGCGCTGTTTGAAAATGTCGTTGCGTTCTTTTAAGAAATCCATTGGCGAATTTAAAGCGGCAACGCCGGCGGACTGACAGAAAGAAACGGCATGAGACGTGCTTTGCGATTGGATTTTGTTTGCCGCTTTGATAACTTCGACAGGCCCGGCGGCATATCCGACGCGCCAGCCGGTCATGGAAAACGATTTGGCCAGACCGTTGACCGTCAGCGTTCTGTTTTTCAGTTCCGGAGCGACGGCGGCAATGCTGGCGGATTTAAAGCCGTCATAGACAATATGTTCGTAAATTTCGTCGCTGATAATCCAAACATGCGGATATTTCTTTAATACGTCGGCCAAAGCGCGCAGTTCGTCTGGCGTATAGGCCGCTCCCGACGGGTTGGACGGCGAATTGATGATGAACCATTTTGTTTTGGGCGTAATCGCTTTTTCCAGATCGGCCGGCGTTATTTTAAATCCCGTTTCTTCTTGTCCCGTGACAAATACGGGCGTTCCTTCGGCGATGCGCACCATATCGGGATAGGAAACCCAGTAGGGCGCGGGGATAATAACTTCGTCGCCCGGGTTGACGGTTGCCATGATAATATTAAATAAAGTACCTTTGCCGCCGCAGTTGACGGTAATTTCTTCGGGCGTATAATCCAAGTTGTTTTCGCGTTTCAGCTTGCCGCAGATTGCTTTGCGGAAAGCAAGCGTGCCGGGAACGGGTACATACTTTGTTTCACCGCGGTCCAGAGCGGCTTTCGCTTCGTCGCAGATATGTTTCGGCGTCGGGAAATCGGGTTCGCCGACCCCCAGATCAATAACGTCGACGCCCTGCGCTTTTAATTCTTTGGCTTTTGTCGTGACGGCCAAAGTGGCGGACGGCTTGACGGCCAGCAGACGATCAGCGACAATACTCATTGTTTACCCCCTTATTATTGAAAAACGGTTGATAGCATACTTTAGTCGTTATCGGGCGTAAAGAGCTATTTTTTGATGATGACGCTTTCTTTCATCTCCGGCGGAAAACACAGTTTTACATTTGAAAGCAAAATGGATTTCAAATGGTCAGGTATTTTTAATGTACGGCAGTTCCATTGGTTTAAACGAGGGTGTCCTTCCGGTAACTTATTTGCTTCGGTAAACAGTATGGCATGGGCGGAAGCGTTTTCAATCAAACTCATACGCTTGTCGTTCATTTTTCCCATATAAGCAATTTCCCAGCCGGGCAGCCGTTTTTTTCCTTTTGACGTCATAATGATCTGAACCGTCGGATTAACTTTGGCAATTTCCGCGGCAATGGCGCCTAAAGGAAAATGGTATATTTCCAGCACGGTATTTTCCGGCAGCAGAACGCTTTCCTGCAACAATGCTGCCTGTTTTCTTATCCCCCACGGATAGGAAATAAAAGTTGTTGAAACAAAAACGAAAAGTAAAATGATTGCGGCTGAATAATAAAGAGCTTCCGCAAATATATTTACCGGCGGCCGGAAAAAAGCAAACAGGTAGACCAAAAGAATGGCTCCCATTGTTTCGATCGGGACGGTAAAACGCAGATTGCCCGATGTGTTTAACCATAAAACATAAGAAATAAACAGCCATAAAAATACTTTTTTTATAAGAGGAAAAGGCGTTTGTTTCCGAATTAAAAAGATTAAAGGGCAAATAATACCGATAATAAACAGTGCTGCCAGTCTGAAATCCGTCATTTCCTGAAAAGAGGCAATGGGATCATAGTATGAATGATTGATCAAATAAAACGGCAGAAACACTAACTGATACCACTTTAATCCGTAAAGATGAAGCGTATCAATGTAATTGTAATTCAGATAATACGGAGATTTAAAAACTTTGTTCCAAAACGGAAAAACGGGGTTTCCAAAATTCTGCCATAATATGACGGCCCAAAACCCGTTGACAGCCAAATATCCCAGCAGTCCTCCCAGAGTAAACAGGGCAATCAAAACAATCGGCCTGTTCAAAGATTTATATGACAGAATCAATGTGATTCCCGTTGATACGCAGTAAATTGCCGCGGTCAGTTTAAATCCTGCCGCCGCGCCCAACAAAAAACCGGCGGGCAGATAAACGGCTTTTAATTCCGGATACTTTAACAACAGATAAAGAGAGCAAAGAACCAAAGCCGCCAAAAATATTTCATGAGTACATGTGCCGATCTGGAACCAAGTTGCCACGCCGGTTGCTCCGATGATCAAACAGGCGGCGCAGCAGCATTTTCCCCTGATTGTTTTAAAATTGAAAAACAATAGTGAAATTTTAAATAAAACAAACATCAAAAAGCCGAACGGCAGCCCGGTGATAAAGCAATAAAGTGTTGTGTTCTCTTTGCAAAAATCATTTAACAGATACAAAACCGCGTCCAACAGCGGATTATAATATGTCGCGACGGACGCCGGAGCGATATCCGTCGTCAGCCGGTTATTTAAAAAAGCAAAACCGTTATAGTGATGATACAGCAGCAGATCATAAGTTAATTCAAACCGCAGCATTGCGGAAATCAGCCCGCCGGCGGCTAAAAACAAAGTAAATAACAGCAGCTGCGGGCAGATTTGCTTTTTTTGCATTTATTTTCCTTTTATCTTCTTGCAAAACAGTAGGCAGTCTATCTAAATAAGAGAAGATATTCAACTTTTATCAGGAACGTTTAACGTGAATACCATTCCGATGTATCAGCCGATGACGTCAACGGATCCCGCCGAATTTAAACTGGTATCGGCTTTTGATCCCGCCGGCGATCAGCCGGAGGCCGTTCAAGCGCTGATTAACGGCTTGAAAAACGGCGAACGCGATCAGGTTTTGCTGGGGGTGACGGGATCCGGAAAAACTTTTACGATGGCGCAGATCATTAAACAAATGAAGCGTCCCGCTTTGATCTTGGCGCCGAACAAGATTCTGGCCGCCCAGCTGTACGGGGAAATGAAGTCGTTTTTTCCGGAAAACGCCGTCGAGTATTTTGTTTCTTATTACGATTATTATCAGCCCGAAGCCTATATTCCGCGTACGGATACGTATATTGAAAAAGATTCCGCCATTAACGAACAGATTGACCGTATGCGTCACGGGGCGACGCGGCATATTTTGGAACGCCGCGACGTTGTGATCGTCGCTTCGGTATCGTGCATTTACGGTCTGGGCAGCGTGGAATCATATTCGTCGATGGCGTTTACAGTGCAGGCGGGGCAGTCGTATGACATTCGGGAAATCGCGCGTCAGCTGGTTGATTTGCAGTATCAGCGCAACGATCTGGCTTTTACGCGCGGCACGTTTCGTTTAAAAGGCGACGTTTTGGATATTTTCCCGTCCCACTACGAAGATCTGGCCTGGCGGCTGTCCTTTTTCGGCGACGAGCTGGAATCCGTTTCCGAATTTGATCCTTTGACGGGTGAAAAAAAACTGGAATTAAAAGAAATTACCGTTTATCCGGCCAGCCACTACGTTACGCCGCGTCCGGCGCTGTCGCAGGCGATGAAGACGATCCGCGAAGAATTAAAGGAGCGCTTGTATTATTATACTTCTGAAAACAAACCGCTGGAAGCCGAACGCATTGAGCAAAGGACCCGTTTCGATTTGGAAATGCTGGAAGCGACCGGGCATTGCAAAGGCATTGAAAACTATTCGCGTCATTTAACCGGCCGCGCGCCGGGCGAACCGCCGCCGACTTTGTTTGAATATCTGCCCAAAGACGCGATTTTATTCGTTGACGAAAGCCACGTTTCCGTCCCGCAGCTGGGCGGCATGTACCGCGGCGACTTTAACCGCAAAAGCACTCTGGCAACATATGGATTCCGTCTGCCCAGCTGTGTGGACAACCGGCCTTTGAAATTCGAAGAATGGGATAAGATGCGTCCGCAGACGATTTTTGTTTCCGCGACGCCCGGATCGTGGGAGCTGAATCAAACGCATGGAGAATTTACCGAACAAATCATTCGCCCGACGGGACTGCTGGATCCGTTGTGCGAAGTCCGCCCCG
Organism: Alphaproteobacteria bacterium; assembly: GCA_051888155.1. Classification (GTDB taxonomy): domain Bacteria; phylum Pseudomonadota; class Alphaproteobacteria; order CAAGCB01; family CAG-977; genus UBA11549. The sequence goes on from JBJFAY010000030.1 coordinate 10,129, forward strand.
TTTCGTCGCAAGTGGACGATCTGCTGGCGGAATGTCGCCTTTGCGCCGAAAAAGGGCAGCGCGTTCTGGTTACGACTCTGACGAAAAAAATGGCCGAAGATCTGACGGATTATCTGGCGGAAAACGGTGTCAAAGTCCGTTATATGCATTCGGATATCGACACGCTGGAACGTATCGAGATTGTCCGGGATTTAAGGCTGGGCGTTTTCGATGTTCTGGTCGGCATCAACCTGCTGCGCGAAGGGCTGGATATTCCCGAATGCGCTCTGGTTGCCATTCTGGACGCGGACAAAGAAGGTTTTCTGCGTTCCGAACGTTCTTTGATCCAGACGATCGGGCGGGCGGCGCGCAATGCGGAAGGGCGCGTTATTCTTTATGCCGACAGGATAACGGAATCAATGAAGCGGGCTTTGGACGAAACGGCGCGCCGGCGCGAAAAACAACAAAAGTTTAATGCCGAACACGGCATTGTGCCGCAAACGATCAAGCGCGACGTCGCCGATATTTTACGGGAATTGTGCGAAAAAGAAGGCGTTGACAAATTACCGCAGGGCAAGGAAAAAGATCTGCTGGTTTCCGAAAAGAAATTAAAGGATACGATTGCCAAGCTGACCAAACAAATGCGCAAAGCGGCCGAGGATCTGGAATTTGAACAGGCGGCCAAAATCCGCGATGAAATCAGACGGCTGGAAAATTCGGCAATGCGTTTTTAACGCAGCGGAAATAAAGAGTTGAAATCGACGCCTTTATACCGTTTTTCAACCGGTCTGGGCATGCTTTGCGCCGTTGACAGCAGACCGCGGCTGCGCAAAGTCCATTCCATATTCTGCATTTTTTCGCGGTATTCCGGGTGATCGCCGATAATGACGCTGAACCAGTAATAGGAATCAATCGGGTTGTACAAAGGCGTCAAGTCGTCCTGATAGAAAAACGCCAGCTGTTCCTGCGCGGCTCTTTGTCCCGACTGCGCCGCCAGAGTCAGCCATTTTTGCGCCGTATAACTGTTTTTGACGCCGGCCAGTCCGTACAGATAAATCATGCCGACCATATACTGCGCGTCCATATCGCCGTTTTCCGCCGGTTCGGCCAGATATTTCAAAGCTTCGGGATAATTGGCGGTATTAAAGGCCGCGACGCCTTTTTCAATACTCGTATGCGGAGAAAGGTCTGTGGAAAAATAATCCGGCATTAAAACGCAGGCGGACAACCATAAGACAACCGGCAAAAGCAGCAGAGATTTCATGATTGTCTTCCCGATCTTTGCCGTAAAAGCGCCGCCTGAACGGCCGTTATCCGTTTTCCGTCCGTCGCGCGGTTTTTGGCCTGTTTGTCGTCCAGCTGTACGTTGATTTCAAAAACGCGCTTTAAAATGCCGCGGTCTTCTTTTGTCCGTTTGCGCAGTTCGCGCTGCAAATTGACCAGATCCTGCGCAGCCATGTAAGTGGTGTCCAGCAGAACGGCGACGGGTTCTTTTTGTCCCGTTTTTTTGTTCGGGTGATCTTTGTCCAGCTGGTTCAAAATCGTTTCCGCATTGCCGGCAGGGTCAAATTCCCACTTGTCGCCCGGTTTCGGAGACAGCGGCGTTTTAACGTCGAAAGGATATCCGTCCCCGTCGTAAAAATCAATATAAGGCGAATCCGAACGAGTTGCCGGTCCTTTGATTTTATGGGACATGTCCGCTTCGGCGATAGCCATGGCTTCGCGGATAATTTTGCCGATTTTGTTACCGTGGTGCGCGGGATCGTTTGTCAGCGCGTCAAAACCGGGGTAATTCCGGTAACGGGCGGGAACGTCGTCCAGAGTTCTGATTTCCGCTTGGCGGTTTTGCTGTCCGCCGGCCGTTTCGACGCGGGAAGGTTCCGGTAAATCCTGCATGTAACACCTCTGTTATAAAATTTTATTTATTTTGCTCTAAAAACGCAGGGTTGTCCAGATGTATGTTATTCGAAGCCAGCCGGCATAAATAAAAAGAAATTTTAAAATTTGTCCGGTGAAGCTTTTCACAGGAAAAACTGCGTGAGAAAGCGGTATATTTTGAAAATATGGTGTATTTTGAAAGCTCGGGGTCTTTTAAGTGCGTTTCGTAATAATTTTCGGGAAAAGCCGCCAGAATAAAAATATTTTTTTCCGTTTTTTTTAGTGCGGGGATAAGAATATCATGACGTTTTTCGCCGAAAAAACCGGAGGTATAAAAGTCCGATCCGTTGATCGGATCCCGATGAACGGGGTGGATAACCGCCCGCGTCGTTGAGTCTGATACGAGCAAAGGAATAAAAATTGCCGCGGGCGATCCGGCGATCAGCAGCAAAGAATCTTTTGGCAAAAATGCGCGTCGTACCGGCAATAAAGGTTCCGATGCGGGGCGTTTATAATTTGAAAAAGGAAGAAAAAGACTGACAATAAAAATGAAAATAAGAAAAAGCTTTACTTTTTTGTTTTTCCAAAACAGCTCTTCTTTTTCAAAAAAGAAACGTATCAGTATGATTGACAGCAAAGCTTCAAAAGAAATCAAATAACGGTCCACTCTGTAAAAGAGCAGCCATAAAATATAAACCAGACAAAGCCAGACGGTTAAGAACGAAAACCTGTTTAAAGTCGGCGGGAATTTGCGTTTTTCTTTTAAAAAGCGGGCGGAAAAACAGATAAAAGCCGCGTATGCGGTTAAGTAACGCAAATATGAAAAATTCAATATGGAAACCAACGGAATTTCCGATCCGAGATTGCAAAACATAAAAAACGGATAAAAGAAAAGAACCATTATTGATTTGTTGAAATAGCGCAGATCTTTATAGTTTTCTCCCTGCCAGTAAGGCGAATGAAACACGTTGTTAAAAAAAGGAAAGAACGGATTTTGATAGTTTTTCCATAAAGTCCAGCCCCAATATCCGTAAGTAATCAAAAAACCCGCCGTCACCGCCGCCGAAAAAAGAAAGATGGTTTTCAGGGGAGATTTCAGCTGTTTATAAAACAAACAGAGCGTGATTCCGGCGGCCGCGGCATACGGACAAAACGTCAGTTTCAATCCCGATACGGCGCCCAGCAGAAAGCCTGCGGCCGGATAAGTTTTCCGGAACAGGGGGGGGGGGGGCTTTTAGTAATAAATATCCCGCCGTCAAAACAAAAACGGACAGCGTTAAATCGTTGGTTGTTGTGGATATCTGCGACGCTGTATTTGTTGAACAAACGCACAGCAGCAGAACCATAATGATTTTAATACGGCCGTCCCTGTCGTCCGGTGAAAAGAAAAGCGCGGCCGTTTTATAAACAATAAACAGCATAAAACCGTAGGGCGCAGCCATAATGGTGCTGAAAATAACCGGATTATCGTTCAACGCATTTATCAGCCAGTACATGGGAATATCCGCAAACGGCGAGAAAAACGTATTTATAAAGGCCGGTACGACGTCAATGTTTGCCCGATTATTAAAAAAAGCCCAAACATTATAATAGTGGTAATTAAAAAAATCGAACCATTGCTCAAACCGGAAAACGGCGCCGCACAGACAGGCGAAACTCAGACAGCAGGCAAAGGCGGTTTTATTGTTCCGGAAAAAAAAGTTTATAAAAGAAGGCATTATTTTTTTTATCTCATTTTTTATTCTTTTCCTTAGTATGGAACAAGAGAATTGTTTTGTAAACTTGATTGTCGCGGACAAATCCCTTATTTTTTATATTCGGAAAGGAGAAAAAATGATTTCTTTGCCGGATCAGGCAAGCCCTGAAGAACTGCTGTCTTTTGTCCGCCCGTTATATCCAAATGGGATATTTCCTTTGGGGCCGGGTTGGCGGATAGTATTTTATGTTCTGATCGGTTTTGTGCTGGCGGGAATCCTTTTTTATAACAGTCCGCCCGCGAAACGCCGCCGTGAAGCGTTCGCCGTTTTTAACGCTCTGCGCCGGCGTTTTTCGGAAAACGGAGACGTTTCCATGTTGGCCGGCGGGTTGTCCGTTTTAATGCGCCGCGCGGCTCTGGCCCGGTTCGGGCGGGAAAAAACCGCGGATTTAAACGGACGGGCATGGACTGATTTTTTGGAACGAACGGGGGCGGATTTGGACGAACGTGATAAACAGCTGCTGGAAAATCAAGCGTATGCTCCGCCGCTGTATGACGAAGATTTCGCGCGCGGGCGGCATTTGTTGTCGGCGGTGCATAAATGGCTGGAGAAAAATTTATGACCGGTTTCGCTTTTCCGATGATGTTTCTGATGTTGGCGGCGCCGCTGATTATGCGTGTCGTGCTGCCGCGCGTAAACGATAAGAACGAAGACGCGCTGAAAGTTCCTTTTTTTGAAGATATGCGCCGTTTATCGCCGGCGGGCGGCCGTTCCGTTTTCAGCGGCCTGCGTTTCCGGCGTCTGCTGGGAGCGCTGATCTGGATTTTGCTGGTTACGGCGGCAGCAAACCCGCAATGGGTCGGCGAACCGTCAAAAGTTCCTTCCGAAGGGCGCAACTTGATGCTGGTTCTGGATATTTCCGGTTCAATGCAGGAGGCCGATTTCGCTATTCAAAATCAGGCCGTGCGGCGCTGGGACGCGGTGCAGGCCGTTGCCGACGCTTTTGTGCAAAAACGTCAGGGCGACCGTGTCGGCGTTGTTCTGTTCGGAGAGCGGTCTTATCTGTATGTTCCGCTGACATATGACTTAAAAACGGTTTCCGATTTGTTAAAAGAAGCCGACGTAGGCATGGCCGGATCGCAGACGGCGATCGGGGACGCGCTGGGATTGGCTTTAAAGACGATGATTGACGTTCCGGCCGAAAGCCGGGTTGTCGTTCTGCTGTCCGACGGCGCGGCGAACGCCGGAGTGATGAAACCGCTGGAAGCGGCGGAGCTGGCTGAAAAAATGGGCGTCAAAGTTTATACGATCGGGGCGGGATCCGACATGGTTCAGATGATGGGAATGTTCGGTATGATGCAGATGCCGCGCGGCGATGAAATTGATGAAAAGACGCTGCAGGAAATCGCGCGCAAAACCGGCGGCCGGTATTTCAGAGCCAAAAATACACGGGAACTGCTGGAAATCTACAAAGAAATTGATGACTTGGAACCGGTGGTAAACGACGATGTGTTCGTCCGTCCGGTGAAAAGGCTGTTTTACTATCCGCTTTCGGCCGCTTTTGTTTTAAGCGTTTTGGGGGCTTTGCGGTTTATAACGGGCAGGAGGACGGCATGACGGAATTTCATTTTCTGCGCCCCGAATGGCTGTGGGGCTTTGCCGTTTTTCTGCTGCTGCCTTTTTTGGCGGGAAAAAACCGTTCCGGCGGAGGGTTGTGGCAAAGTATTTGCGACAGGGTTTTGCTGCGTTCTCAGCTGGTTGCCGGATCGGCAACGCGGTTGTTCTGGCCTTTTTTTCTGATTTCCGTCTGCTGGGCGCTGGCGCTGTTCGCTCTGGCCGGGCCGGCATGGGAAAAACTGCCTCAGCCGGCCGTGAAAAAAGGAACGGATACCGTTTATTTGATGGATATTTCCGTTTTTATGACGCCCGTTGACGTCAAGCCGTCGCGAATGGATCGCGCGCGGTTTAAAATGCACGACTTTCTGCAGGAAACAAAAAACGGGCAAAACGCTTTGATTTTGTATGACAACGAACCGTTTGTCGCCGTTCCTTTGACCACGGATCAAAAAGTCATTGAACAGATTTTGCCGACGGTTCGGGCCGGTATGATGGGCGGCCGTATGCCGGACGTTAATCTGGCTTTGCAGCAGGCGAAAGAACTGCTGAAACAGGCAGGCGCCGCAAAAGGACGGATTATTTTGCTGGGCGGTTATATAAACGACGGTGAAATGCCGCAAGTGTTAAAGACGGCGGAAGAATTGAAAAAAGAAGGGTATACTCTGTCTGTCGTGGGGATCGGAACGGATCACGGCGCACCGCTGCAAATGCCGGACGGCGCGTTTCTGACGCATGAAGGCAAACCCGTTTTGTCGTCTTTGTCAAATCAAAATATGAAACGGACGGCGCAGGCGGGCGGCGGTGTTTATCAAACGATTACTCTGGACGGAAAAGACGTTCAGTCTGTTATTGAAGCGACTTCGCTGATTCCCGATGCTTCCGGCGCCGAACCGCAGGAGGAAACAAAGGCGGATATCTGGAAAGATTTCGGTTCCGTTTTATGTATTCTGATTTTGCCGTTTGCCGCTTTCGGATACCGCAGAGGCTGGCTGGGCGGACTGATGTTGTTTATGGTGTTTTCTTCTTCACCGGCTTTTGCCCGATCGCTGTCCGACCTGTGGACTCGTCCCGACCGCCGGGAGGCCGAACGTATTACTGCCGGTGAAAAACCGCAAAATCCCGCGGTTTTTAAGGATAACGCCTGGCGGGGAGCCGCCGCCTATAAAGCCGGGGATTATCAAACGGCTCTTGACGCTTTGAATAATCCGGCCGATACGGAAATGCGGTATAATCAGGGAAACGCTTTGGCGCAGGCCGGCCAGTATCGCCAAGCGATAGAAGCTTATAAAAAAGTGCTGGAGGAAAACCCCGATCATGCTGATGCGGCTTTTAATAAAAAGTATTTGGAAGACCAGCTGAAAAACAATCAGAACCAGCAGCAGCAGGATCAACAGCAGCAGCAGCAGGATCAGCAGCAGCAACAGCAGGATCAGCAGCAACAGCAGGATCAACAGCAACAGCAGCAGGATCAACAGCAACAGCAGCAGGATCAGCAGCAGCAACAGGATCAGCAGCAGCAACAGGATCAACAGCAGAACCGGCAACAGGAAGAAAATCAGCCTCCGGATACACAGCAAAAAGCGCCGTCCGAACAAAAAACGGATCAGGACGAGCGGGAAAAACAAGAGCAGCGTCAATGGCTCAGCGTTATTGAAGACGATCCGTCGGGGCTTTTACGCGAACGTATCCGCAGACGTAATTTGATTAAAGGAGGAAGAAGATAATGAAAAATAAAATTGTTTTTGCACTTCTTGTCACGCTTGCTTTTTGTCAAACGGCACTGGCGGGTTTTCAGGCCGACGTCAGCAGCACCGTTGTTCCCGAAGGCGAGAGCTTTCAGCTTTACCTGCGTCAGGACGGCGACGCCGCGCAGCCGGATATTTCCGTTTTAAATGAAGATTTCCTGATCGTAATGGAACGTAAAAGTTTTAAATCGACATACGTGAACGGCAAAACGCAAACCTTTAATGAAAACGTTTTAACGCTGATTCCCAAAAAAACGGGGGAAGTGACGCTGCCGTCTATCCGCGCCGGCAAAGAACAGACAAAACCGCTGCAGCTGACGGTCGTCGCCGGCGGGCAGGCTTTGCCCGACGATCCGGCGGACAGAAAAAAAGCGCAGGCCGCCCAGCCGAATGTGTTTATCCGCTATGCCGTGGATAATCAAACGCCTTATGTCGGCCAGCAGGCGCCTTTGACCGTAAAACTGTATTCTTTTGTTCAAACGCCGCTGCTGGACGGAGCGGTTACGCCGCCGCAGGCCGACGGGATTACGGCTGAACAGTGGGGGGACGTCAAACGGTTGCGCGAAACGGTCAACGGCAGAACGTATGACGTGCTGGAATATAAATTTTTGCTTTTTGCCCAGAAAAGCGGACGAATTACATTATCTCCCGTCCGTTTCAGAGGGACGATCAGCGATCCGGAAGGACGCGGCGAATCAATGGAAGATTTGTTCGGTTTCGGCGGTTCTGACTTTTTTTCGGGATTTTTCGGCCAGAAAAATATTGCCGTACAATCTTCGGCCGTTGTTTTGGATATTCAGCCGCAGCCGGCGCAGGCCGGAACGGGAATCTGGCTGCCGGCGACTGACGTCGCCGTTTCCGAAGATTTCACGCCGCCCAAACAAACGATTGCTTTGGGAGAAGCTCTGACACGGACGGTTACCGTCATGGCCGCGGGTGTGCGCGACAGCCAAATTCCTGATTTAATCTTTCCCGACGGAACGGATTACAAACAGTATCCGGGCAAAACGGATTCGAAAAATCTGTTTGACAACAACGGAATTGTCGGCGTGAAAACCCGTCAGATTGTCTTTATGCCGACCAAGGCGGGGCGGATTGTGCTGCCAAAAATGGAAATCCCCTGGTTTGACGTTAAATCAAAACAGATCAAAAAGGCTGTTTTGCCGGCTCGTACGTTTACCGTGACCGGAACGGAGAGTCAACAACAGACTGTTTCCGCCGTTCCGGCTATTCCGGCGGATTCGGGAACGGACGCCGCCGTGTCTGCGGTACAGCCGCCGGCCGCCGCGGCGGAATCGGAATTTGCCAAAGCCTTTTCTCAGCCGCCGGAAAATACGGCTGAACAAAAAGCGGCCGCGGATTTTTGGGCAAAATATGTTCATCAGCCGCCCTGGCGTCTGTTTTTGGCCGGTATTCTGGCCGGCGGAGCCGTTGTGACGGTTTTGTGGCTCTTAGTGCATTTTCTGATTTTTAAAAGAAATACCGGAACGACGGCTGAATCTGAAAATGAAACGCCGCCGCGTCAGGAAAGCATCGGACGGATAAAAGAAGCCTGTCTGTCCGGTTCGGCAGAACAGGTCAAACAGGCTTTGCTGGATCTGGGGCGCGTGCTGTGGGCGCAAAATCCGCCGCTGACGCTTTCCGAACTGGCAACGCGGTTCGACAGTGAAGAATTTTCAGAGCAGATCGAAAATCTGAACCGGGCGCTTTATGCCGGAAATCCCGCCGGTTGGGACGCAAAAAAGTTTTGGGCTGTGTTTAAAACGGTTGAAACCGGCAGCCGCAAGCAAAAAAAGAATGAAAAAATTCCTGTGCCGCCGCTTTATCCGGACTGAACATTCACTGTTTATTTACGATACGGGCGTATAACCTGTAAATAACAGTATTGTCGGGAAAGTCGGATTGATGCGCAGTCAGCATTTAGCTCATGCCGTTTTGGCTTCGTTTTTGTGGTGTGCGGCCGTGTTCGCGTTTGTCGGCATGAACTTTATGAAATTTGAATCCGCCTCCCGCGCTTTGCGGGATTCCAGAATTGAAACGGCGCTGAGCGAACTGCAAAGAACAATGCAGGTCGAAATGGACAAAGGTTCTTCTCTGCCCGGAATTGAAAAAATGGAAGACCGCCTGTTCCGTTATGCTTCGGAAAACGACGATCTTTTATCCGTAATGGTTTTTGCCGCGGGGTCGGGAAAAATCTTGTTCAGCACCGTTGCCGCACAGATCGGAATGAACGCGCCGGCTTCATGGCGTGAAAAATGCGTCCGGCCGGGAACGGTCTTTGTGCAGACGGAACAAAACAAAGAAACGGTCGGACTGCCGGTGTTGAATGCTTTTTTGGAAAGCGAAGGGTGTCTGGCCGCGGAATATAAAACCGAAACAAATGAAACCGTTCGGGAAAAAATGATTTCGACCGCTTTTCATTTTGCCGTCCGGCTGGCGTTGATCGGAGTAGCCGCTTGTTTTTTGGTCTGCTTTTCTCCGGTACTCTGCGTATATGTTTTCGGCGGTAAAAAAGTTCGTTCGGCGGCTGTTTTAATTTTGTGCGCGGGAGCTCTGCTTTTAATGCTGCAGTTGAACTTTTCGGCAATGTTTAAAGCTTTTGAACGGGATCTTCGTCATGAAACGGCCGCAAAAACGCAGACGATTGCCCGGCAGGTGAAAAATCTGATTGAACGGGTTGTTCACGGCGGTATGCCGTTTAAATCAATCAGCGGACTGGAAGCGTATTTGGATCAGATCCGCCAGAAAAATAAAGAAATCCTGTTCATTTTGGTTACGGATAAAACGGGTCGCGTACTATATGAATCGGGGGCGGCGGCAAAAGCGTTTGACGCCGATCCGCGTACGGGAAAAATTTCTTTGCGCGAAGGCTATTATAACGCGGCGGAACCCGTCAACGATGTTGAAACCGCGGCGGGCTGGGTGCAGATCGGCGTTAATGAAAGGTTTGTGCGTGAAAAAATTTTTTAGTCTTTTTTTCTTTTGGCTTCTTTTTCCCTTTTTCTGCGCGCAGGCCGCGGCGCCGTCAAAAGTATACATGGTTTTATGGGACGGCTGCGAGGACGCCTGCCGGGGATTTTTGGATTATTTAAAATCGGCTCGCGCCGATATTGAAATTATTCAACGCAACCTGAATAAAAAAACCGATCAAATTCCTGCTTTGACCGCTGAAGTCAAAGAACTTTCCCCCGATCTTTTGGTGACATGGGGGACTTTGGCGACGTTGGAAATGCTGGGAACGGAAAATAACGGGCCCGTTTCAAAATACGGCACGGTGCCGGCTTTGTTCATGGTCGTGTCGCAGCCGGTGGAAAGCGGATTGGTTTCTTCGCTGGTTTCTCAGGGACGCAATATTACGGGCGTCATGCATTTGACGCCTTTGTCCGAACAGCTGCAATATGCAAGGCAGATTATAGCGTTTAAACGACTGGGGATTATTTATAATCCGGCGGAAACAAACGCGCAGATCGCCGTCGATCAGTTGAAACGGTATGCGTCCATGATGAATTTTGAATTGCTGGAACGTCCGGTGCCTTTGGATAAAAACGACCGGCCGGACGTCAGAACCGTCGCCGGATTGGTTGCGGAACTGGCTGAAAACAAAGCGGATTTGATTTATTTGGGGCCAGACGCTTTTATGAACGCGCACCGCGGCATTTTAATTGATACGGCGGCTGCTTTTTCCATTCCCGTCTTTTCGGCTTCCGAAGGCGCCGTGCGTCATGACAACGCTTTATTCGCTTTTGTCCACCGCTATTATACGGTCGGGCAGATGGCCGGTCGGAAAGCGTTGAAAATTTTAAAAGATAAAATTCAGGCTTACGATATCCCGATTGAAGCGCCGCCGCGCGCTTTGCTGGTCGTAAATATGTCGGCCGCGCAGAAAACGGGCGTGTATCCGCCGCTGACGTTGTTGCAGAACGCGGATCTGATCAATATTCCCGAAAAAAAATAATTATTTGCGCTGCCGCGGTCCGGGATAAGTTCTTTCAGCGCCATCGGCTAATTTCTTTTGACCGCGCGGGTATAAAAACTTGCCGTCGGGCGTTTTGATCGTGCCGTCCGAATAAAGTTCGAATTTGAAAATATCCATTCTTGAAAAATCGGCTATGGTTTGGGCGCAGTCCCGTTTGCTGCGGTTGCGTTGGAAAGCGTAACTGTTTGCTTTTGCCGAAGCATATAAACGCAGAGAGGCATCTTCGGCCGCCTGAGACGGCGCCGTATTGCTGAAGTATCTGCTGAGGATTTCTTCAAACTGGTATAATTGGCGGTCAGCTCCGCAAGCCAGCACAACGCCGGCCAAAGTCCCGATACTTTCGGTATCTTTTCCGGACCGTGTCTGGGCCAAGGCGTCGAACGGCGCAAGAAAGATCATGAAAATAAACAGAAAAACGCGCATTTTTTTAAACTCTTTTGAAAAATACCCTGTCGATAAACTTAACAGATAAAAGTTCATAAAATACTAACGATTCGCCTTGCCGTCCCGCGTTTTTTCAATCAGTGTTTGACGATTGTTTCGCGGCTCGTTTAAACTAAAAGGAAATATCAGTTTTAAAGGGGGATTTTATGCCGTACGAAAAAATCAAGGGAAAACTTCTGGTCGCGCAAGGCGGCGGCCCGACGGCCGTTATTAATCAGTCGCTGGTCGGCGTTGTGCTGGAAGCGCGGAAGTTCAACCGCGTGGATCTGGTTTACGGGGCGGTGCACGGCGTGCGCGGCATCGTGAACGAAGATCTGGTCAATCTGTCCAGCGAAACGTCGCATAATCTGGAAATGGTTGCCAATACGCCGTCGTCGGCTTTGGGAACGACGCGCGACAAGCCGGATTTGAAATATTGCCGGCAAATGCTGAAAGTCATGCAGGCGCATGATATCCGCTATTTTTTGTATATCGGCGGCAACGATTCCGCCGATACGACGCGCATTATCAGCGAAGAAGCCGGAAAGGCGAACTATTGGCTGCGCTGTATTCATATCCCGAAAACAATCGACAACGATCTGATGCACAACGATCATTGCCCGGGATATCCTTCGGCCGCGCGTTACGTGTCGCAGGCTTTCGTCGGATTGAACCGTGACAGCTGGGCTTTGGGCGGAACGGTGATCGCCGTTGTTATGGGGCGTCACGCGGGATTTTTAACTGCCGCCGCCGCTATGGGCAAAAAATTTCCGGACGACGGACCGCATCTGATCTATATGCCGGAACGCACATTTGACATTAATGTTTTTGCCGAAGACGTCCGGCGCGTCTATGAAAAGTACGACCGTTGTGTCGTCGCTGTCAGCGAAGGTATTCATGATGCGTCCGGCCAGCCTGTGATCACCGGTCTGACGAATTGCCGGGAACGCGACGCGCACGGTAATATTCAGCTGTCGGGATCCGGCGCTTTGGGCGATTGTCTGGCGCAGGTGCTGCGGGAAAAAGTCGGCATTAAACGTGTGCGCGCCGATACGTTGGGATATATGCAGCGTTCTTTTGTCGGGTGCGTTTCCGACGTTGACCAGCGCGAAGCCCGCGAGGTCGGCGAAAAAGCCGTTCAGTTCGCCATGTGGGGAAACAGCGACGGCTCTATCGCCATTAAACGGATCGGGTTTTATATGTGCGATTATGATTTAATTCCTCTGGACCGGGTGGCGGCGAAAACGCGCACGATGCCCGATGAATTTATCACGCCCGAAGGCAATGACGTAACGGACGCTTTCCGTATGTATCTGCGGCCTTTGCTGGGGTCAAAGATGCCGGACGCTTATCGTCTGCGCGCGCCGTTCATTCCGAAAATTTTAAACGAAGGAGCGTCGTGTTCTTCCGAACGTCAGCCGAAACTGCCGCAGTGGTGATCAGAAAACCGGACGCAGACCGCGTCCGGTTTTTTTTATCTATTCTTTTTTAAAAACGATCTGTTTTAAAAACACCCGCCAGGCCGCTGTGACGGCAGCCGGATTTTCCAGCGGCGGCAAATGCCCGCTTTCCGCGATGACGGCGTGAACGGCCGTCGGAATCCGCGCCGTCATCTGATCCAGCGATTCCGGCGGAGAAAGGGCGTCTTGCGCGCCGCCCGAAACTAAAACGGGGCAGCGAATGCGTTTTAATAATTCCGTTGAATCGGGGCGGCTCATGATTGTTTTTTGTTCGTTGACATATTTGTCAACGCCTGTCGTCTGCGCCATGTGTTCCAGAATATGGCGGATAATATCGTTATGGCGGTGATCGGGGGAAATAATGCCGAATAAAGCGGATTCCATAACGGCTTCAATTCCTTGCGCTTGCGCTGTTTCTATCATTTCCAGCCGTTTTTTGCGCGCCGGTTCGGGATCGGCATGGGCGTTCGTGTCCATTAAAATCAGTCCGGCGACACGCTGCGGCGCTTGGCGCAGAATTTCAAAAGCGACATACCCGCCCATTGAAATGCCTCCCAAAACGAATTTTCCGCGAATTTGAGATAAAATCCGCCGGGCAGCGTCCGCGACGTTTGTATCCAACCCCAAATCCGGCACAAAAAAGTCGGCTTCGTTTTCCAATGCTTTGATCTGATGAATGAATAATCCGGCATTGCATAAAAGAGCGGGCAGTAAAACAACGGGCGTTTTCATGAAACAATTATCCTCTTACCTGATCAAACGGTTCTGAATGTCTTTAAATTCCGGCGTTCCCGATTTTCTGAGCCATTCAAACAAAACCATTTCCACGGTTGTCAGGAAAATATTTTCCTGTTGAAAACGTATTTCGGCGGCAGCTTCGTTTTCTGCAGCGCGGCTGCCCGAAGCGTCCGTCACGATGAAAACGTCAAATCCTTTTTCCTTTAACTCGACGGCCGTCTGTAAAACGCAGATATGTTCTTCAATGCCGGCGATGATAATCTGTTTTTTGCCCAAAGCGTTGATTTTTTCCATAAAGCCTTCTTCCTGCGCGGCGGACAGGCTTGTTTTGGCGAAATAAAGCGCGTTGTGCGGCGCGGCGTCCTTTATATCGAAAATAGACGGACCCAGCCCTTTGGGATACTGTTCCGTAATAATGACGGGAACATTTAAAATGCCGGCGCCTTTTAATAAACGGGAACACCCGTCAATGATGCGTCTGGGATCGTTTGCCGCAGGGGCTAAACGTTCTTGGACATCTATAATCAAAAGACATGAATCGGTTTTGCTGATTAACATTGTTCTGCCTTTCATTTCGGTATATAACTTTTTTATTCGTGCCACACTTTTAACGGAATACAAACATAAAAATGAAATTTTCTGATCTAGGACTCAATGAAAACACGCTTAAAGCCGTTGCCGACGTCGGTTATGAAGAACCGACGCCGATTCAAGCGAAAGCTATTCCCGAAATTTTAAAGCGCAACGACGTTATGGGAATCGCGCAGACGGGAACGGGAAAAACCGCCGCGTTTACTTTGCCGATGATTGATATTCTGGCAAACGGACGGGCAAAAGCGCTGATGCCCAGAACGCTGATTTTATCGCCGACGCGCGAACTGGCAACCCAAATCGCCGAATGTTTCCAAAAGTACGGTAAATACCAGAAACTGTCGATGGCTTTGCTGATCGGCGGGGAATCCATGATCGAACAGCAAAAAATTCTGTCGCGCGGCGTTGACGTGCTGATCGCTACGCCCGGGCGCATGATTGATCTGTGCGAACGCGGACGGATATTGCTGCGTGACGTGCAGGTGTTCGTACTGGACGAAGCCGACAGAATGTTGGACATGGGCTTTATTCCCGATGTTGAAAAAATCGCCGCGAAGCTGCCGGCCATGCGCCAGACGCTGCTGTTTTCCGCAACGATGCTGCCGGAAATCAAGGCTTTGGCGAAAAAGTTTATGAAGTTTCCGGTCGAAGTCCGCGTCGATCCGGCAATGTCGACGGCCGATACGGTGGAACAGTTTATCGTAAAAACGAACGAACGCGGCAAACGCGAAGTGCTGCGCAACCTGATCCGGGCGGAAGATGTTCAAAACGCGATGATTTTCTGTAATCGTAAAAAAGATGTGGATATTTTGTTTAAATCATTTACGAAACATCAGTTTTCGGTTGCCGCGCTGCACGGCGACATGGCGCAAGGGGCGCGGACGGAAACGCTGAACGCTTTCCGAGACGGCAAAGTTCAGCTGCTGGTTTGTTCCGATGTTGCCGCGCGCGGGCTGGATCTGCCGGACGTGTCGCACGTATTTAATTTTGACGTTCCCGTCAATTCCGAAGATTACATTCACCGGATCGGACGCACGGGGCGCGCGGGAAAAACAGGGCGGGCATTTATGCTGATAACCTCTGCGGATTTTAAGGCTTTGGCGATGATTGAAAAGATGATCGGCAAAAAAATCGAAGAAATGTCACGCTTTTCCGTTGAAATGGATCCGCCGCCGGAACCCAAGAGCAGACGGCGGGGCAAAAGCGTAAAACAGGCAAAAGCGGCAAAACCGGAACCTGAAAAAAAAGTAAAAGAAAAACAGAATAAACCTAAGCCGGCGGCGGTGAAAAAGGTTTCTTCCGCGCGGGAACAAAAAGAAAAAAACGGCGGAGAGAAAAAGCGCGTTGATAATATAAAGAAAACCGCCGGAACTTCAGTTCCTCCGGCCGCGGAGATCAAAGCTTTCGGGAATGCCATGCCGGCGTTTATGATGAACGAGGTTAAATTGTCATGAAACAAATTCTGACGGATTTACCGTTAAGGACTTACGCTTCTCTGCCCGAAGGAAAACCCGAACAGGCCGGTGTTTTTTTTCACGGCTACGGCGCTGACGGACAGGATCTGTTCAATATCAGCGGCGTTCTGCGCCGTTTTTTTCCGAACGCGGCTTTTTATTTTCCTGACGCGCCTGAAGAATTAGGTTTTTTCGGCGGCTATCAGTGGTTTTCTTTGGACGGCTATGATCCGGCTGTCTTATCTGATCCTGAAGCGGGGAAAAAATATCTGAATTCCTTAATGCCTCTGGCGGAAATTGCCCGCGGCGTGACGGATCCTTATATGCGCGCCGTGCTGGAACACAGCGGCGTACCCGCGGACAAAGCGGTTTTGTGCGGTTTTTCTCAAGGAGGCCTGATGGCGGTTTATACGGCGCTGCGTTTTCCCGAAAAATTAGCGGCCGCCGTCGGATTGTCCGCAGTGGCCGTGATGTTTGACGGCAAAACGTTTTCGCCGGACAAGATCGTTTCCAAACCGCCCGTTACGCTAATTCACGGCGACGCCGATAATGTTGTGCCGCCGGCGGTTTTCGAGCTTAATCAACAAAATCTGAGAAACGCCGGATTGTCGGTTGAAAGTTTTGTCGTGCCGGATTTAATGCATGGTATAGACGAAACGGCTCTGCGTCATCTTTGCTCAACAATGCAAAAAAGCTTTGCTTAGAAAAAAGAGAGCCGTTAAAAGCTCTCTTTTTTGTTTTATTTATATTCGGAAAGGTATTTTTAACGAAATAGAGCCACTATTAAAGAATGGAAAAAAGTATGTCAAATGCGTCTGTTCGCCAAAATATCAAGAAAGCCGCGGCATTGGGAATGCCTCCGGCCGATGGCGGACGTATGTCTACTTTTATGTGGCTGTCGCGTTTTTTCAGCGTATTGTGCTTTTTTTTAATAACGACACTGGCCGCTTTGGCGCTTTCTCTGATTCATATTACCAAAGAAGCGGAAGTTGATTCCGTTTTGGTCACGGCGCCGACATATTCGGAAAATCTGTCTTATTTTGAACCGCTGCACCCGGATATGCCGGCTACGGATATTCTGGCGGAAATGTTCGTGCGCCAATATGTGACGGCCAGAAATAACGTTTGGCGCAATGCGCCGGAAATGCGCCGTATGTGGGGACCCAACGGTGTTGTGCGCCGTATGTCGACGCCATCGGTGTTTGATGATTTTCAAAGAAGAGAGGCTGTTCGGTATTTTCCCGAGTTAGATAAACCGCCTCTTGTTATGATTGAAACGGATATCAAGCGGATTATTAAAGAAGGCTGGAACAGCTGGCAGATCTTTTTTGATACCCGTAAAATGGATACATTAGTCAGTATGCCGATTATTGAACATTGGATCGCCACCATACAGTTCCGCTACTATTCCGACAACGCAGCGATGTTTTCCCGTCTGCGTAATCCGTTGGGTTTTACGGTAACTCAATATCATTTGGCCCGTCAGAAAAAATAAAAGGGGAGAAAAAATGAAAAAAAGAATAATCGGAAGAACGGTTTTTATAATTACTTTGTGCGCTGTGTTAAATGCATGCGGCTCTATTTATGAAAAAGAACCGGTCGGAATTGGTAAGGATATTTCTGAATTGAAACGTTCTCCGTGCGCTTGTATGCTTTTAAAACTGCCGGCTGATCTGCCCGAGTGGATCACGGTTCAAGGATAACGGGATAGAAAAGATGCCAAAACCGGTAAGAACGAAACAACAGCTGGCGGTCAAAGAACCTGGTGATAAGCCTTTGCAAAAAGGCGGGACGCACGGCGCTGTCGATTTGAAAAAAACAACCGCGGAAGAAACTGCGCGCGAAGAAATTTCAGTCGATCAACTGCGTGAAAGACGTTATTTGTGGACTGCCCGCGCTTTTGCGATTGTTTCCGCCGTGGCGTTGTGCGTTAATTTGGTTTTACTGCTGGCGATTACTCATATGATGCCGCTGAAACGTGTCGAGCCTTTTTTGCTGACATTCCAGAGCAAAGATGAGCAGGTTGTCAAAATCCGTCCTTTGGCTAAAGATATGTCGGCTGAAGATATTATTTCCGAAGCCATGAT
>JBJFAY010000031.1:0-6533 GCA_051888155.1 Alphaproteobacteria bacterium
CGGACCTCCATGAGTAAAAAAGTCATAGAAATCAAAAATATTTGTAAGACCTACTTTATGGGCGGCGGCATGAAACAGGACGTATTGAAAAACGTCAACATGACCGTCGAAGAAGGAGAATTTGTCGCGATCATGGGGCCTTCCGGCGCCGGTAAATCAACCTTTATGAATATTTTAGGCTGTCTGGACCGCCCGACGTCCGGAACTTATGTCTTGGGCGGCAAAGAAGTTTCCGTCATGAACGACAATGAACAGGCTTATATCCGCAATCATATGATCGGCTTTGTGTTTCAGGGTTTTAATCTTCTGATGCGCCGGACATTGACGGACAATGTTTCTCTGCCTTTGATTTACGCGAACGATACGACAAAAGAAGAACGCATCAGACGCGCCGTTGAAAAATTGGAACTTGTCGGACTGAAAGGCTTTACGGATCGTTTTCCCAACCAGATCTCGGGCGGTATGCAGCAGCGCGTCGCAATCGCCCGCGCTCTGATTAACAATCCGGAAATGATTTTAGCCGACGAACCGACCGGTAATCTGGACAGTAAAACCAGCGATGAAATTATGCTTTTTTTACAACAGCTCAACCGGGAACAAGGCATTACGATCGTTCTGGTAACTCATGAACCCGATATCGCCCAATACGCGCGCCGCTTGGTCAGAATTGTTGACGGACAGGTCGCTTATGACGGCGCTGTCAACGCTTATATGGAACAGCAGAAATGATTAAAGCCATTCTTCATGAAGCCTGCCTGTCCATGACAGGAAATAAATTGCGGTCTTTTTTGACAACGCTGGGAATTATCATCGGCGTCTGCGCGGTTGTTATGATGGTTGCCGCCGGCCAGACCGTACAAAACATCATTCAGGAACGCTTTGTGGCCATGGGAGCCAACCTGCTGATTATCCGTTCCGAACGCCCCAAAGCCACCGTTAAAACATCAGGACCGATGACTTCCATCACTTTGGACGACGCCATCGCATTAAAAACACTGCGCGGACTTGAAGTTATCGCCCCTGTGCTCAGTTCTAACGCACAAGCAATTAACGGCCCGAACAACTGGAGCGTTTCCATTATCGGGACAACGCCCGATTATATGAAAACGGCCAACTGGGAAATAGCCAAAGGACGCGGCTTAGATCAACAGGATATCCGCAAAGGAACAACGAACGTCGTTATCGGCCACGAAGTCATGACGGAATTGTATCCCTATGAAGACCCGATCGGCAAAACGATCCGCATTAAGAACCAGCCGTTTAACATTGTCGGCGTTTTAAAAGAGAAAGGATCCAGCACCGGCGGAGCGAATCAGGATTCTTCCGTTATGATGCCCTTACTGACGGTGCAAAGACGCTTTAACCGTTATGCCAAATTAAATGCCGTCAACCATATTGCCGTTAAATTTTCGGAAACGGAAAATTTAAATATCGTAGAACAAAGGATTACCCGCTTTTTACGAGCCAGACATAAAATCAAAGATGAAGACCCTGATGATTTTCGTATTTTCAACATTGCTGAATTTGTTGAAAACATCAAACTGATCGGGACTGTTTTATCTATTTTGCTGGCGGCGATTGCTTCGATTTCCCTTATTGTCGGCGCGATCGGCATTGTTAATATGATGCTGGTTTCCGTTACGGAACGAACGCGCGAAATCGGGATCAGAAAAGCGTTGGGAGCGCCGAACAACTGGATCATGCTGCAATTTTTATTCGAAGCCGTTTTAATTTCAATGATCGGCGGAACAATCGGATTGATTTTAGGGATCGGTTTTTCACAACTGGGCGGGCATATCTATGATGTTGACGTTCCGTTCAGCTTATGGCCGGTTATTTTGTCCTTTACCGTTGCTTTTGTCGTCGGAGTTATTTCCGGAGTTTTTCCGGCTTATAAAGCCATGAAACTTGATCCGATCGAAGCGTTGAGATATCAATAATCACTCATACGGGAAAGGCCGGATAAATCCGGCCTTTTCTTTTCATTCCTGCGTTTTTTCGGAAATTTTTCCTTCTTCTTTTGCTTTCAGCTTCAAAAACACATAAGAACAAAGCGGAACGCTGAGCAAATAAAGAACAAATGTCGTGCTGACGGTCAGCCAAGGTTTATAAACCAACGCGCCGGCATAAAAACCGGCCAGAGCCAACAGTAAAACAACAAACCGGACAGGAACGCGGAAATGCTTTAATGAAATGGTCGGCAGCCTTGAAGCCATCAAAAATGCGCTGATAAACAAGAACGCTTCAACGAACGGGCCGCTGCGGAAAAAATCGTTTCCGCTATGGAAATACAGCATAATCGGCACCAAAGCAATATAAGCGCCCCCCGGAGCCGGCAGACCGACAAAGAAATGTTTCCAATAAGACGGCTGAGGTTCTTCGTCCAACATAACGTTAAAGCGCGCCAATCTTAATGCACAACAAATCGGCACCAACAGAGCAAAAATCCAGCCGACCGGCGACGTTGTTCCCAGCGCCCAGAAATACATCAGCAGCCCGGGCGCGACACCGAAACAAACGACGTCGGACAAAGAATCCAATTCCGCCCCGAAATCAGACGTTCCGCGCAGCATACGTGCGACACGACCGTCTAAAGCATCGAAAACGGAAGCCATTAAGATAGAGAAAACGGCGAATTCAAATTTACCTTCCATTGCGAAACGAATAGACGTTACGCCGGACGACAAAGCAAACAACGTCACCAAATTAGGCGCGATACGGTTTAACGGCAAATCTTTAATCCGTTTACGGGAATCTTTTAACATATCAGACAATTTCTCCCTTGCGTGCGGTGCCGGAAACGGCCATATCCGCCAAAATCGTTTCTCCGGCAACCGCGGTCTGCCCTTCCAGAACCAGCGGCGCGACGCCTTTGGGCAGATAAACGTCCAGCCGGCTGCCAAAACGAATCAAACCGAAGCGTTCTCCGGCTTTTAACTGATCGCCCTCTTTAACAAAAGTCAAAATACGGCGCGCGACCAGTCCGGCAATCTGAACAAAAGCGATTTTTTGTCCCGTAACGGTTTCCATCGCCAATTCCTGACGTTCGTTATTTTCGCTCTCCTTGTCCAGAGAAACATCAACAAAAGCCCCCGGCCTGTAAAACATTTTTGTAATTTTTCCCGCCATCGGCGCTCGGTTGACGTGAACGCTGAAAACGCTCATAAAAATGCTGATGCGCGTCATCGGTTCTTCGCCGATTTCCAGTTCTTTGGGCGGAACGACTTCGGCAATGGCGCTGACAATCCCGTCTGCCGGAGATAAAACCAGCGTGTCACCTTCGGGGACAGCCCGGCGCGGATCGCGGAAAAAGAAATAGCACCATACCGTCAAAGCCAGACAGACAACGCCGACCGGCTTGAACAACATCCACATTAAAACGGTTACGGCGGCAAAAACTCCGACAAACCGCCAGCCTTCCGGGTGAATCGGAGGGAGAATAAAACGGCGCCAGGATAAATCGACTCGGGACATTAAAAGCTCCTTTTAAGTTTATTGACAGCAGTAGTTGTAAGCCAACATTTCAAGAGAAAAAAGCATTTTTTCGCCGTTCCTTTATTTTTCCGGATTCGGCGGCAAAACAAAAACCTGATTCGGATAAATCAAATCCGGATTTTTAATTTGATTTTTATTTGCCTGATAAATTGTCACATAAGCAAACCCCGTGCCGTACAAATGCTTTGCGATTTTCCACAGACAATCGCCTTTGACAACGCGGACGCGGCGGCGCTTGGATTCTTCGATTCCTTTTTCGATTTCAAAAGGAACTTCGACACGGGCGGTAACCTTTCCTTTAAAGTCCACTTTATCCGCCCGGATCAAATATTTCCGCCCTGTTTCCAATTTTCTGGGAACACGCAAAGACCATTCGCCGGCTTCAGCCCAGACATTGCCTAAAAACAAATTATCGGCGTATAAATTAATGCGTCCGGATTCCCGAATCGTTCCCTGTACGATAAATGCCCCGTTAATATAATTAACGGAACGGATATCTATATCAATCTGCACTCGCGGCGCCGGCGCCTGCAAGACGCTGACATTTTCGGCGTCCGGCGACATGATAACCGCCAAAGCTTCTCCCGCGCGTTCAGGTTCGGGGACATCAACGACGACGACTTCGGATTCATCACGGGTATTCATCGAATCGTCGCGCAACCATATTTCATGCGTTCCCGAAACCAGAGGTTCCGAGGGAATAAAGACCCATTCGCCGTCTTCGCTGACGGTAAATTCCGTCAATACGCTTTCGCCGTCCATCAAAGAAACGACGGCTCCGGCCGTCCCCTTTCCCGCAGCGACCATACTGCCGTCTTTTTCGACTCGGACAATATCGAAAGAAGCTTTTAATCCGGGAACAGGCAGATTTGATTCTGCAGAATTATCAGCCGGAGTCTTTTTTTCCGTCTCTGCCATTTTATCGGAAGCATCAAACGGGATATTGATTGTTTCCCCATGAACGGACTGTTCGTCCGAAAAAGGAAGAGCCTGATTTTCCTGAGAATCCGTGTAAAAAACAAAGAACAAAGCGGCGACAAAAAAAAGAACGGCCACGGCGACAGCGATATTTTTCTTCACGACGATACCTAAAAAAATAAAAAAAAGATAAAACCCTCTTGCAGTATATCAAACTTCGCGCTATAAGCAATAGCACTTCTTCGGAGTGTAGCTCAGCTTGGTAGAGCACTACGTTCGGGACGTAGGGGCCGGAGGTTCAAATCCTCTCACTCCGACCATTATAAAAAAACCGCTTTCAGAGCGGTTTTTTTATTCATTCAAGCCGGATTTGAACCGGATCAGGAGGTTCGGCCGGAGCAAAGCGGAGGAAACGCCGGAACGGCGACCCGTCAGGGCGAGCGTATGCAAGTAAATCCTCTCACTGCGACCATTATGAAACTGATTTTAAAAGGAGAATCTTATGTCTCTTCATTTGTTGTTTTTAACCGCAGTATTTTTTTTCGGGACAGCTCCTTTTTGCGCGGCGCAAACGGATTTTTTTACACAATCGGGCTCTGTCAGAATCGCCCCGATGCAAGAATTCAGCGGACTGACGAAAGAGGAAATCTTAAACAAACGCCTTTCCGCCGTAGAAGCCTCTCCGGTATTCGGTAACAGACCGGATTACAGCCCTTCCGGCAGCGTTTTTCAAATTGAAGACGGTCTGCCTTGGATCAGCGCTTATGAAATCACTTGTTTCGGCGTAAAAAAATCAAAAGATATCGGCAAGGGAAAATCCCGTGAAAGCGTCGGCATACTTAATCCGGAAATGCTATACAGCATTAATATGGCTTCCTTTTCTTTTTATGCCACAACGGGTTGTTCCGAAACAGACTATCTGATCCCGCATCGGATTTATTACGATAAGCAAAGCAATACGATTTCCGCTTATATTGACTACTCGTCTTTTTATCACAAAAACCGGCAATTCTATGGTATCGTTCTGGAAGACGCCAATGCCAGAGATCTTGGTTATTCTCACGCTTTTGCCGATAAAACACGTAATATCCGTTTTAAAGACGGCAAAAACTTTTCAACGGAAATCATACCGACGTCCGGTTTTTTCCATAAAGGCTATTCTTGCGGGACCGAAAGCGGCTGCAATAATTATTCGCCGTATGAGAGCCGGTATCATTTATATCTAACCGATTTACCCGCGTCTCTTCATATAAAACTGTGGAAAAACAGACCTGCCGACCGATTCGAACCGGCGGACATTAACTATGAACTGATTTTCCAATAGCCTGATAAAATAAAGTTTTTATTTTTAACGCTCTGCCGGAGCGATCAAGACTTCCAAAACATGCTTTTCTTCATCGGCGGACAAAGGCTGTGATAAACCGATCTGCTCTTGTTGAGGAGCCATACCGATATAGATTTTTTTCAAATCGACTCCCTCTTGCAGAAAAATCGCGGCGGTGTTTTTTGCTCTGTCCAAAGCGCCTAATGCCTGATCCGAAGCGGAACCGCCGTAAGACAAGCGCCCGAGAAGGCAGACAAAATCTCCGTTTTCCCGCGCCTGAGCGGCGGCTTCTTCCAACCGGCGCACGGCGGCCTCGTTTAATTCCGCGCTGCCGTATTCAAACAACACGGTCAACCGCTGCCCCCGATCGCCGGCAGGACAGCCGGTATCATTATGAAAACCGGCAGAAACGCAGGAATTTAAAAAAAATGCCGTTAAAAGCAAAAACTTTCTTTTCATTTGGGGTCTCCTTGTGGTAATAAGGTGTTGTCCCTTTTCGCGGATATGGTGGAATGGTAGACACAACAGACTTAAAATCTGTTGAGGCTTTGTCCTCGTGCGGGTTCAAGTCCCGCTTTCCGCACCAATTAAAAGCCTTGAGAAATCAGGGCTTTTTTTGTTGTCCGAAACTTTTGCCACAGAAAAAGCCTTTCTTTGAGCAATCACCGTTGCAACCTCTTTGCAACCCGTTTCTTCAACCGCAATCGTCCTTAATCAATCCGAAAATATTATCTTCAATCGAGCAACGGATTGCAACCATAAATCCGAAACGCCGTGATTCTTAACCACAAAATAC
>JBJFAY010000032.1:0-1508 GCA_051888155.1 Alphaproteobacteria bacterium
CTGATGCGTCTGCGTATTCAGCCAAAAAACGCTTATTTCCGGCAAAACCAGCTCTCCTGCCCGTTCCGGAACAAAGACGACCGTTTGACGTACGGCGGAAATCAGTTCCCTCTTTCCCGCGATCATGGTTCGATCTGTTTTTCCTTTATAAATCCGGACGTTTTCCTGTTCCCGCGTTTGAAAATCAGGCAGATAAGCCGGCAAAGTTCCTTTTGCCGTTAAAACCAGCGACCTTTTAACCGGCGTTCCCTGCCTGACGGAGCGTTCTTTAGGCAGAACGCCTTCAAACAATTCGACCTGACCGGCGGCAAACAAAGGAGGAGAATGCTCCGGCAAAGCCTTAACATCGAAAGAAAACGAAGGGGTGCATATTTTCAATCGTCCGTCCGATGTGATTTTAACGTCCGGCGGCAGATCACGCGCGGAAATCATTGTCGGCGCCAAAGCTGACAAACAAAACGGCGGAAATGATATCCTGCCCGTCGATTTGGCAACCAGACTGAAATAAAGCGTTTTAACGGTGTATGTTATCCCGTTTCTGACAGCGGTTTCATCAGGCCGGTTTGCGTCCAAAAAAATATCGACATTCTGCCAATCGGCAGGAACAATACCGACGTCCGTCAATCCGATTCTGTCCAGCAGTTTTATCTGAAAAAAGGATTCCTGCCCCAAGTACAGCGTTTCCGGCGGCGGTGTAAATTCCAATATTAAACGGTACGGCGCCGCGCCGGCCGGCGGCGAATAAAAAACAGACAAGCATAAAAAAACAATAAATTTTACCATTGCGTCCCGACCGGTTTTTCATCAGAATAACGCTTTTCTTGATACAAGAACAGAATCTTATGACGCAGTAAAGTCAGCGGGTCTTCGTGAACAGGAACCATATTATCGGGATTTTCCGTCCTGTTTTCGTTATTTTCACCGTTGCCCGGATCACCGGAACCGTTATTATCCTGACCGGACGATCCCTCTTGATTTTCCGGCGCGCCGCCTTGCCCCTGCCCGCTGCCGGACGGCCTGTTTTGATCGTTCCGGTTATTGTCTGCGTTTCCTTCGCCATCAGCGGAAACGGGCGGAGAATTTTCAGGATTTTCCCCTCCTTCATTTTGATTATTTTCTTTATTATCATTCTGTTGTGGAGAGTTATTATTATTTTGGTTTAAGTCGTTTTGTCCCTCTGCCCCGCCCTCTTTTTCGCCGGAATTATCGGGATTCTGCGTTTCGTCATTTGAATTGCTTTCCGGAGAATCGGAAGGCGGCGGCCTGTTTAAACGCCGCGCTATTTCCAGATTAATTTGCGCATTTTCATCTTCGGGACGTTTTTGAACGGCTTTTTCCAGCAATTCCTGAGCTTTGGAATAGTTCTGCAAAAAAATCAGCTGCGTCCCGACATTATACAACGCCGTAAAATCGTCCGACCGGCCGGCAATTTCTATGGCTTTTGCTTGCTTCCCGCCGTTAAGAAAACGCATCGCCGCCGCAGAAGGGCTTAAAAACAACTCCGCGGC
>JBJFAY010000033.1:0-6470 GCA_051888155.1 Alphaproteobacteria bacterium
AATGAAATCGGGGATATAATTCCGCTTTGCCATACGCAAAACGGATTACGGCGTTTATATCAACACCGCTCAAGTAAGAGCTTCTGACGGCTCCGCACCCGCTAAGGCGCTACATATTCAGGATATTCTGAATACGTTGAATACAAGCTTAAGTTATTTTCTTTCAGAATTAAAGATTTTTCTTTTTTCATATAAAAAAGCCGCCCCAAAGGACGGCTTTTTCTTTAAGAAAAGTTTACTTATTTCAGCAACATCTTGAAATCCACAACGACCGCACGGTCTTTGGTGACCAGAACGGGGTTGCCGTCGATGGATTTGATTTCGGGAATTTCCAAAACCAATTCTTGAACCTTTTTCAGCGTTTCGGCCAAAGGTCCGACAGCCTTCGGTTCTTCGCCGCGGACGCCGTTCAAAATCGTGCCGATTTTCGTTTCTTTGATCATCGCGTCAAAATCGTCCGCCGGCAAAATGCGCATCGTCGTATCGCGCATGACTTCGGTATAAATACCGCCAGTCCCGAAAATCATCACGCGGCCAAAGTTCTTGTCCGTATTGACCCCGATAATGGTTTCAGACGCTTTGACGATCATTTCCTGAATCAAAACGCTTGCGTTCTTCAGCTGGAATTTGGCAATCGTCGCGGTCAGTTCGTCAAACGCGGCGTTGAATTTGGCTTCGTCGTCAATGTTCAGGTAAATGCCTTTCATTTCCGTTTTATGCAAAGCGTCCGGCGCCGACAGTTTCAACACAACCGGAGCAGGGAACAGCTTTTTGCAGAAAGCCAGAGCTTCAGCTTTGTCCGTAAAGTTGCCGCATTTCGGATAATCAATGCCGTAATGATCCATGATTTTGTTCATCGTGGACTGGGGCAGGGAAGCCAAACCGTCGGCAACCGCTTTTTTAACGTCTTCGCGGATTTCGGCGGGAACTTCGCGCAGTTCGACTTTAACTTCGGGCATTCCCTTGAACGCCATCTGCGCTTTCATCAGACCCAGCAGTCTGATGCAGTCCGTCGGATAATCGTACGTCAGAACGTTCGCGGCTTTCAGCATGTTGACTGCTTCGCGGACACGTTCGCCGCCGATGAAAGAACAGAAAATATTGACGTTCTTGTATTCTTTGGCCAGCTTAATGACCGCTGCGGCCGTTTCTTTCGGTTCCGTAGACATCTGCGGCGTTAACAGAACGATGATATTTTTGTATTCGCCGGATTCACACAAAACGCGCAACGCATTTTCATAACGATCCGCTTTCGCGTCGCCGACAACGTCGATCGGGTTGCCGACGGAAGCTTCCGGCGTCAAAACGGCGCGCAGCTTTTCAATCGTTTTTTCGCTGGGACGAGCCAGATCCAAATGAGCTTCTTCACACAAATCGGAAGACAAGACGCCAACGCCGCCGGCGTTCGTTAAAATGCCGACAGAACCGGAAAAGTCCGTATGATTGACGTGCTGCAACAATTCCAAAGCGCCGAACAGTTCGCGCGTCGTATAAACCTGAATGGCGCCGCTGCGCTGCAACGCGATTTCCAAAACGCGGTAGTTCGGAGCCAAAGAACCCGTGTGCGACAGGCTGGCGGCCTGCGCTTTGCTGGATTTGCCCGGTTCCATGATAACGCAGGGTTTCGTTTTGCTGACTTCTTTCAAAACGCGCAGGAATTCCTGACCTTTTTTCAAACCTTCCAGATAGAAAACAAACGCTTTTGTATTTTCGTCATGCTGAATGAATTCCAGCAAAGACGCTTCGTTCAAATCAGCTTTGTTGCCAATGGAAATAAAGTGAGAAAATCCGATTCCCTTTTCTTCGGCCCAGTCTAAAATCGCGCTGCAGTAAGCGCCGGACTGAGAAATAAAGGCGACGTTGCCCTGCAGCGGGAAACACGGCGCGAAGCTGGCGTTTAATTTATCGAATGTGGAAATATGCCCCAAGCAGTTCGGCCCCAACAGGTTAATATTGGCGTCCAAACATTTTTTGGCAATCGCCAATTCCAGTTCTTTATTGCCCGCTTCACCGAAACCGGCCGTAATAATGCTGACGTTTTTCGCACCATTCGCAATAGCGTCGTCAACGGCGGCTTCGCAGAAACGCGCCGGTACCAGCAGAACGACTAGATCAACGGGTTCGGGAATGTCGCGTACGGAAGCAAAGCATTTTTTGCCTTTCAGTTCCTGACCGGCCAGTTTGGGGTTGACCCCGTAAAGGTTCCCGGCAAAACCGGCTTCGATTAAATTTTTGAATACGACGGCACCCAGCTTCGATTCATCTGCGGACACGCCGACGACTGCGACGGAACGCGGATTAAAAAACGTACTTAAAGACATTAATATTCCCTTTCAAAAACTTTAAGTGTAACTGCCTTGTACTATGAAATGTTTATACCCGAAAAGTCAAGGTAAATTTCAGGATTTTAACGACCTTACGGGCAGATTTTACGGCTTTTCCCGAATTTCCGGATTCATCGGAGAAAAAATGCGCAAATCCGGCAGGAAAAAGCTTAAACCGCAAGGTTAAAAAGATATTGTAATATATTGAATTATAATATATAAAATCTTTTTCGCCCCAAAAAAAGAAAGAAAAGCTTTTTTTTCGATTTTATTCGGTGTAAAAAGAGGATAACCTTTTGACTTTAAATATAGGATATAAAAATGGCTGGAAGCGTTAATAAAGTAATTCTGATCGGTAATGTCGGCAGGGATCCTGAAATCCGCCAGTCCGCAGACGGCAGAAAAATCGTTAATCTGTCGGTCGCGACTTCTGACACATGGAAAGACAAGTCCGGCGAACGTCAGGAAAAAACAGAATGGCATCGCGTTGTTATTTTTAATCAGGGATTGGCCGATATCGCTGAACGATATGTGAAAAAAGGTTCCAAACTGTATGTCGAAGGGGCTTTGCAAACCCGCAAATGGACGGATAACAGCGGCGTCGAAAAATATACGACGGAAATCGTTCTGGGCAATTTCAAAGGTGAAATGGCTCTGCTGGACAGCAAAGGCGGTTCCGCTGACGCTTCTTTCGGCGGGGCGGCCATGGGGTTTGACGCGCCGTCCTCTTCGGCCGGCTGGGATTCAAAACCGGCTGAAAACAGTTCTTTTGATGATGAAATACCGTTTTAACAGTGTGATTTTAAAATCTGAAACGGTCTTTTAACGAAAATAAAACAGGATTGAAGTTGTGGAAAATACTGTAAAGGATTCTTCAACCGTCGTTGTCGGTATCGAAGAAGAAATGAGACGTTCTTACCTGGATTATGCAATGAGCGTAATCGTTTCACGCGCTTTGCCCGACGTCCGGGACGGCTTAAAACCCGTGCATCGCCGTATCTTATATTCCATGCATGAAAGCGGATACGATTATAATAAACCGTTTAGAAAATCCGCGCGTATCGTCGGCGACGTTATGGGAAAATATCACCCGCACGGCGACGCGGCGATTTATGACGCGATGGTACGTATGGCACAGGATTTTTCCATGAGCGTCCCCCTGATTTCTTCACAGGGGAACTTCGGTTCCATTGACGGCGACCCTCCTGCCGCCATGCGTTATACGGAAGCGCGTCTGGCTTTGTCCGCCCATAATCTGTTGGACGATATTGACAAAGATACCGTCAACTTTTCGCCGAACTATGATGAAACGGTTATGGAGCCGTCCGTCCTGCCGGCACGTTTCCCGAACATTCTGGTAAACGGAGCAGGCGGTATCGCCGTCGGTATGGCGACAAATATTCCTCCGCACAATCTGGGCGAAGTCGTTGATGCGTCCATTGCATATGTGGATAATCCCGACATTTCCGACGAAGAACTGCTGCAGATTGTTCCGGGGCCGGATTTCCCGACGGGCGGGCTGATTTTGGGACGTTCCGGATCCCGCTCTACGGAATTAACGGGCAGGGGTTCCGTTATTATGCGCGCCAGAACGCACATTGAAGAAATCCGTAAAGACCGCTGGGCGATTATTGTTACCGAAATTCCTTATCAGGTCAACAAAGCCGCGATGATTTCACGCATTGCGGAATTGGTGCGTGATAAAGTCATTGAAGGTATTGCGGATATCCGCGATGAATCCGATCGGCAGGGGATCCGCGTTGTTATCGAAATCAAACGCGATTTCCACCCTGAAATCATCTTAAATCAGCTGTTCCGCTATACCTCTTTGCAGACCAGCTTCGGTTCAAATATGATCGCTTTAAATGCCGGCCGTCCTCAGCTGATGAATCTGCGCGAAATGATTGCGGCCTTTATTGCTTTCAGGGAAGAAGTCATTCGCCGCCGGACGATTTACGAATTAGGCAAAGCTCGTGACCGCGCGCATCTGTTGGTCGGTCTGGCAATCGCCGTTGAAAATCTGGATCCCGTCATCGAGCTGATCCGCAACGCGCCGAACCGTCCCGTTGCCAAAGAAGGATTGATGGGGCGCTCTTGGGACGCCAAAGAAATCGTTCCGTTGATCGACCTGATTGACGATCCCGAATATGAAGCTGTCGACGGCATGTGCAAGCTGTCTGAAAAACAGGCTGACGCTATTCTGGATCTGCGTCTGCACCGTTTAACCGGTCTGGAACGTGAAAAGATTCATAACGAATTGCGCGAATTAGGCGGTATTATTAAAGAATTGCTCTCTGTTTTGGCGTCTCGTGAAAAATTGTACGGAATTATGCGCGATGAACTGGTTGCCGTAAAAGAAGAATTTTCCACACCGCGGCGCACAACGATTGAAGACGTTGAATTTGAACATGATATTGAAGATTTAATTCAGCGTGAAGACATGGTTGTGACGGTTACGAACACCGGTTATATCAAACGTGTCCCCTTGTCCGCTTACAGAGCTCAGAAACGCGGCGGGAAAGGCCGGACAGGTATGAATACGCACGAAGAAGATTACATTACAAATCTGTTCGTCGCCAGTACGCATACGCCTGTTTTGTTCTTCTCCAACGCCGGCTTGGTTTATAAAATGAAAGTTTACCGTCTGCCTGTCGGTTCTCCGCAGTCAACGGGCAAGGCTTTAATTAACCTGCTGCCGTTAAAACAAGACGAGCGCATTACCACGATTATGCAGCTGCCGGAAAACGAAGCCGAGTGTGAAAATTTGGACGTTATGTTTGCCACCCGTACCGGAAACGTGCGGCGCAACAAGCTGTCGGATTTCGTCGACGTAAAGGCAAACGGCAAAATAGCGATGAAGCTTGACGAAGGCGATACGCTGATCGACGTAAAAATCTGTACGGACGATCAGGACGTACTGCTGGCTGCCAAAGCCGGCAAGTCAATTCGTTTCCCCGTGTCGGACGTCCGCGTGTTTTCGGGCAGAACGTCAACGGGCGTACGCGGTATTCGTTTAGGGAAAGGGGACGAAGTTATTTCCATGTCCGTTCTGCGCCATACCGAAACCGACATGGAAAAACGGTATGCTTATCTGAAAATGGCCAAAGCATTGCGCCGCTCAGATGATGAAGATGTTTCAGACGATATTGAAGCGTCTACAACGCTGACATTATCTGAAGAAGAATTCCAAAAAATGCAGGCGGAAGAAGAATTTATCCTGACTGTAACAGACAGCGGATACGGCAAAAGGACGTCCGCTTACGAGTACCGGATTACCGGTCGCGGCGGGCAGGGCGTAACCAATATTGACAATACAAAGCGTAAAGACAGTGTCGTTGCGTCTTTTCCCGTAACCGATACGGCTCATGTCATGCTGGTCACGGACGCCGGCAAATTAATTCGTATGCCGATTAAAGACGTCCGCATCGCCGGCCGTAATACAATGGGCGTTATCATGTTCCGCCTCAGCGACGCCGAACATGTCGTTTCCGCAACCTGTATTGAAGATTACGAAGACGAGGACACGGCGCAGGAAGAAGAAGCGGCTGAAAATACGAACAGCGTTTCTCCCGTTGAAAATACAGGAGAAAACAATGCCTGAACGTATAGGCGTTTATCCCGGAACATTTGATCCGATTACATACGGCCATTTAAATCTGGTAGAACGCGCGGCGGCCATGACTGACCGGCTGATTATAGGCGTTGCCGTCAATCAGAACAAAAATTCTTTGTTCAGCATTGACGACCGGATTGAAATGACCAGAAATGCCGTGCAAAAATATCAGAAAAATCACAGAATTGAAGTCAAGCCGCTGGTTGATACACTGTTGGTCAATTTTGCCAAAGAAAACAATGCTCAAATGATTTTCCGGGGCTTGCGGGCTGTTTCTGACTTTGAATACGAATTCAAAATGTGCGCGATGAACCGGCGTTTAAATGAAAACATTGAAACGGTTTTTTTAATGGCTTCCGAAAAACACCAATTCGTTTCATCTGTGTTTGCCAAGGAAATTTGTAAACTGGGCGGAGATATTTCCAGTATGGTTTCGCCTGAGATCGCAGAAAAACTGATTGCCCGTTATAAAGAGCTGGGGGAAATAAAATGAGTGAAAAAACAGTAGGATCTGGAGTAGGATTTGAAAGAAT
>JBJFAY010000034.1:0-6459 GCA_051888155.1 Alphaproteobacteria bacterium
GGCGAGGTCATTGCTGTGAGAAGAAATATCCACATTTTCTTCTTCAATCAAAATAAAATACGGTTTTCCAGACGTTTCCGCCTGCGCGATTATATCGGCGGTCGCTTTGGGCAGATCGGCGATATCTGTCCGGATTACCATTTTGTCGGCGGCTTTTTTCTGCTGATCCAGAATGTCTTTTCTTCTGTGGCGGCTGGTGACGTGAGCGTAAAAAGCGGCCGGAGTAGGGCTGTCGTCCAGATCTGTTGTCAGTAAAGCCGTGAAAAAGCCTTTTTTAACAGTTTGCTCGGCGATTGTTTCACAGAGTATTTTTTCAGGATCCATGCCGACATATCCGTGCTTTGTCTTTATACCGCAGGCATATGCCGTTGCGGCCGCCGCCGAATCCGTTATGTTTCTGTTCGCGCAGTGAGTTCTGATTTCGCCGCGGACGGGCAGGGCGGAGATAAACAAGTTTTGTTCTTTTTCGGCGCAGGCAACGTGATTGAATCCCATACCGTCCGCCAGCATCAGGATTACGTTATCGGCCGCGGCCGGACCGGACAGTAAAATGATAAACAGCGCGACCGCAAACAACATGATTATTCTCCGTTTTCGTCATACAACAGAATCGGCCCCGCATAAATTTTACCGGATTGAAAGCTGAACGGAGAAGTGACGGAAGCTTGTGTTTCCCCGTCTTCTTTTTTTAACTTTTCCCCTAAAACGACTTTGGCGACGGAAACATGACTGGAACGCATATATCCGCCCTTTTCAAGCATATCCAAAAGGTCAAAAAAACCATATACTTTTGCGACGGACGCTCCGGCCATCTCAAAAGAATTATCAAGTCCGAATGTACCGGAAAAACTGGCCATAAACGGTTTCCAAATAATTTCCCCCTGCGTGATTTCGGTTGTTCCGCCGCTTTCCGTCCAGTTTGTCAGCAAAGATTTTTCGGCGTCGGCGGTTAATCCCGATATCACTCCCTTTAAACGCGCGTATTCCGCAACGGGCGGCAGATGCTGTGTCATATAGGCGGGCAGGTGAATATTGTTTGAAATGATTGTAAATGAAAAAGGCGGCACGATTCCTTCTGCCGCAGTTTCCCGCCGCAGGTTAAAAGAAAAATCGGCGACGGAAAAGCCCTCCATGGATTTCGGAGAAGCCGTTTGAATGTTTTTAAAAACAGCGTCCAGCGACAACGTTTCGTCTTTTGAAGGCAGACGAAGCGTTATTTCGCCTTTGCCGACAATAAAACGGATATCGCCGATTGTCTTTGTTATCAGCGAATGTGTGCCGTTGGCTTTAATCTCAACCGTCCGCGGCGTAAACGGATTGCTGGTAACGGTGATACGGCCTGTTTTTAAAACCCAGCCGCCCATTTTTTCCGGCGCCGTAATGACGACGTCGTCCAGATTTAGTCCGCTTTTGAAAGCCAAATATGACGACGGCGCGCTGTATGAAATGCCGAATCCGTCTTCGCCCAATTCTTTCAATACGTTATATACGCCGCTGCGCAAGAGTCTTTCGCCCTGAAAACAAACGCTGATATAAATCATCAAAGACAAACAAGCGGCCAGCAGAACTCCTTTTTTGCCCGAAAAAACATTAATGATTTGTTCCCAAATCGTTTCTTCCGGCTGGTCGTCCGGCGTTTCCGGCTGCTGCGGCTGTAAATGAGGCAGTTTACTGGGGTCTAACATAGAATTAATGTCTGTTGTTGATAATGTCTGATATATATTATACATTTTTACGGCAAGTGTAATGTTTTTTTGACGGACGGCGGAAAAATGACGGCAGACAGTATTGTTTTTGATTTCGGCGGAGTTTTGATTGATTGGAATCCGCGTTATTTATATCGGAAAGTATTCCAAGACGAATCTGAAATGGAATATTTTTTATCTCATGTCTGCACGCCGGAATGGAATGCCGCTCTGGATAAAGGAAAGCCGTTTCATCAAGGTGTTGAGGAGCTTTTGCCGCTTTATCCGCGGTATGCCGAAGAAATCAAGATGTATGACACTCGCTGGGAAGAAATGTGCGGCGACGTGATAGAAGGCAGCGTTCGTCTGCTGCGCGATGCTGCCCGGCGCTATCCGGTTTACGGTCTGACAAATTGGTCAGAAGAAAAATTTGATATTACTCGTCCAAAGCATGACTTTTTCAATCTGTTTAAAGGAATCGTCGTTTCCGGTGTTGAAAAAGAAAGCAAACCGGATCCTGAATTATTTGAAATTTTAATCAAGCGCTATGGCTTGAATCCGGAAAGAACAATTTTTATCGATGATTCTCTGCCGAATATCGAAACGGCAAAACGGCTGGGATTTCAGGCCGTTCATTTCGAAACGCCCGAAAAATTAGAAAAAGAGCTGCTGGCAAGAGGAATTGTTCTGGATTAAACCAGACTGACGGCTTTTTGGACAGGGTCGATCTGCATCAAAGCCCCGTAAGGCAGACAGCAAATCGGATCCGTATGGCCGAAATCCATACAAGTGACAATCGGCATATCTTTTAATCCTGCTTCCGTGCGGACGGCTCGGATCAAGGCGTCGTCATACAGGTCAAAGTCCTTTTCGGGAACGTTGCACGGCCGCCCAATAATCAATCCGCGCAGATTCTTCAAAATTCCGGCCGCTGCATAGTTGCGCAGACAACGGATCAGGTATGTCGGACTGGGAGCTTCTTCGGACAAATCAATAAACAAAATGCAGTCTTTCCATACTTTTTTATCCGGCCATACAGGCGTTCCCTTAATCATTTCCAAAACTTCCAGACAGCCGCCGATCAGCCGTCCCTGAACAGGATAGCGTCCTTGTATGAAACGATATCCTTCATTAGGGATTCTTTTTCTTTTTTGTTTTTGATGAGACGGATCAGCCCAGTCCAGAAACTCGTTGGCCCAGACTTCAGACGGTTTGATTTCTCCGCTGATTTTTCCGGTAAACAACACTTTTTCAAAACTGTCGCGGACATAATCAAAAATACCGCCGTTTTCCGCAAAAGTTGTTAAAAAAGCCGGACCGTAGACGGAAGAAACGCCGGCTTTTAAAAAAGCAAAATGAATTGCCGTCGGATCAGAATAGCCGATAAAAAACTTCGGATTTTCCGATATGGCGCGATAGTCCAGATAAGGCAGCAGACGGACGCTGTCATCGCCGCCGATCGTCGTGATAATTGCTTTGATTCTAGGATCTTTGACCGCGGCGTTGATGTCATCGGCGCGCCATCGCGGATTTTGGTCCAGTTCTTCCGGCGAACAAAGAGTATGCGGCATTTCAACGACTTTTAAGCCGAACGCTTCTTCAAATTGTTTTTTTCCGATTTCATAACGATATCGGAAAGCAAAAGCGCCGCCCCATGACGGGGATACTGCGGCAACGGTGTCTCCTTTTTTTAATAAAGGCGGTGTTTTTAAGCTTAAAGTCATCAGATCCCCCGCAGAAATGCTGTTTTCTTTCAGTGTATCATAAAAATATAGAAAAAAAACACTTGCTTTTATTAGCGGATTTTCTCTTCATCGGTTTCGGGTAATGCCATTATCTGAAATGCCGTTATTTGATTTTAGTTTTATTGTAAGTCTTTCTGAACAATACGTTTAGCAAGGGGAAAAAATTGCAAAAAAAATCCCTGCGGCGGACAGGGATTTTCAGAATTTATGCTTTCTTTAACGTCTTAACGGTTTTTTGCCGTTTTTAATCTGGCAATATCAGCAACGCTGATTGTTTTGCCGCCGTTGCTGCGCTGGTCAACCGTCTGGTACGATCGCGGGCCGACGATCAGCAGCTCCGCTTTGACGGATTTCGGATTTTGTTTATACATTTCATATTC
Organism: Alphaproteobacteria bacterium; assembly: GCA_051888155.1. Lineage (GTDB taxonomy): Bacteria > Pseudomonadota > Alphaproteobacteria > CAAGCB01 > CAG-977 > UBA11549. Next base: position 3,811 of record JBJFAY010000034.1, read on the forward strand.
TTTGGCCGACAGCGGCATCGCAATGTAATAGGTCAGTTTTGTTCCCGGACGTTCGGGCAGGGGACCGTTGCGTTCTTCCATTGCCGCGTGCACATTGGCGTGAATGTCGCGTCCCGTTGCGTTCGGCAGCGGCATCATGCAGCGCCAGTCGTGTATGGAAGTTAATTTCTCATCGCCGAATTGAACGGCTCCCTCCTTAAAAGAACCGCTGATCGCACGGGGAAACAGATGATGATAATTATAACCGCCGGGAGTTCTGCCCTTGCCGATAATCGCTATGGATTGATCATTCAAACCGGCTTGGCGCAGACGGGAAATGCCTTCTTCATTCGGGGTGCCGTCGGGATTATGAACGGTATCTTTTAACAGCTGTTCGCGAAGTTGTTTATATTCTTCGTAAACGGCTCTGTTTTCCTGAACGGACAAACGAACGCCTTTGACGGGAACCCATTTAAAAACGACTTCCTGATTTCGGGCGTTGTTGTTTTGAAAAGATCTGTTGCCTCTGTCTTTACGCTTTGCGTGAATATATTCCTTCATTTTTTCCCCCCCATGTGTGCCAATAAAATCAGTATGAAGCAAAAAAGAATTTTGTCTAGAGGAAAATCTTTATAAAAAGAGATTTTTTTTGATAAATGGACAAAAAAAGACCGGCTGAAAAGCCGGTCTTTGTATTTATTCTTTCAGGTAATGATTGACTTCTTCGGTTACTTTTTTTGCGTCCCCCAGAAGCATCATGGTATTCGGAGCATAAAAGACCGGATTGTCTATGCCCGCATAACCAAAGCCTTTTAAAGAACGTTTGACGACAATAATATGCCGCGCTTTTTCTACGTCTAAGACGGGCATGCCGAAGATCGGGCTGGCAGAATCCGTTTTTGCCAAAGGATTCGTTACATCATTCGCGCCGATAATATAAACGACGTCCGTGTCGGCAAAAGCGGAATTAATGTCTTCCAGCTCGAACACATCTTCATAGGGAATTTTAGCTTCGGCCAGCAGGACGTTCATGTGTCCCGGCATGCGGCCGGCGACAGGGTGAATGGCGTATTTAACGTCTATGCCGTCTTTTTTCAACAAAGCCGCCATTTCTTCCAAAGCGAACTGCGACTGTGCGACGGCCATGCCGTATCCCGGCACAATAATGACTTTTTGCGCGTTTTTCAAAAGAACGGCCGCATCTTCCGCTGAACCGAGATTAGCCGTCTTTTCATCGGCAAAGCTCTCTTGTTCCGAACTGTTTTGTCCTGATCCGCCGAATAACACATTAAAGATCGAACGGTTCATCGCTTTGCACATAATATAGGACAGAATTGCCCCCGACGATCCGACCAGAGCTCCCGTAATTACCAGCAGACTGTTTCTTAATGTAAAGCCGATACCCGCCGCGGCCCAGCCGGAATAAGAGTTCAGCATGGAAATGACGACCGGCATATCCGCGCCGCCGACCGGCAAAATTAATAAAAATCCCAGAATAAAAGATAAAATCGTTAATACAAAAAACGACAGTCCGGACTCTGTTTTTGTAAAATGAACCAGCAGAACGATAAGAACGGCCGCCAGCAGCGCATTGAGCAACGTCTGCCCTTTAAAGCGCAGCGGTCTGCCCGATAAAATTCCCTGCAGTTTAGCAAAAGCAATGACCGATCCCGAAAAAGTAATTGCGCCGATCGCCACTCCCAAAGACATTTCAATCAGACTGGAAACGGCGATATGCCCTGAAGATCCGATGCCGTAGGCTGCCGGAGATAAAAAAGACGCCCAGGCGACGAATACCGCCGCCAGCCCGACAAGGCTGTGAAAAGCGGCAACCAGCTGGGGCAGGGCGGTCATGGCGATGCGTTTTGCGATCAATAATCCGATCACCGCGCCGACGGCTATTGCGGTGATGATAAATCCGTAAGACGAAACGGCCGGCAGAAACAAAGTCGCCGCAACGGCGATGATCATGCCGCAGATTCCCAGTATATTGCCTTTGATGGCTGTTTTGGGCGAGGACAGTCCGCGCAAAGAAAGAATAAAGCAGACGGCCGATATCAAATAAAGAAGTGCGCTGTTTGTTGCTGTCATAAGCTTATCCTTTTTTCTTTTTAAACAAAGAAAGCATTCTTTCCGTCACGGCAAAGCCGCCGAATATATTGACAGAGGCTAATAGAACGGCCAGAAATCCCAAAAATTTAGCGGCGGAAAGACCGTCCGGTCCGGCTGCGATCAGCGCGCCGACGATAATGACCGAAGAAATCGCGTTTGTCACGGACATCAACGGCGAATGCAGTGCCGGCGTGACTTTCCAGATAATGTAATAACCGACAAAACAGGCCAAAATAAAAACCGTCAGCAGAAAAACAAAATCATTGCCGTCGGCCGGCGCTGCAGTTAATACCTGTTCGGTTAAATCACGCAGATGTACGCGGGCATTTTCCAGCTGCTGCGTTGCCTGCGCAACGCTTTGCGAAACAGAAGTCAGCTCGTCTGAAAGTTGTTCTGATAAAATAACGGCTTTGTCAGACATTATCATTCTCCTTTAATAAAACTTCCCCGTTCCGGGTAACGCAGGACGCGCGGTAAATTTCATCGTCAAAGTCGATTTTCAGTTTAAGAGTTTCTTTATCAATTATCGGTACAATAAAATTATACAGGTTTTTGGCA
>JBJFAY010000035.1:0-1503 GCA_051888155.1 Alphaproteobacteria bacterium
GCGTTACCAGTTGGAACAAAAAAAAGCGGAACTTAAACAGTTGGAAAACGATATCCGGCATGAAGTATGGACAACGTTTCAGAACTTTTTCACCGCCAAGAAGACCTATGAGATCTCTTTAACCATGTTTGCTTCCGCGGATCAAAACGCCAAAGTCGCTCTGGGAGCATACAAAGCCGGAAAAGGAAGCATTCTGACTGTTTTGGACGCGCAGTCAAGACTGGCCGACGTCCGTTCGACCAGAAGCCGTTCTTTTTATGAACTCTTGATTGCCAAAACAAATATTATCAGGAAAATCGGTCTGATTGATCCCTTCAGGACGAAAAAAGGATTTTAACCCATGAAAAAAGCGTTTGTTATTCTTATCATACTGGTTTTGGCCGGCGCAGGCCTTTATTACAAACATTTCGGCAAAAAATCCGATATCGTTTACGATATGACGACGGTTTCCCGCGGCTCGATCCGCGTTGACGTAACGGCTTCGGGTACAATTCAGCCGGTCAACATCGTCAGCGTCGGGACGCAAGTATCCGGCATTATCGAAAAAGTATTCGTCGATTATAATTCCGTCGTCAAAAAAGGCGATCTTATCGCCCAGCTGGAAACGTTTACGCTGGCCGAAGACTTAAAAGAAGCGCAGGCGGCCGTAACGGACGCCAAAGCAAAACTGGATTACGCGAAATTAAACGCGAAACGCAATAAAGAACTGTATGAACAAAACTTTATTGCCCGTTATGAATGGGAAGAAGCCGATCTGGACGTCGTCAATGCGCAGGCGACTTATGACAAAGCGGTGGCGCAAGCGAAAAAAGCGAAACGCAATCTGGGATACGCGGATATCGTTTCTCCCGTCAACGGCATTATTGTCACTAAAGAAGTCGAAGAAGGTCAAACCGTCGCGTCCAGCTTTCAAACGCCCGAGCTGTTTACAATCGCCGAAGATCTGACAAAAATGCAGATTGAAGCTGAAATATCCGAAGCCGATATCGGCCAGATCAAACCCGGACTGCCGGTCAACTTTACGGTTGATACCTTCCCTGCCGACGTTTTCAAAGGAACCGTTTCTCAAGTCCGCCTGCAGCCGACCGAAGATTCAAACGTCGTCATGTATACGGTTGTCATTTCCATATCAAACGACGATTTGCGCCTTTTACCCGGAATGACGGCGTACGTCACGATTACCGTTGAGGAAAAAAATGACGTTTTAAAACTGCAAAATACGGCTTTTCAGTTCCGTCCCGCCAGTCAGGGGATCGTATCAACCAAAAAAATTTCCAACGCCGACCGTCAACGCCTGATTCAGGAACGAAAATCTCTGAAACCGAATCAAGCCGTTGTTTATGTGCTGGAAAACAAACAGCCGGCGGCGCGCAAGGTAACAAAAGGCATTTCCAATCTGCTGGAAACAGAAATTCTCGACGGGTTGACAGAAGGCGAAAAAGTGATTCTGGAAGACTTAACGACGGTAGTTTCCTCTAAAAAACGCGGAGGAGGCGGACCTCC
>JBJFAY010000036.1:0-27363 GCA_051888155.1 Alphaproteobacteria bacterium
TGTTTTTAAAAATTTATTGCAAAATATAAATTAAGGGGCTATAACTTTTTTAAAGTTTCCGGGCGATTAGCTCAGTTGGTAGAGCAGCTGACTCTTAATCAGCGGGCCGTGGGTTCGAATCCCTCATCGCCTACCAATAAAAAAGGGTGTTGAAAAACGCCCTTTTTTATTGGTTAGAAGAGGCGGATTTGATAAACGGCAGTTGACGACCGCAAGACTTTATCTCGTTTCATATTTCAGGTATTTTTTCGCCGTTTTTTAAACGATCGGCATACTCGACCGCCGCGGCAAACAAAACGTCGCTGGACGAATTAAGAGCCGTTTCAACCGAATCCTGAATTACGCCCAGCGTAAAACCGACGGCAACCACTTGCATGGCCGTATCATTGTCGATACCGAAAAACGCGCAGGCCATAGGGATCAGCAGAATGGAACCGCCGGCTACGCCGGATGTGCCGCAGGCGCCCAGAGCCGCCAGCACACTCATGACCATCGCCGCGGGCAGAGTCACATCAATTCCCAAAGTATGCACGGCCGTCATTGTCATGACGGTAATCGTTACCGCCGCGCCGTCCATGTTGATTGTGGCGCCCAGCGGTATGGAAACGGAATAAACTTCTTTATCCAGCCCCAAATCTTCGCATAATTCCATATTGACGGGAATGTTTGCGGCGGAACTTCTGGTGAAAAAAGCGGTAATCCCGCTGCTTTTAAGGCACTTAAACACCAGCGGATAAGGATTTCTGCGCAGACAGCAAAAAACAATCAGCGGATTAGTGATTAAAGCTACCGTCATCATCGTTCCAACCAGCAACCCCAACAGCTTGCCGTAAGAAGTAAAAATTCCCAGTCCGTTTTGCGAAACAGTGGTAAAGACGATTCCCATAATTCCGACGGGTGCGAAATAAATGACCCAGCGCACGATAATCGTCAACGCTTCGGCAAATTGAGCGATAACGTTTTTTGTTTCAGAAGAAGCTGTCTTTTTCAACGCCAAACCAAAAACGATTGCCCATGTCAGAATGCCGATATAGTTGGCCTTTAACAATGCGTTGACGGGATTGTCAATCAAACTGTTCAGCAAAGAAAGCGCGATTTCCTTTAATCCGCCGGGCGCATTTCCGGCGGCGGCTTGGATAAACTGCATTTTTACGGGGAAAATGAAACAAGCGGCTGTTGCGATGACTGCCGCGCACAGGGTGCTGAACAGGTATAAAAAGATGATTTTTCGGAAACGCCCCGCTCCGCTGCTGTTTGCGTTGACCAAAGCGCTCGTTACCAAAGAAAAAACCAATATCGGCGCGACGACTTTTAACGCATTGATAAAAAATGTGCCGAACAGCGCAATCGCTTTTGCTTCAGGAGCAAAAATTCCCAGCAATGTTCCGACAAACAAACCGATAATAATGCGTTCAACCAATCCGATGCGGTTAAAAAAAGCGGCTATGCGTTTGATCATGATCTTTTTCCCGATAATAAATCTATCTAATGGGCAAAGAATATAACTTTTTTATCTTCTTGAGAAAAGAAATTGTTTTTCTAAAAAAAGGATTTTCATTAAAACGCTATGCAATGTATAGGGACGTTGAGCGAATCGGGATCATCTCTTCTGCCGGCCGTTATTGCTCTGGCGGGCGCGTGCGGACTGAGACTGATCTGGATTGCGACGATTTTCCAAATTCCAAAATATCATACGTTTGAGCTTTTATTTCTGTCGTACCCGGTGTCTTGGGACGTAACATTTGCGGCTTTGGGAACGGCTTATTTTTTCGTTCGCGGAAAGTATCCGAAAGAAAACAAAAATCAATCGGTCACTTGAATTGTATAAACGACTTTTTGATCTGTTTGTTCATTCGGTTTTTCCCACGGGCGGAAATAATATCCCGTTACAGTTACGCTTCCTTTTTGCGCCGCCGTAAAAGAATATTCTTTAATACCGCCCGCACCGACCAAAGGCTTATTGGGCGCGGCGTAATTTTCCGTTATGTCCGTAATAACGGTTTGTTTCGCGGGAGTAATGAAAAACTGCCAAGAATACCCCGTTGAAGGATTTTCGTCCAGCCGGATCATTACTTTTTGACCGATATGGACGGTCCGGCGCGTTTCGCTGTCTTTCCCGGATAATTTTAACGGCGTGGAACACACCGTTAAAAAAACAAGCATCAAAACAAAAATATGTTTTTTCATAAAACTTATATGCCCAGTCTTCTGAATTCTTCCAATTCTTCGACTGTATTAATATCTGCCGGAGCGGCTTCGTTCAATTTGATTTTATCAACGATCAGCGCCTGCATGTGATAACCGTTTTGCAGGAATCTTAACTGTTCCAGCTTTTCGCGTTTTTCCAAAACGGCTTCTTTCATGTTCAGGAATTTTTTCAATACGTCCGTTTTGAAAACATAAATGCCGATGTGGTGATAATAATCCTGATAAGCGCAGGCGTCCGGATCGCGGACAAAAGGAGCCAAAGCGCGTGTAAAATAAACGGCGCGGCCTTGTTTTTCCCCTTTTTCCAATCCCATGACGATTTTGACGTTATTGGGATTTTCGGCGTCTTTTAAAGTTTTAAAGACCATTCCGCAGGTTGCGATATCGCAGTTTGTTTCTTCGATGATTTTAATCAGCTTGTTGTTGATTGCCGGATCGACATTGATGTTGTCGCCCTGAAAGTTGACGGCGATATCGTATTTTGTTCCGTCGGGATCAATCTGCTTTAAAGCCGTTGCAATTCTGTCCGTGCCGGAAGGCAGGTTCGGATCGGTTAAAACGCATTGAGCGCCGAATTTTTTGGCTTCTTCCATAATTTTTTCATCGCCGCAGGCAATGCAAACGTCGCCGTCAATCGCGGCTTTGACATTTTCATACACACGCTGGATCAGCGTTTTGCCGTTAATGTCCAGCAGCGGTTTGTTCGGCAGACGGGTAGCTGCCAGTCTGACCGGAATCATTGTGATTACTTTACTCATTTTATCCTCATAAAGTTTAGTTTTGAGCCGCCAGCCACGTCTTGAATTCCTCCAGACTGTGCATTTCGGGAATCCATTTCATTTCTTCGGGCAGGTCGGTCGTAAATTCGCAGCGGTAGCGTACGGGGTGCGCGCCGACGTTAATGGCGGCATGCTGATTGTAGATTCTGTCGTCGACCAGAACGGTTTCTTCGGCTTTTAAACCGTATTTGTCAAAGCAGGCTTTCAGCATGTCTTCTTTTGCCGTGTCATGCATGAATTTGCCGTGCTGCACACATTCGATCGTTAAGAAGTCGGTTACGTCTTTGAGTAATTCGTTTAACAGTTTTTTCTTTGTTTCCACGTCGAAAGTCGCGGACATGGTAAACTGTTTGTATCCCAATCGGTTTAATTCGCGCAGAGTTTCAACGACATGCGGATATAGCGGCCGGTTGTTGAAAAATTCCGCCGAATGACAGAAATCGTAATCCATCTGCGTACCCATGGTGGGGTGGGTTTTTAATTCCAACGCGCCGTATTTCGGCTGGATCGGCAGAACTTTAGGCAGATCTTCCCATTTCAGACCGGCATAAGTGTCTTTGTAGCTCGGGTGATTGGTCAGGAAGTTAAAGTAGGCAAAATTCAGATTTGCCAGAACTCCGTCAACGTCCCAAAAAATATTTTTAATGGTCAAATGAGTTCTCCTGATTAAAAATCAACCAATTAAGAATAGACGGACGATTCCGTCAATGCAAGTAAAAAGACCCGGAAGCCTTACAGCCGCTTCCCGAACAAGTCATATTCGTCCGCGCCGGTGATTTTGACGCATACGAAACTGCCGGCCGCCGCAGGCGGTTCGCCGGTAAAGAAGACTTTGCCGTCAACATCGGGACCGTTGGAAAAATCGCGCCCGAAATACATGTTTTCCTCTTCGTCGAACCCTTCGCACAGGACGTCGCGGATCTGTCCGATACAGCTTTGCTGACAGTTGCGGCTGATTTCCGCCTGCGCCGACATCAAAGCGTCGAAACGTTTCCGTTTTACGGCGTCGTCGATCTGATCCGTGAAATCAAAAGCCGGCGTGCCTTCTTCGCGCGAATAAACGAAAGCCCCCAGACGGTTGAATTTCGTTTCTCTGACAAAATCAAGCAGTTCTTCAAATTGCGCGTCCGTTTCGCCGGGAAAACCGACAATGACGGTCGTGCGAATGACAATGTCGGGAATTTCGCGGCGCAGCTTTTCAATAACGGATTGGATCTGCGCTTTGTTTCCGTGGCGGTTCATGCGCTTTAACACAGGGTCGCTGACGTGTTGGATCGGCATGTCGATATAGGGCAGAACCCGCGGGTTGTCACGCATTTGCGCAATTAATTCGTCCGTGATTTTATCCGGATAACAATAAAAAAGCCTGATCCACGGAAGCGTTGTTTCCTTTCCCAAACGGCGCAGCAATTCCGCCAGCGTATTTTTATGATATAAATCAATGCCGTAGCGCGACGTGTCTTCGGCGATCAGATTTAATTCTTTCGCGCCGGCCGCTTCCAAATCCTGCGCTTCTTCAATAATGCTTTCAATCGCGCGGGAACGGTAACGGCCGCGGATTTTCGGTATCGCGCAATAGGAACAGCGGTTGTCGCAGCCTTCGGATATGCGCAGAAAAACGCCGGGATTGTCGTCGGACAACATGCGTTCTCCTTCGATCGGCGTTCGTTCGTAATCGTTAAAGAGCTGATATTTTTCCGCTTCAAAAGCTTTGCCGATCACATCGACGATCTGATGAACGCCGCCTAATCCCGTTACCGCGTCAATTTCAGGCAGCTTTTGCATTATCTGTTCGCGCCAGCGTTCGACCAGACAACCGGTTACGATCAGCTTTTTTAATTTTCCGGTTTTTTTTAATTTGGCAATTTCCTTGATTGTTTCAACGGATTCTTCTTTGGCGTCGCCGATAAAGCCGCAGGTATTGATTAAAATAACGTCCGCTTCGCCGGCGTCGCCCGTGATTTCGTACGCCGCGTTGTCCAGATGCGCCAGCATCATTTCCGTATCAATCGTGTTTTTGGAACACCCCAGAGAAATAAATCCGATTTTCATGCCGTCCTGCCGTTTAAAATTTATCCTGCCGGTATAATGCGGCGGCGTAAACGCGAAGTCAAACCGATAAACGGCCGATTCTGTTTTTTTCCGATTTAAGCAGGTCTTTTAAGGTGATTTCCTGCATTTGTTTTTTTATTTTTTTGTTCAAAGCGGACCATATCTTGCACGCCGAACAGTCGCCGGATTTTTTGCAGAAAGTCTTGTCCGCGACACATTCGACAATACAAAGAGGGCCCTCCATTGCTTCAATAATGTCCAAAAGCGTGATTTCTTTGGGCGTTTTCGCCAGTTGTAATCCGCCTTTCGCTCCGCGCAGAGAAACGATCAGCCCCGCTTTGTTCAGACTTAAGATCAATCGGCTGATGTATTTTTCGGAAATCTGCTGGGATAGAGAAATCTCTTTCATCTGCCGCGGGCCGTTTTTGGCATATAACGCCAGATCCAGCAAAATGCGCAGTCCGTAACGTCCTTTTGTCGATATTTTCATACGGCTTCCTTTCCTTTTAAATTATTTATATCATATTTGCATCTGAAAATAAGTCACAAATTTAAACACTACTAAATTGGTTGACTTTTTGAAAAATATAATCATAATAAATATTGTTTTCACTTGAACGGGAAAGGACATACAATGAAAAAAGTGTTTTTGTTTGCATTCGCCTGCCTGCTGTACACTTCAGCCGCCGTCGCCGCGTGCGATTGTCCGGCAAAACCGTGCGGTTGCGGCTGCGGATCAACCGAACAATGTAATTGCGGAAAGTAATGAATGAATCTGGTTTTGGGGCTTTCCGGCAGGGAAAGCCCTTTTTTATTAAGAGGGATATAAAATGACTAAAATCTATAAAACAGTTTCCGAATTAATCGGACGGACGCCGCTGATGGAATTGTCGAATTATGAAAAAGCCGAAAATCTCGGCGCAGTGATTCTGGCAAAGCTGGAAATGTTCAATCCTGCGGGATCCGTCAAGGACAGAGTGGCTTTGGCAATGATTAACGACGCCGAACAAAAAGGATTGTTAAAGCCGGGATCGGTCATTGTCGAACCGACCAGCGGCAACACGGGAATCGGTTTGGCATGTGTCGGGCATTCCCGCGGATATAAAGTTATTTTGACGATGCCGGAAACGATGAGTGTTGAACGGCGCAGCCTGTTAAAAGCTTACGGGGCCGAAATTGTTTTAACCGAAGGAGCCAAAGGCATGGCGGGCGCAGTGGAAAAAGCGCGGGAAATCGCTCAAAACACACCGGACAGTTTTATCCCCGGCCAGTTTTCCAACCCGGCGAATCCGGCGGCGCACGAAGCGACAACGGGGCCGGAGATTTGGCAGGATACGGACGGAAAAGTCGATATTTTTGTCGCCGGAGTCGGAACGGGCGGAACTTTAAGCGGCGTCGGCCGGTATTTAAAATCCAAAAAACCGGACGTTAAAGTTATTGCCGTTGAACCCGACGCATCGCCTCTTTTATCCGAAGGAAAAGCCGGTCCTCACCCGCTGCAGGGGATCGGGGCGAATTTCATTCCGGAAACGCTGGATCGTCATATTTATGATGAAATTATCCGCGTTACGGGGGCGCAGGCTTTTGAAACCGGCAGAATGTTGGCGCGTAAAGAAGGAATTTTGGCGGGTATTTCTTCCGCGGCGGCGGTTTATGCCGCGGCGCAGGTTGCAAAACGGCCTGAAAACAAAGGCAAAACGATCGTTGTTTTACTGCCCGATACGGGAGAGCGCTATTTGTCTACGCCGATGTTTTCAGAATAAAGGTTAAAAGGTTGATTTTTCAAGCGTAACGGTTGTGTCCAGCCGCAGCAGCAAATCTGTCACGCGCCGCAGGAACGTACCGTTCAGCACCCGCAGAGGGACTTCTTTACCCGGTTTGCTTTGAAAACTGATTTTATCGGGCGATTTGATAAACGCGGCGATTGTTTGAGCAATATCCGCGTTTCTCGGCCGGTGCGCGTTTGAAAAAGACAGATAAGAAACAATTTTCTGAATTTCCCGATTGTTCAGCTCGGCCGGGCTGGAGGTATTCGGCTGGCGCAGATAAAGCGTGTCAACATATCGTTTATATCCCTTGATCAATGCCGATTCCGTATAAGAAATTGACAGCGAAGTAATTACGGCTCCGTCTAAGAAATTTTTTAAATCCGCGACGGGATTGCCTTTTTGAACCAGATGCTTGAATGCCAAGATCAACTGTCCCTGCCGGGCGTTGGAAATATTGTTCAAAGAAACCGAAAAATTCCACCGGCCCAGACATTTGTCGGATATATCCGCCGCCAGAGTCATTTTTTTCGTTACCGGATCGTATGCGTAATCGCCTTTAACGTCGGCGGAAATATAATCGCAGCCGGCCAGCATGACGGCGTATAACGGGTAATTCAAAATATCCGACGCCGGATTGAAAAAAGCCAGAGAATCAATAACGTTTTCGTCTGATTTTTTTAATATCCGGGCAATGTCTACCAAACGAAAAGAAATATTTAAAGCGCTGAAAGATAATTTTGCCGCAATATGTCCGCTTTCTTTATAATCATGAATAATAAATTCATTCGTTTTGTTCGTCAGGCCGGGCAGGGCGTGCAGACGGACCGAAACGTTTTTTAAAACGGCGGCGTCGGAAACAGATAAAGACAAATCCTGATATGATATGCTGTTATTCAAACGGTTCCGCGTCAGAAAATAATGAATGTTTTTTTCTTCTTCATCTTTTTGCAGCAGAACCATAAATACGCCGCAGGCCGAAAACAGCAGAAACAAAATCGTAACGGCAACCCACATGCTTTTTGTCATAAGCCGTCCTCCTGTTTATAGGGAGCATGATACGGCCGCCAGTTCGGTTTTTCATGACGCCGCCGGATCAACCCGACCAGATCAGCCACTTCGCCGCAGGCTTCCTGTTCGCAGGCGGCGGCCGAAGATAATTCCAACACGCCGGAACTCAAAGGATCCGTTTTTTTGTTTTGTTTCCTTTCTTCCGCCGACATTAAACGCAGATTGCCGCTGACGATATGCCAGCCCGGTCTGTTTAACAGTCCGCTGGTCTGCGTAATCAAAAATTCCGCCGGCCAGCCGGCCCAGGCTTTGTCCAGTCCAAGTGAAGAAATATTGACCAGCATATTAACGCGCACCGGCTTTTGCGTAATTGCCGCCGCCGTCAACATGGCGGGCAGATTGTCAATTCTGTCCGCGCCGATCATATAAGCCAGCCGGCCCAGATAATCCGATTTTGTTAATTCATTGTAATCCGCCATCATTAATTGATGTTCGCGCAAATTTTCGGTTCGGCGCGCGTTTTCTCTCAGACGAGCCAGATTTTGAGTTTTATCCGATACGATTTTCCATTTTTTCCCGGGTTTTCTTTCCAAAACGGCCGCATAGATCAACTGCGATTCCGTATCGGCCGTTTCTTCCGGATTTTTTTTGACGGCTTCGGGCATGTCCATGCCGGGAATTCCCTGCGGAACGGTCGTTGCGAAAAATTTCATCTGCGTCGCGCCATGACAGAAGATATCGGCAAAGCTTTCCGCCGTGCGCAGTATGTTGTCGGTAACGGTATTTTCCAAAAACAATTCTTCGTTTTCCGTTACGGCGGCGATGATAAACGGCGAACACCCCGCCCACGGAGAATAAAAACCGGTTTTTTTATTGCGCCGGCTTTTTAAATACCCGAGGTAGTGGATTTTCAGTTCGGGATCCGAATCGATCAGATAACTTAAATTTTGTTCGTTTTTTCCGACTCCGTACCGGTTCAACAGGACGACGTTCAGATTTTTCCGTCCGGTGAAGCGTCCTTCCGTAAAGTAACCGTCCAGAGTTGTTTCCAGATTTCCTTTTTCATTAAAGACGGACACTTCCGCCCTGCCGTAGATCAGGTTTTCCGAACAGGAGTTGCTGCCGACGCCGATAAACCAGTTTTTAATTTTTTCCATGGGTTTGTCGGCCGTATATAAAATAGAGCAGCTTTTGTCTTTAGAGTATATCCTGTGTTCCAGAGCCGTCCGGTGATCAATATGAGCGACTATTCTTTGTTTCCCGGCCGGCGGCGCCCATTCTTTAACGGGGAAACCGTCTTTTGCGCGCGCGGTATTGACGGCGGCGGCCTGCAGCTGGCGGATTTTTACTTTCAAGGTTCCTTTTTCCGTTTTCCATTTGTCCGTCGCCGAAGCCGATCCTTGATAAACCAGCGTGTTGGCGCTGTAACCGTCAATGACGGCCTGCAAAGCGGAAGGACATTCATTGTTTAATACCAGCGCCACTTTTGCCATTAACGCATTCAAAGCGGTTTCTTCAAAAGCCGTTTCGTCCTGCGCGAAAATTTTTAGGCTCAAAATATCTTCGCACCATTTTCCGCCGGCGGCTTCGGCAAAGACTTCCACGCCGGCTTTGGCGGAATAAGCGATTCTTTTCATTTCATGTCCTGTCGGAATGTCAAGCGTCTGCGCGCCCGCCGGGGCCGTCAGGAAAAAAAATAAAGCTGCCGTTTTGAAAAAACTGTTCATATCGGCAACTATAAAATATAATTCCGAAAAATTATAGTCTTAAAACAAAAGGAAGAAAGATTGATTGTTCCCGATAAAAAAACGGAAGCCTATTTAAACGAACCCGTTTCCCCGAAAGGAGTTCTGCGGCTTTGCCGGGCGGGCGTCCTGCCTTCTTCGGATTTTCTGCGCGCGGCGGCTTTGTGCCGTTCGGACAGAAAGTGGGGAAAATTCATTTTGCTGATTCTGCGTTTTTTGGCAGGGTTGAGTTTTCTGACCGCGGCTTTTTTTGTTATGATTGCCGAATGGGGCTTTTTTTATCAAACCGGCGGCTTCGTTCTTTTGGCTGTTTTGTTCGTTTTATGCGCCTGTCTCCGGAACCGTTCCGCCGCGGCCGATTATGCCGGCGTTATTTTGATCGGCCTGATGGTTTTCCTGCCTTCCGCTGTTTTCAGAACGAATTCTTTTTTGTACGAAAGATTCTTTTTGTGGTTTTCTTTGCTGGCCGTTTGGGCTGTTCCGTCGCGGCGCGCCGGTATTCAGCTGTCGGCTTTTGTTGTTTTGAATTCGGCGGTTTTCCTGTACGGCGTGCAATTCGCGCTGCCGTCGTTTATTTTCAGCGCGACAACGTTCTTTGTTCTGGCGGCGGTGTTTAATTTGTGTTGTCTTGTTTTGCGTGAATTCCTGCCGTTGCGGCCGTCATGTTGGGATCAGCCGTGCTTCAGGTTTTTTCCGTTGGCGGGTATGATGCTGTTTTTAGCGGCGGCGGCGGGAGTCCAATGTTTCCCGGTGCGTTCTTTGAATACGGGAGACATTTCTTTTTTATTGTGTTGCGTCTGTTCGTGCGTATGCGGTTATTTGTATGTCGTCCGTGTCCCCGATCGGACGGGACGCCGGCTGACAGGCCTGTTTTCCGTATGCTGGGGCTGTATGCTGCTGTACCGTTTTCTTTATGCTTTTGATTTTTCTTCCGGATTCCGGCAGGCTCTGTTTTGCGCGGCGGTTTCCGCGTTGATTGCGGCGGCGCTGATCCGGGAACGCCTGTATGTCGCCCGTATAAAAGGAGAAACAGATGCCGTCTGATTTTTCGCTGCGCCAGGTGCTGGCCTGTTTAAATATTTCGGTGTTTGATCCGCTTGTCGAACCGGCGTTGAAAAAAGCCTGCCAGATTGATTCGGAACAAAAGACGGCTAAGAGAGAGCCGTTTCACAATGTCGTTTCTTTGATTGTCATGCAGGTTGCGGCTTTAATCTGTTTTGCCGGATTGCGTCCGTATGCCGTTCCCGCCGGCGTGCTTTTGGTTCTTTTCGGCGGTGTCGGCGCTGCGAAAACCGGTTCGGCCGCCAGTAGATTTTTCTTTAAGGTCTATTTGCTGGCCGGTCTTTTTTTACTGGCGGAAACTGTATTTCGTTTTTTCCCTTTCGCCGTTCCGGGAATTGTTCTGTTTTTTCTGCTGCGCGGCGCGTTTTGCCCGACAGGCCGTGAAACAAGAGCGCTGCTGGCTTTTTGGTTTTTTATTTCCGTTGCGGCGGCGTTTGGGGCTGACCGGCCTCCTTCTTTGTTTTTATTGACGGGCTTTTTTTCTTTTGCCGGCGTTGCCGGACTGTTGTTTCCTTTGAAAAATTTGTATTGGCGCGAACCGTCGGTTGTTTTTGCCGTTCTGCCGCTTTTTTTGGTTTTGGGATATGAGACCGCCGTTCTGACGGGAAGCGCGGCGCCCGTTGTTCAAAGCGGTCTTGTGTCGGCGGTAACGTTTGCGGCGGAAGCTTTTATGCTGATTTTTTGTTTGCGCCGAGATTTGGAAACAGGAGAAATCGTTTTATCCTGTCTGGTTGCGCTCGGAGTGTTTTTATGCGCTTTGCTGCTGTCGGGCGGGCTGGCCGGATCGGCTGTTTTGTTCTTGACGGCTTTTTTCACGGACGCCCGCGTTATGGGACGGATTGCCGCGGTTGTATTTTCCTGTTTTTTAATTATTTTCTTTTTGTCGCTGCCGATTTCCTTGTCCGCGGCCGGGCTGGCCGCGGCTCTGTCCGGCGTTGTTTTCGGTTTATTCTATTTACATTTAAAGCGTTTTGCGTTGCCGGAGAAAATATGATGCGCCGTTTTGTTGCCTTTTTCTGCCCTTTGCTGATCTTGGTTATTTTGTCCGGCCGCTATTTTGCGGGCGCCCTGACCGTCAGATCCGGTGTGCGGCTGCTGTTGGCGGCGTCCGTGCAGGAAACGGGAAAAGATTCTTTTTCCGATTTCGCGCGTTTACGTTACGACAACTTAATTCCGGTTCACAGCCTTTCCGAAGAAAAAGGAACTATTGCCGTTGAACGTCTGGACGACGGGCGGATAAGATTTGTTTCTGCTCTTTTTGACCGACCTTTAAGGCCGCGGGAATTACTGTTAAAGTATGTTATTGTTCCTCCGTTGCCGTTCGGCGCGAAAACACAAGGGCCGGATATTCGCTTTTCTTCGGATTTTCTTCGTTTTTTTGAAGAAAAGACTTTTCAGCCCTCTGCCGTCCGCTATGCCGTTGTCCGCGTCGATAATGCCGGAAACGCCGTTTTGACCGGTCTGGCGGACAATAACGGCGTTTTGCTGGTCAAGGGTTTGATTCCCGCAGTTTCTCACACGCCTTAAAATCAACATGAAAAATAAAATATTTTTCTTGGACGTCCGCCGGCAGATCGCGGATCGGTTTTAAAAAACAGGGCTCATATTTTTGGGTTAAAATTCTTCCGATAAAAGATAACGGATTTAAAACCAGTTTTTCTTTCAACGGCGGCGGCAGATAGTAATAAGGATTGTCCAGCAGAATAGTTTTAACCTGATGCTTTTTCAGTAATTTCTGCACTTCAACCGGATCTGTGCCATACAGGATATTATAAGCGTCAATAATCCCTTCCGCATTGGAATGATAAGGCGACCCGACCACGGGAATCCCCGCGCCCCATGCCGTTTCCGGACCGCGGGAAGAAGAAGTCAGAATGCTTCCTTTTTCCTCAGAGATATAAGGCAGGTATTCTTCCGGTTTCGTTACAGTATTCTGAGATCCGCTTTGGATATCGTGAGAAACGGCGATCAAAAACAAAGAGCTGCATAACAAATAAAATATTATGGGAATAATCAAAAACACGCGGCAGTTTTCTTTTTGCAAGAAAGTTATTTTATTGTAAAAAACGTTCAAAGAAGCGGTTATCATTAATGCGGCGAAAACCGAAGCGGTCCGCCCGAAACGGCGGCTGAGCAGCGTTGCAACCGCAAAAAACAAAACCGGCACGCCGACAGTCGTCATCAATCTTTTGCAACGCGGCGGCGCAAACGGAAAGGCTACTGCTCCCAGCAGGCAGGCCAGCAAAGGGATTCCGTCAAATTTGGCAATGGCGCTGTTTGATGAAACGGCCGGTATTAATTCCGTGATATGCTTTGCCCATATTTCATAAAGTTCCGGCGGGATCGGCGATCCGAACACCTTTTCGGCGCCGAACAAAAATAACGTAAATCCCGAAGAAGACAAAGATAACAGAAAAATAGTCAGAAACCGGCCGCCAAAGGAAGAAATAAATTTTTCTTTTTCTAAAAATTCTTCCGTATAAAAAGAAAGAGCCATCAGTCCTGAAATAGTAACCAATAGTATGGATAACCGGCCGTTATCGGGAAATAATATCCCCTGCATCGGCGGATTAACGATCAGACAAACGGCGGAGGTCAGGAAAAAATATTGGCAGAAGATTCTGATCCGCCTCATATTTTGACATTTAAACAGCCAGTTCAGAACCATTCCCGCCGTTATTAATACGGCGGCCAGAAATCCTTCCGGCGTCGCCCATACGGATAATCCGGCGAATATTCCCGCCGTTTTAAAAAAAACAATGCGTCCCGTCTTAAAACCGTGCATTAAACTGCCGACGGTAATAATAATCAGCAGGTTCAATAAGACATGGTGATCCGCGCGTCCCGCCGTGAATAACGACAGCACCGGAAACTGGCAGAAATAAAACGTCAGGGATAATATCCGCAGCGTCGAACCGAAAAAAGCTTTTCCCGCCCAGATTAATCCGGCGGCAGATAAACCCGCGATCAACGGCTGGTATAAAAAACACCCGTAAAAGACTGCCTGCTTAACATCTGTAAAAGGCAGAAACGGCAAGCTGGCGGCAAATAAAAACATATCGGCGATCCGTGTAAAATGCAGCGTCTGTCCGAAAGGATAGTTGTCGTGCATATACATAATTTCCGCCCATGATCCTGACTGAATGAAATCAATCAGACGCATGGCATGCGTAAAATTATCCGTTTCCGATAATGTCGCCTGCGACTGGCAGATTAAGTAGATCTGCCATATTAAAACGAAACAAATGGCAAAAACATATTCGTTTTTCAGGTAAAAACCGGCAAGCCTTTTTGCGGAAAAATCATGAAAAATCAAATAGATCACCCTGTCTTAAATCAATATTGTCTTTTGTTTCCAACGGTTCGTAAACAGAACTGAACGGGTAATGCCGGGCGCATCTGGGTTCATAAATATCCGCGGCGCCCAGCTCTATATCCGATTTTGATCCGCCGCATTTATAAGTAAAAATCGCCGGTTCGTTACAGACGGCGCATCTGGCCTGCAAAGCCGTATAGCGGTCGGCGATTGTTTTCAGTTTGGCAATAATTTCAAACGGTTTGCCTCTCCAGTTCAGATCCAGCCCGCAGCAAACAACGTTTAATCCTCTGTTCATCAACGTGCTGATGCAGGCAATGACGTCGCCGCCGAAATAAGGTTCGGTAAAAAACTGGATTTCATCAAAAAATACGGCCTGCGCTTTTTCCACGGCGTCGGATTCCAGAATTTCGCTGGTATTTGTCAGATTAAACGCTTCGGCGGCCACGCCGTCGTGCGTTTTAATTTCGCAGATACCGTACCGGGTGTCGAACGACGGTTTAATCAAGATCATTTCTCCGTCAAAAGAACGCGCTTTTTTCAGCAAAGCGGACGTTTTTCCTGCAAACATGGGGCCGGCGATAACTTCCAGAGTTCCTTTTGGCATTTTTACTGTCCCGAAATTAATGAATGCGATTTTTTTTATGTAGGTTTGCCCGTATCTTTCCCCGCTGTCCAGTAAAAAAGAAAAACCGGAAGAATTCTCTTATTTTCGGGCGGAGGTAAAAAGTTAATTCGGAACGGAAATATTTTGAAAAATTCTTTTGTTCATTATATAAAAGTAAAAAATAAGGGGTGCTGGTATCTTAAAAACAGAGGTTTTCATGTTTGTAGAAGGATTGGAATTAACGCTGATCGGTATTTCGGTTGTTTTTTCGTTTTTGCTGCTGTTAATTGCGTCGATGTATGCGCAGGCGGCGATTTTTCAATATCTGGGTATTTCGGACGAAACCGAAAATGCGACCGGCGGGGACGAAGCTTTGGTCGCGGCGGCGATTGCAGTCAAGCTGAAAAACGGCTAAACAGTAAGGTGAATGAAAATGGCTAAGAAAGTTGTAAATTTTATGTGCACGGCTTTCCGCGACGGATTTCAGTCCGTTTTCGGAATGCGCGTTCTTCCCAAAGATTATTTTCCGGCGGTCGAAATGGCGCGCGACGCGGGTATCCGGTATTTTGAAGCCGGCGGCGGCGCGGCTTTTCAGTCGGCATTCTTTTACTGTAACGAGAACGCTTTTGATGTAATGGATAAATTCCGCGAAGTGGCCGGTCCGGACGCCAATTTGCAGACGCTGGCTCGCGGTATTAACGTGGTCGGACTGGATTCCATGTCTACTGACCTGATCAAACTGCATGCCAAATTGTTTAAAAAGCATGGCATGACGACGATTCGCAACTTTGACGCGCTGAACGATCCGAATAATCTGATCGTTTCCGGTCAGGCGATTAAAGACGCCGGTTTGCAGCATCAGATGACGATTACGATTATGTCTTTGCCGCCCGGCTGCGAAGGCGCTCATGACCCCGATTTCTACGAACAGCGCCTGCGCGCGGTTTTGGACGCGGACGTTCCGTTTGATTCTTTGTGTTTGAAAGACGCTTCGGGAACCTGTACGCCGGCGATTGTGCATGAAACGATTAAGCGTATGCGCAAGTTGACCGACAAGCCGATTTCTTTCCATACGCATGAAACGGCGGGGACTTCGGTTCTGTGCTGCATGTCGGCGATCGAAGCCGGCGCGGATACGGTCGATCTGTCTTTGGCGCCCGTTTCCGGCGGCACCTGTTCGCCCGACGTTTTAACGATGTGGCATGCTTTGCGCGGCACGGATTACGTTTTGGACGTTGATCCGCAAAAGATTTTGGAAACCGAAGAATTTTTAAAGAATTCCTTGAGCGACTATCTGCTGCCGCCGGAAGCGACAAAAGTAGAGCCGCGCGTTCCCTGGTCGCCGCTTCCCGGCGGCGCTTTGACCGCGAATACGCAGATGCTGCGCGACAACGGCATTATGGACAAGTTCCCCGAAATCGTCAAAGCGATGGAAGAAGTCGTGCGCAAGGGCGGTTACGGCACGTCGGTAACGCCGGTATCCCAGTTTTATTTCCAGCAGGCGTTCAATAACGTTATGCAGGGGCCGTGGAAAAAAATCGCCGAAGGATACGGCAAAATGGTATTGGGCTATTTCGGCCGTACGCCGCATGAACCTGATCCCGAAGTCGTTAAAATCGCCGCTGAACAGCTGGGACTGGAACCGACGAAAGAATCGCCTTTGGCGATTAACGACCGCAATCCGAAAAAACAGATTGCATGGTTCCGCGATGTGTTGAAAGAAAACAATCTGCCCGAAACAGATGAAAATATCTTTATTGCCGCGGCGTGCGGAGATAAAGGCATCGCTTTCCTGAAAGGCGAAGGGAAAATCGGCGTGCGCTACAAGGAAAAACCCCGCGCGACCTCCGGTGATTTCGATGTTACCGTAGACGGTAAAAGCTACAAGGCTTCTTTAAACGGCGATACGGTTGTCGTGAACGGCAAAGCGTTTAACATTACCGTCGGCGCTGCCGGAAAAACAGTGGCGAAACCGGCTGCTGCTTCTGCCGGCGGAGCGGAAACGGAAATCATTTCGCCCGTTCCCGGAACGGTCATTAAGTTGTTGGTTAATGAAGGCGACCATGTCGCAAAAGCCCAGCCGATCGCTATTTTGGAAGTCATGAAAATGGAAAACCCCGTGCCGTCTCCGGCTGACGGCGTCGTCGGAAAAATCGCGGTGCATCAGGGCGATCAGGTCGTCACTGGCCAGCTTTTGATGACTCTGAAATAAAGGGGGCCGAGATGGATTCCGATATGCAGATTTTTAAAGCGCAAAGACGCCATAAGTTCATTATGTGGACAGTGGTCGCTTTATGCGCGCTGTTTTCTTTGATCAACATTCTGGCGGCGGCGTCCGGCGGACGAATCGGACAGGCGTTTACCGAATATATGAACAATCATGAATCTTTCGCGCTGCTGATTAAATCGACGGGGCTGTACGGCTTTTTTGCCGATACGGGAACGACGGTTTCCGCAACGGGTAAAGAAATGCTGGTTTCCATGGGACTGGGGCAGCTGATTATGATCGGCATCAGCATTGTTCTGATTTATCTGGCCATAGCCAAAGGATTTGAACCGCTTTTGCTGATTCCGATCGGTTTCGGCGGGCTGTTGTCAAATGCGCCGGGAGCCGGCGTCGCCGAAGTTCTGGACGGTGTGACGGGCTTTTTGCTGTATATTTATAATCTGGGGATTGCTCCGCCCAGTATTTTCCCGCTGATTATTTTCATGGGCGTCGGTGCAATGACGGATTTCGGTCCGATGATTGCCAATCCGAAAGTCGCTTTGCTGGGCGGCGCGGCGCAGTTCGGCATTTTCGCAACAGTGCTGGGCGCTTTGGCGCTGACCGATATGGGATTGGTGAACTTTACGCTGAAACAGGCGGCGTCAATCGGTATTATCGGCGGAGCCGACGGCCCGACGGCAATCTTTTTAACCGGCCGTTTGGCGCCGGAACTGATGGGGGCAATCGTCGTCGCCGCGTATTCATATATGGCTTTGGTGCCGATTATTCAGCCGCCGATCATGCGCGCGCTGACAACGGTGGAAGAACGCAAAATCAAAATGAAACAGCTGCGCGCAGTGTCGCGCAAAGAAAAGATTATTTTTGTCTTTTTGGTTGTTTTGCTTTGTATTGTTTTTGTTCCGTCCGCGGCTCCTTTAATGGGTATGCTGATGTTCGGCAATTTGCTGAAGGAAAGTAAAGTCGTCGATCGTCTGGCTAAAACGGCGGCGAACGATCTGTGCAATATCGTGACGATTTTTATCGGCTTGACGGTCGGTTCAAAACTGTCGGCCGATAAATTTCTGGCGAAAGAAACGCTGGGGATTTTGATCTTGGGGTTGGTTGCCTTTTCAATCGCGACGGCCGCGGGCGTTTTAATGGCGAAGCTGATGAACGTTTTCAGCAAGGAAAAACTGAATCCGCTGATTGGCGCGGCAGGCGTTTCCGCCGTTCCGATGGCGGCGCGCGTTGCCGACAGAGTCGCTAAAGAAGCCGACCCGACGAACTTTATTTTAATGCACGCGATGGGACCGAACGTTTCCGGCGTGATCGGATCGGCGGTTGCGGCCGGTATTTTGCTGGTGATGTGCAGCTGATGACTGAAGAGAACGTTTTAAATAACAACAATGCCGGCGGAGCGGGACAATCCCGCGCCGTCGGCCTGTTTCTTTTGAAGCGTTACGAGGAAGCGGCGGCGGTCTATGATGATTTGCTGCGTCAGGATCCGGATAACATTGTTTTCTGGGTCAACAGAATAATTTGCATTTTACAGTTTTCATCTCCTGACGCGGCTTTTTTTGATGATATGCTGCAACGGGTCAATGATCTGCCGGCGCAGGGATATTTATGTTTGGCAGACGTCTTGTGCGATCTGGAACGATATGCGGAAGCTTTGGTTTTTGTGAATAAAGCATTAGAAGCGGATCCCGATAATGTTGACGCCTGCCTGCTGAAAGCGCGCCTGCTGGATATTTCGGACCGGGCGGACGAGTTATATCAATTTGTTTGTTCATTTTACCCCCGTTTAAAACGGGACGAACGTGTGTTGTGTTTTGCGGCGTTTTATGCAGTATTGTTCTGGAATATGGAACAAGCCGATTATTTTTTGAAAAAAGCGTTAAAGATAAACAAATATTCCGTTTTGCAGAATAATTTCTTTTATATCAGTCTGGCGGCGAAAAATCAGGAAGAAAAAATCATTTCTTTCGGGGCGAAGGCTTTGGACGACAGAGAAAACAATCCCGTAATCTGGCTGGCATTAGGCAATGCGTATGCCGTTTTGGGACAAAACGAAGAGGCGAATGAAGCTTACGAAACATTGTCGGGGCTGACGACGATTTCCGATGATATCAGATTAAACTGGGCGAATGTTCTGATTGAAGAAAAGAAATTTGAACAGGCGTTTGATTTATTAAATCAAATTTCTGATTTTTCCGACACGTTGTTTTTGTTAATGCGTGACGTGCTGTTTGAAATGCTGCAGGCCGGGCATACGGAAGAAGCGCGGGAAAAAGCTGTTTTCTGGCGGTCCATGCGCGCAGAAAATCCGGACGTAAAATACTTATGCACGGCTTTTTTGGGGGAAAAGACAGAGGAAGCGGCGCCGTTGTCTTTTGTCAAACTGATCAGTGAAGTTTATGCTGTTGAACAAGCCGAACGGGCTGCGGACAAGAAAAAGTATTTTGGCCCGGACATTTTGGACGAAGCCGTTCAGGCGGTCAAACTGCCGATCGGCCGTTCAATGGACGTGCTGGATATCGGCTGCGGCGCCGGCGCCGCTGCTGATGTTTTGGCAGATTTCAGCCGTTCCTCAGGGACGCTGACGGGAATAGACATTTCTGATATTGCTTTGGATTTTGCCGCCGATAAACAGGTATATGGTAAACAGGCATATAATGAACTGACGGAAACGGATTTAGTTTCTTTTTGTTTGGCTAATCCTGAAAAATACGACCTGATTGCCGGCTTGGATTCTTTATATTATTTCAGTGATTTGACTCCTGTTCTGACAGCGGTCGGAACCGCTTTGAAACCCGGCGGGATTTTTATTTTTACAGTTCGGGCGGCAGAAAACGGCCGTGATTTTGATCTGGATATTTACGGCCGGTTTAAGCATGGCTCCGGATTCGTTTCCGAATGTATAAGGGCTGCCGGGCTTGATGAAAAGTATAAGGCGGAAGAACTGCTGTATAAAGAAACGGAAACAGAAAAAATTGATTGTCATGTTTTTGCCGTACAGAAAAAAGCGTAATGTCCGCTGATGATTTAATCTCCAAAATTAACCGGGAAAACGAACGGGCCGCTTATCAGGCTGCGCTGGATCTGGCTCTGCCGGCGCTAAGAAGCGGCGAAAACGACTATGCTCTTTGGATCGGGGCGGGAAATGCTTATTACGGTCTGAAACGGTTTGATGCCGCGGAACAAGCTTATTTAAAGGCGGCGGACCTTTGCCCGCAGGACGTTATCGCCTTGTCAAATCTGGCGGGTGTTTACTTTGAAACAGGCCGCTTTGCCGAAGGCTTGTCCGTCTGTGACCGCGCTTTGCTGCGCAATCCGGATTATCTGAACGCGCATATTCACCGCGGAAATATGCTTTCGTCGCTGAACCGGTATGATGAGGCGGTTGCCGCTTATTCAAAAGCGTTGGAAACGGCGCTCGAAGATCCGCTGGTTTTGTTTAATTTGGCGTATGCTTTGGTGATGAGCGGACAAAATGACAAAGCCGCTGAAATTTATCGCAAGCTTTTGACGTTAGCGCCGAATGATCCCGAATATTTGTTCGCTTATGCGGCTTTTCTGGAAAAAACAGAAGATTTCGAAACAGCGGCAAAGATATATCTGAAATTGTTAAAAGTTGAAGAAACGCCGACGACTCATATTACTCTCGGCGGCTGCCTGTATAATTTGCTGCTGCTGGACAAAACAGAGGCCGTATGGCGGCTGACGGATACTTGGCTGACAATGTTTCCGGATAATCCGGTGGCGCTGCATACGTTGGAAACGCTGAAAAACTCACGGGAAGTGACAAGAGCGTCGGCAGAATATGTCAGGGAATTGTTTGACGCTTTCGCCGATTCTTTTGATTCTGTTTTGGCCGGCTTGTCTTATCAGGCGCCGGAACTTGTCGCGTCGGCGGTAAAAAATCAGGTTTTTCCGATCCCCCCGGCGATTCTCGATCTGGGCTGCGGCACGGGACTGTGCGCGGCGGCGCTGCGAAAGGAACGCATAGCGTTTCAT
Organism: Alphaproteobacteria bacterium; assembly: GCA_051888155.1. Classification (GTDB taxonomy): domain Bacteria; phylum Pseudomonadota; class Alphaproteobacteria; order CAAGCB01; family CAG-977; genus UBA11549. The sequence continues at coordinate 20,770 of JBJFAY010000036.1, forward strand.
TCTTTGACCGGAGTTGATTTATCCGCGGCAATGCTGGAAAAAGCAAAGCAGCGCGGAATTTATACACAACTGGTGCAAAGCGATATTTTGTCTTTTTTGCCGGCTGTCCGGGAACAATTTGATTTAATCGTTTCTGCCGATGTTTTTACCTATTTAGGCGATCTGTCCGAATTGTTTGCAGGGATATTCGCCGCGTTAACACCCGGCGGGCGGGTAATTTTTACCGTCAGTGAAAATACGGACGATTCCGGCAGTTACGCTTTGGAACCGTCCGGACGTTTTGTCCATGGCCGGGAATATGTTTTGCGGGAAATAAAGAACGCCGGTCTGACGGCGGTGAATATTTCCGGCGTTGAATTGCGTCAAGAATTAGGAAAACCGGTTTATGGTTTATTGGTTATAGGAATAAAAACTTGATCTTTTTTGATTATTCTTGCTAAAAGTAATTTAATAATTTTCTTTTGATGGGAATAAAAACTAATGACTGAAATTATAGAAGAAACGGCAGAGATAGCTATTGCCGAAAAGAAAAGAATCAGACTATTTTCAAAAGCCTGGTTTGAAAAATTGCTGAATAACGAAGCCACCAGCGGTCTGGTTATGATATTTGCCATGGTGGTGGCGATTATCTGCGCCAATACGGCGGCGCGCGAACCCGTGCATCATTTTTTGCAGACAACGATTACGCTTGGGATCGGAGAGCGTATGTTCCCGAAATCCATTGAATGGTGGGTGAACGATATTCTGATGGTTTTCTTCTTTTTGCAGGTCGGGTTGGAATTAAAACGCGAAATGAAAGAAGGGTTTTTGTCGGATATCCGTCAGGTTTTTGTGCCTTGTGTCGCCGCTTTGGGCGGGATCTGCTGTCCGGCGATTATTTACGCGATCATTAATAATTCGTCCCCGCAATATATGCACGGCTGGGCTATTCCGACGGCGACGGATATCGCTTTTGCGGTCTGCGTGCTGATGCTGGTCGGAAAACATGTTCCTCAGGCCGCTAAGATCTTTTTGCTGGCGATTGCGATTTTTGACGACTTGGGCGCAATTATCATTATCGCGTTGTTTTATAATCAGGGGGTCTATCTGTCTTTGCTGGGATACGCCTGCATTGCGACGTTTGCCCTGTATTTGTTAAATAAAATGCAGGTGACTTATTTTCTGCCGTATTTGCTGCTGGGCGTTGTGTTATGGTTCTGTTTTTTGAACGGAGGCATTCATACGACCATTGCCGGCGTTGTCGTTGCCATGGCATATCCGATGCGTGTCGACGGGGAAAAGGAATCTCCTTTAAACAAGTTGATGAAAGTATTAAAGCCGTGGGTGGATTTCTTTATTCTGCCTGTATTCGCTTTTGCCAGCGCGGGATTGTATTTCGGCGGCGTGACGGCTGAAACGTTTATGCATACGCTGACGCTGGGGATTATTTTCGGTCTTTTCCTGGGCAAGCAGATCGGTATTTTTGCTACGACATGGATTTTGATCAAGTTAAAAATCGCCGCTTTTCCGAAAGCTGTAACAATGCTTGATTTATACGGAGTGGCCGTTGTCGCCGGGATCGGCTTTACAATGGCTCTGTTTGTCGGCAAACTGGCTTTGCCGGGTGAAACCATGCAGCAGGAAATCCGGCTGGGCGTTATTTGCGGATCGGTTATTTCCGCGCTGTGGGGAGCCGTTGTGTTCCATTACGGCCGCCGGTTGAAGAGCTGGTTTATGGTAAAAGTGCTTAAGCGCGAAAACGTTCCTTTATAATTGTTCCGGCGCTTCTTTGGTAAAGAAGCGCGGACGGTCAAAATAGAAAAAGCCCCTTTTCAGGGGCTTTTTTTTAAGCAGCTTCACTGCTTTTTAAAGCTTTATACCGGTTTCCACGCTGTCCGGACCTTTTTATGAAAACAGCCGCCGGAAGATATAAGAAAAGCCCCGCTTTACCAAGCGGGGCTTACCTATTTTAATCAAAAAAGGATTAACGGGAAGCGCCTTTGCTGACCGCCGCTTTAACAGCGGAATTGTTCTTTTCCATTTTGACCTGTTTTAAAACAGCGGCACAATTTGTCTTTTCGCCGTCCGGACGGTTTACCGTGATTTTATCTAATCCCAGCTGTTCGGCAGTACGTCTGTATTTGGTCATATAAGGCAACAAAGCGCGAGACAATTTTTTGGCCTGTTTTTCACTGATGGATAACTTTTCAGGCGTTTCCATAACCTTGTCGTCTTTCAGGAACTGTTTGCCGTCATAATCTTTGCACAGCGTATCGACAATCAGTTTTGTCGAACGGTCTTCCGCAAAGTACTGCGGTTCCATTTCCTTTTGCTTTTTCAATTCTTTTGCCACCTGCGACATATAATCGACATACGTATCGGCATAGGAAGGTTTGACCTTTAAATCATACCATTTCAGCAATGCATCGGCACGGGCTTTGTCGGCGTCGCCGGTTTCTTTGAATGTTTTTTCAAAGGCAGTGCTCATCGGCGCGTAACCGGATTTCTGATGAGCGTCCCAGATTTTGGGATTTTTTTCGCGCATTTCATGGGCGTACATGACTTCCGCGGCGCAGGCGTCAGCTTCAATCGCAAAACCGCTGACGAAGAAAGACTTCGGCGTCATTTCCGGAGACGTTGTATCCATTTGCGAATCCTGCCACGCATGGCGCATTTCATGGACGAAAGTAACGGCCAAATCTTCATCTGACATCGCCGGATTTAAGGCGACCAGATTGTTGTCAGGAGAAAAGTAACCGTAATAGTTCATTCTTTCAAAAATGAGCTTCGATCCCTTTTGTTCCAAAAAGTCCAACGTCTGCTGTCCCGTTTTGCTTTCGGACAACATTTTTTTCAGCCGTTCCATTCTTTCCGGAGACTGGTCAACCTTTTGTTTCTTAAAGGCTTTGGCTAACGGGCGGTGGCCGGCAGCCTGCTGACCGCTGGGGAAATGAGATACTGAACCTGCCGCTAAAAATTCGTGGTAACTTAAAACCATAATTGTTTTCTCCTGAAATGACTAAAGAGAAATATGAAAGAAAAAATTATTTTTGTCAACTTTTTTGTACACATTTTTTACAAATAAAGTTCTTCGGGGGCGTATCCTTTCGTTCCGGCGCCGTTGTTGACGACATGCATATACAGCTGGTAAAGCTTTTGTGCTTTTTGCAAAGCGAAACCGATAATTTCTTTTTGCGGTTCAAAACCCTGCTGCGGGTCGATCGGCGGCACCATGATTCTGATGACGGCTGTTTTTCCGTTTTCTTTAAACGTCATATCGCTGTCCATATACGGCTGATACGGCGGCTGAATCATTGCCAGAGTCGTCATGGCAAACGATAAATCCATGAATCCCTGCGGCATTTTATGAATAATCCGGACGTCACGGGGAAATTCGTCCGGAGCCAGTTCGACCCAAGCGGCTTCTTCCGCGCTGCCGGTCGGTTTTTTCATTCCCAGCTGCGGATAATATTGTTTGGTAAAATCCTGCATATCGGCGAAAAACTTGCCCACAATCGTATCTTCGGCTTCCCGATAGCCGGCCGGCAGATTAAAGACGCCGCCGGGAAACACGCGGAAATCAGAGGCCGACGCTTTCTTTTTAGGCTGCATTACCGGATCGGATACAGTCTTTGTTTGTTCCGGCAGAACGGACTGCGGCGTCATATCGGGCAACGGTGTGCCGGCGGGCGTATTTTCTTGTCCGCCGACAGCAGGCTGAAGGAGAGCCGAAGCATAAGCAGATTCTGCCGTCGCCGTCTGCATTTGACGGCGCATCATGCCCGTACCCTGCTCAATGGCCTGACGGATCAGCGTCTTTTTGTAAGCGGATCTTTGCGGCGTTGCGCTGTGTGATTCGGCGGCTGCTCTGGAAAACCACGTTTCGATTTCTTCATAGCTCAGATAACTGGAAAAATATTCGGACGGTTCCAGACTGGAAAAATACGCCTGCGGAGAAAACAGGCAAGTCAGGTACTCGTCCCAGTAGCCGTCTTTAACGCCTTTTTCCCCGAATTCAAAATAGCGCTGCGCCTGCAGATTTTGCTTCGGCTGGTCAATTTTGTTTTCAATTAAGATCGCGCATTTGTGTCCTGCACTCATTTCTTCAAAGACGAACAGGATATCAACGGATCCCAACGGTTCCAAAGACGGCGTATGCCAGGCGCCGATCATTCGACGGAATTGGCGCGTTCCGTTATAGAGTTTGCTGACCAGCCATTTTTTAAACGGGTCTGAAGACAACATTTCCTCTAAGACCAGCAGGTCCATATCTCTTTCCGCCAGCAGGGTGAACGGCGGAGCAGCTAAATCTATCATGCGTTTTTATCCAATAATGCGAAACTCTTGTCTTTTATATACTGAACCGTGTTTATTATCAAACGTTAAAAAGTCAGAGCTTTTCCCTGCCGCATGATTTCTTCGGCGGCTTTGGATCGTGTCCCGTCGGCATGCATTAATGTAATGCCGGGGGTCAGGGCGGCTGCGGAACGGACTCCTTTGCGCCCGATAATAATCACACGTTTGGCCGGTTCGCCTTCTTTTGTCCAAATAGGGATAACTTTCAACGCTCCCAGCCGGCCGTATAGAGCGGACATGATTTCCGGCAGGCGATCGGCGCTGTTAATCAAAGTAAAATACCCTCGCGCCGCAACGTAACGCAGACAGTGCGTAATCCATTCGTTTAAAGGGCAGGCCGATTCTCTGTGTGCGACGTCACGTATTTTGTCGGGCGAGGGCTGGTCTTCCAGAATAAAGGGCGGGTTTGATACGACCCAATCAAAAGATCCGGTTCGCAAGCCGTCGATTTTTTTGGCGCGTATATCGGCCAAAGTAACATGAACCCGGTGAGATAAATTGTTCAGCCGGATATTTTCTTCAGCCAGCCCGGCCATTTCGGGTTGGATTTCGATTCCGTCAACCGAGATATCCGGACATCTGGCGGCCAGACACAGACTGACGGCGGCGGTTCCTGCCCCGGCGTCCAGAATTTTTTGTCCCGGCCGCGGATCTGCGGCTGCGGCCAGCAATACGGCGTCGCTGGTGGCTCTGTAACCTTTGACAGGCTGCCGCAGTTTAATTTTTCCGCCTAAAAAATCGTCTGTTGTAAAAGAAATTTCCATGAATCCTCTGCTCAAATTAAGGACAGTTTACATTTTTTAAAATAAAAAGTAACTTTTTTCTTGCAGAGCCGGATTTTTATGATATTCTCTGCACCATTGTATTGAATGACGTGGGGTTGTAGCTCAGTTGGGAGAGCGCTTGAATGGCATTCAAGAGGTCAGGGGTTCGATTCCCCTCAGCTCCACCATAAAAACCGCAGGAAACTGCGGATTTTTTTATGCCTAAAAGAAAATGGTTAATTTTTAAGTTTTGCATTTTTTGACTATTTTTTGACCGTTTTGACACCTGAAAACATCTTCTTTGACAATCGAGAACCGTAAAAATTCTTTTGCGCGGGTAATTTCGGAAATTTCGATTTTAACAAAAGCAATCTGTCGTCCTTCTTACGGAATTTCGGTAATAAGGGAAACGATAAACCTCTTTTCTTATTTTATCGGCGATTCTTGTGAAAGAGCTATCTTCGGTATTTTCGGGAAAACTCGGAAATCTCGTTTTAAGGATAAAGAAAAGGCGCGTCCGTTCGGACACGCCTTTGTCTGTTTTTGAAACCGCTTTTAGTTCAACGCGTCTTTCAAAGCTTTACCGGCTTTGAACTTCGGCTGTTTGGAAGCCGGAATCTTGATCGTGGCACCGGTGCGCGGATTGCGGCCTTCGGTCGCAGCGCGTTTGGCGACACTGAACGTGCCAAAACCGACCAAACGAACTTCATCGCCTTTCTTCAAGGTCGCGGCAACCGTGTTCAACAAGGCTTCCGTCGCTTTTTCGGAATCAACTTTCGTCAAGCCCGTGTTCTTCGCGATTTCAGCCACCAATTCTGCTTTGTTCATAATGCAACTCCTTAAAAATATAAACAGAAGCACAGCTTATCCTTTTTTCAAGGTTTAAGCAAAGCCTTTTCTTGATTATCAACGCCCTATTGCTTAATAGAAAGGTCTTTTTTCCTTTTTCTAAATCGATACTTGAAAATAAAAATATTGTCTAAACAAGAAGAATGTATTACCATCATTCTTAATAAGAAGTTGAAGTCCTATTGTATAGACTGTTTTTCCCTTCTTCTTTTTCAATATTTTTTAAAATTGAAAGGAAAAATGACAATGGAAATATCAGTTTTTTTAATCTGTTCTTCTTTTACAGTTTCTCTGGGCGAGAGATAAGAACAAATCTATACAATTGGACGAAACCCGAGAGGCTGTAAAAACGAAAAAAATCTCCCACCAATATAGAGGAGCCTTTTAATTAAGGCTCCTTTTTTCTTGATTGTCAATTCCCTGCCGCCTAACGGAAGAAAAACGGTTTCCCCGACTTTCGCTCCGGTGTCGTTGCAAGCCGAGGGAGATACCCCTCCGTTTTTCTTGGAATATGACAATCGCTTTCTTCTCTCCGACGAAGCACCTCGAAAGGGTTTCAGGCGCGATGCCCAAAACCCTTTAACAAGTGCTTTTTACAGAGAAGGAGCTTTCAAAATGACTGATAAATTCGACATCATCGAAACCG
>JBJFAY010000037.1:0-6420 GCA_051888155.1 Alphaproteobacteria bacterium
GTATCTTTCCGTTTTTGCAAACCGGACGGCCCAGGGAAACGGTAGCAGCCCCGTAATGATCCTGCCGCCGTCCATCGGCAAAACGGGTATCAGATTAAACAGCATGATAGAAAAATTAAAAACAACCGTATTTAATAAAATATTCAGAAAGCTTTCAGACGGAACCGCCTGAAAAACATTTTTATATACGCTTAATACGGCAAAAGCCGCAAAGGCCAAAAAAAAAATTCATTGCCGGCCCGGCCAAAGCAACCCATACCATATCTTTTTTCGGATTCTTCAGACGTCCGAAATTCACCGGAACAGGCTTGGCCCACCCGAAAACAAACGGCGTCCGGGATAAAATCAGCATCAGCGGAAAGATTACCGTTCCGACAGGGTCGACATGACGCAGCGGATTTAAAGATAACCGTCCGCCGTCCCGCGCCGTCGTATCGCCGAAATAAAAGGCCGCGCACCCATGAGCTATCTCATGCAGCACGATTGCCAAAACAACGGGAATCCCCCATTCCAGCCAAGACAGAACCGTATCAAACGCGCTCATACGGATCAGGCCGTTTTTTCCAACAACCAGGCTCTGGTCGCTTCATAATCAAAAGCGGAAGCATGCTCGACAGCTCTTTTACGCATTTCCTGTCCGCGGACAAAACGTTCCATTGCCCGGGCGGACAACGGTTCGACAGCCGACGCGATCATATCCATTTCGTCCATATCCCCATTGCAATGCAACACGGCGTCACACCCCGCCGCCAAAGCTTCGGTCGTCAAATCCGATAAGGTGCCGGACAAAGCTTTCATGGACAAATCATCGCAAATCAGGAATCCTTTAAACCCGATTTCATCACGGATAATATCCTGAATGATTTTTTCCGACAAAGACGCCGGTTTATGCGCGTCGATTGCCGTATACAGCACATGAGCGGTCATGCCCCACGGAGCGGAAGCCAGATATTTAAACGGCATAAAATCCGTTTTTTTCAGCGTTTCCAAATCCGCATCAACTTCGGGCAGTTCGAAATGGCTGTCCACGCGGGCGCGGCCGTGTCCGGGCATATGTTTGACGACGGGCAGGACGCCTTCTTCCAGTAATCCTTCACAGATAGCGGCCCCCAGCGCGCCGACCGTATGCGGGTTGCGCGCAAATGTCCTGTCGCCCAGAATCTTATCGTTCGATCCTTCGACCGGAACGTCCAAAACAGGCGCGCAATCAACATTAATGCCGATTTCCCGCAAATCGCGTCCCATCAGCCGAGAAGTGCCGTGCGCCGCTTTTAAAGCCGCCAGAGCTCCTTTTTCATACATATCGCCGAAAATCTGTACGGGAGGATATTTCCGCCAGTACGTTGATTTCAATCGTGATACGCGGCCGCCTTCCTGATCAATCAAAATCGGCGCATCGTCGCGCCCGACCGTTTCACGCAGCGACTGGACCAGCGTTTTTAACTGTTCCGGCGTTGCGATATTCCGTGAAAACAAAATAAATCCCAGCGGATTGACCCGTTCAAAAAACTCTTTTTCTTCATCGGTCAGAGCCAAACCTGAACAGCCGAAAATTACGGCTGATGGATATTCATTTAACAACGAAACACTCCTGTTTTTTTACTTTCAACTGATCGCACAAAGCTTTTGCTTCTTCATGCTTTTTAAACCGTCCGACACGCAAACGGTAAAAAGTACCGCTCGCCACGACCGTCTTTGATATAAAATGGGGTTGGTCGGCGATAATTTCCTTAAATTTTTTAGATAATCGTTTCCATTCGCTTTGCGCCGCGCTGTCCGAACGTGTGGAAACCAGCTGTACCGTATAAAAATGTTCTTCTTCAGTCCGGGCGGCAGGCGCTTTTTCAACAGCCTCCGCCACCGCCTGTGCGGCCGTTTTTTTCACGGGTTCCGGTTTTGAAGAAATAACTGCCGGCTCCGCTTCCCTGAACATGACTTCGACAGGCGTGCCGTCTTCTTCGTAAACCACTGCCGCGGCAGGCGCCGTATCCCGAGCAATGATATCCGCCGCCAGATCGCCGATCGGATCAGCTTGTTTTTTTTCATCATCTGCCGGGACAGACGGCCGGACAGGTTTTTCCACCGCCGGCAGCAGCCGTTCGACAGGCAGTTCCGTATTGCTTTGACGCAGGCGTTCATAAACCAGCTTGTCACGGTTAGGGACTTCCATACCGCCGGGCGTTTCCGGTTTCATGCCGTCCGCCGAAGAATCGGCGCGGACAAGGGGCAGTTCGCCGTTATCCGCCCCGTAATAAACGGAAACATATTTGCCGAAAGTCAGCCACCCGACACTGACGGCGACGATAATACCGATTGATACGCCGATTAAAATCGCCGGTCTTTTTTTACGCTGTTCCAGACGTTCTTCCCGAAAGGAAGAAAGGATATCCTCTTGCGACGTATCCGTGTCCTGCGTTTGCATAATTTACATCTCCTCTGCGGGGATAACGCCGAAAACGTCCAGCCCCGACCGAATGACCGTAGCGGCGGCTTCAACCAACGCCAGACGAGCCAAAGACAATTCCGGTTTTTCCTGTTCCAGAAAACGCAGTTCCGTATTGTCCCGTCCTTTGTTCCACAATCCGTGGAACGCCGCCGCCGTATCGTTCAGATAATAAGCGATCCGGTGCGGTTCGTGCGCGGCCGCGGCAATTTCAATCTGACGCGGGAATTCAGCCAACTGGCGGATTAAAGCGATTTCCGCTTCGTCTGTCAACAAAGAAAAATCAGCTTTTGCCAAAGCCGGCAGGCTCAAATCTTTTTCGGGGAACATCTCTCCGGCTCTGCGCCGAACGGAACACGCGCGGGCAAAAGCGTAATTAACGTAAAAAACAGGATTGTCTTTAGACTGTTCTTTGACTTTTTCAACGTCGAAATCCAAATGCGCGTCATTTTTACGTGTCAGCATAATAAAGCGCATAACGTCTTTGCCGACGGCGTCCACCATATCGCGCAAAGTAACAAACCGCCCCGCCCGCTTGGACATTTTCATCGGTTCGCCGTTGCACATCAGATTCACCATTTGGCACAGTTTGACGTCCAGTTTTGCTTTGCCGTCGGTTAAAGCTTTGACCGCGGCCATCATACGTTTGACATATCCCGCGTGATCCGCGCCCCAAACGTCGATCATATCGTCGAAACCGCGGCGGTATTTATCCAGATGATAAGCCATATCGGACGCAAAATACGTTTGAAAACCGTTTGATTTTTTCAAAGCGCGGTCAACGTCGTCTCCGAACAGCGTCGCTTTAAACAAAGTCTGCGGTCTGGGTTCCCAATCATCGGGCAGTTTTCCTTTCGGCGGTTCCAGAACGCCTTCATAAATCAAGCCTTTTGCCCGCAGGAAATCAATGACTTCTTCGACTTTTCCGGATTCGACCAACGCGCGTTCCGATGAAAACACGTCAAACTGAATTCCCAAAGCCGCCAAATCATCGCGGATCATATCCATCATTTTATTGATCGCAAAGCCGCGGAAATACGCGAGCCATTCTTCTTCGGGCTTATCCAGCCATTTTTGGCCGTCTTTTCCGGCCAGTTCCCTGCCGACGGGGATCAGATATTCGCCGGGATAAAGTCCTTCGGGAATTTTTCCGATATCTTCGCCCAAAGCTTCCCGGTAACGCAGATAAACAGAGCGGGCCAACACGTCAACCTGCGCGCCGGCGTCGTTAATATAATATTCACGGGTGACTTCATACCCCGCCTTTTCCAGCAAAGAAGCCAGCGCGTCGCCGAAAACAGCCCCGCGGCTATGTCCGATATGCATGGGCCCCGTCGGATTGGCGGAAACAAATTCGACGTTTTTCTTTTGCCCTTTTCCCATATCCGAAGCGCCGAAAGAATCTCCCTTTTCAAGAATATCTTTCAAACAACTATCCCAAAAAGTCTTTGACAAGCGCAGGTTGACAAAGCCCGGCCCGGCGACTTCCACCTGATCGACGATCGGCAGATTTTTCAATTCCGCCGCCAGAATTTCGGCAAATTCACGCGGCTTCATACCGGCCTGCCCGGCCAAAATCATCGCCGCATTCGTCGCCGCATCGCCGTGCGCCGTATCTCTGGGCGGTTCGGCGACCAGCCGGGACGTATTTAAACCGGACGGAATTTTTCCTGATTTTTCCAGCAATTCCAGTGTTTCGATAATGTTGTTTCGGATTTGTGTAAAGATATTCATATTAAAGTCTCACCTGCGGATCAAAAAGCCGCGTATGCAGTTCAATGGCGGAAGCGTCCGTCAGCCCGGCGACAAAATCCGCGATCAGGCGGGCTTTTTGCTTTTGCCCGTCCGCGTTTTGCGGGCAGAGGCGGGCTTTTGACTGCCACTGCGGCGGTAAAATGTTGTTTTCGGCAAACAGCAGAGAAAACAAATCTTTGACAATTCTTTTCCCTTTGCTGGTCATGCGGTTGATTTTATAATGGCGGTACATGTTCGGGAACAGAAAACCTTTCAGGCTTTGCATCTGCGCTTTCATATTTTCCGAAAAATCAATGACGCCGCGCCCGCAGGAACGGATATCCTCAACGCTTTGAGGCTGCAATTCCTGCAAATTCCTGCGCGACGTATCGGCAACGTCCAAAATCATGTCGTTAATCATGCGGCGCACCGTTTCGGCAACAATTCTGGAATGTTCCACCGCCGGATATTCTTTTTTCACTTGGTCATAATGCCGTTTGAAGAAATCGACCTGCGACATTTCTTCCACAGAGATCAGTCCTGTTTTCAACCCGTCGTCCGTATCGTGGTTGGAATAGGCGATATCGTCGGCCAAAGAAGCGATCTGCGCTTCGGCCCCCGGAAAACCGTCCAGCTCCAGATCCTGAACGGCGTTATATTCCGCGATTTCCAGCGGCAGAGGATTTTTGCCCGCCCCGACCAAAGGCCCGTTATGTTTTACCAGCCCTTCCAACGTTTCCCAAGACAGGTTAATCCCGTCAAAACGCGGATATTTCTGTTCCAGTTTGGTGACGATTTTCAATGAATGAGCATTATGATCAAAACCGCCGTAATCCTGCATACATTCGTTTAAAGCCATTTCACCGGCATGTCCGAACGGCGTATGCCCCAGATCGTGCGCCAAAGCCAGCGCTTCGCCCAGATCCCTGTTTAATCCGAGCATGCGGCACAACGAACGGGTAATCTGCGATACTTCCAAAGAATGAGTCAAACGGGTACGCAGACTGGTTCCTTCATGATAGACGAACACCTGCGTTTTTGATTCCAGACGGCGGAAAGCCTCCGAATGAATAATTCTGTCCCTGTCGCGTTGAAAACACGTCCGGTAGGGGGCTTCGTTTTCGGGATAAAGCCTGCCGCGCGTTTTTTCGGCCAGCGTTGCGTAAGGAGCTAACACCATAAACACCTGTATTTAAAAAATTTGCATGGCATTATAGCAAAATCAGATCAAAAAGCTATTTCATTTTGAATTTTCAGCCGTTTTTGTGTCTTTCGTCATTGCACCGCCGCTTTCGGAAACCAGCCGGTTATACTTATTTTTTATATTTTCCAGTATGTTATTAAATTTTTCCTTTAATTCAAATTCTTCCACAAAGCGGGTAAAGAATTTTTTGATCAGCGAAATATAAAATCTGTCCTGCGCCCCCATAACGATTTTTTTATCTGCCGGGACAGAATGATTTTCCGCCGTTTCGGTTTTATTTTGAGGTACGGAAGGCCGTTTTGTTTTTTCGGATTCCGCAGTTTGAGGACGTTTTCTTTCCGGTCTTTTTTTCAAAACGGGCGGTGCGCTTTCATTCAAAGCGATTTTCTGAAGAACGCCCGACTCTTCCTCTTGCGGACGGACAGAAGACTGACGCGCGTCGGCATAAGCTTTGGCGTCTTTTTCAAAATACTGCCGCCACAACGGAACAGCGTCGCCCAGAATATTGTTCTGCCGGCTTATTTCTTCAGATACTTTTTGACGGTAGGCCGTCATTCTTTTATCCAGCCGGATACGAATATCTTCGCACGCGGCGCCGTCAGCAGCCAGACGCTCATATATTTTTGCAACATCTTGTTTAATCTTGTCCGCTACATTTTTACTGCGCTGTTCCAACACGGCAATCCGGCGGGATAAACTGTCCATCAGATAATCATACAAAAACGTTCCTTTTTTTTCGTTAAAAGAAATCGTTGTGGAATACCCCAGCTCCAAACGAATTTTTCCGGTCCGGCAATCAACGGCCGCGGCCGCCCGGTCAAGCTCCAAAAAAGCGCCCGTCACCAAATTTTTTAAAATCCCCTGTCCGTCCGCATCGGGTTTCCCGGACCGGTCAACGGTTATATTTTCGGGCGCGGTTATATTATAATTGCGTTTTGTTTTCAGCATTACAACGCTGACTTTGGCTTTAGCCGCCACTTTTTCCTTCGCGGCGGGTTGTTTTGGCGCGGCATACTTTTCCAATTTGTTCTGCCAAACC
>JBJFAY010000038.1:0-6323 GCA_051888155.1 Alphaproteobacteria bacterium
GTTAGTAAAGTAAGGAAATTGCCGGTATGACAAAGTTAAGTGAAAAATCTTTAGTTAAACGGTTTGCAAAAAATGCGCCCGTTACTGTTGAGTTGGGCGGAACGCCTGAAAATTCGGCGGTGAATCAAAAACTGCGCAATTCGATTTTGCGTGATCCTGATAAAAAATCACCGGAAGCGGACAGGGTATCTTCCCATTTATCAGAAGCGATGCTGTACAGATAATAAAAAAAGCCCCTGAATCCTGCGGGGCTTTTTTTAAAAAATAAGAATAAAAAAGGTTTTTTAAGTTGACGGAAGGAAAAACTTTCGTTAGAACTAAAAACGACGGAGGACTGGCAGAACGGTAATGCAGCGGATTGCTAATCCGTACACGGTGTTATAGCCGTGAGTGGGTTCGACTCCCACGTCCTCCGCCATTTAACAAAAGAACTCGTTGTTTTCAATGAGTTCTTTTTGTTTTTGCAGACAATTCAAAAATTTACTGCTAATCAAACCGAGGCGGCAGGGAGGCTTTCATGTATTTGTTTGCTTCTAAACGATAAAAAAGAAAGGTTGCATATTATTCCGCGTCCGGTGCCATCTTGGAACGGAATCCGTTTTTATGAGGGCTGTTTTTTTTGATCAGACCGTGAAATCAGTTATTGATCGGATTTTTCTTTTTTGATTATGAAAGAAGACGGATAAACCGTATCTTAAATGAGCGCTTCGCCGGAAGGGAAAAGTTGTACAAAGTTAAATAACACTGAAGGAGAAAAATTCTCCTTCAGTGATGAAAAATTATCGACCGAACAACCCTTTCAAAGCACCGTCAATATTTTCCCCTTTTTCTTTCAAAGTATTGACGGTTTGTTTGGCCGAATCTGCCAACTCTTCGGCGGCTTGTCTGGTCTGTTTGATTGTTTCTTCCGAAACTTTCAGAACATTTTTATAAGCGGATTTCGCCAGTGTATCCAAGCTGTTCAGCGAAATCAGATTCAAAATATAAGCTGCCGCCTGTTCTATGGTCATCGGCTGTTTTCCGGATCCCAGATCTTTCAAGTGCAGATCGGGCAGATCAACCGTCGTCGTCATCGCTTTGCCGCCGGGAGTCAATGAGGCGGATAGGTTTACTTTTGATCTCGTTACGGACAGATGTTTGATAATGACTTTTTTGGAAGAAGACGGCTTTTCTTTTTCCTCTGTTTTTTCGGGCTGCGGCGCATTGGACGAAGAAGAAATATAGTGGGCTATATTTTCGTTCAAAACCGCCAGATTGCTGGTTTTCCCGGAAAGTTCATAGGTAACGTCAACGCCGGATAAAGCGACGTTTTCTATAATAATTATGTCTGAAAACAAGCTGTCGCGGTCTGCCTGTATATTAACAGATCCCAGTTTTAAGGCGTAGGGTTGGCTGAAACCTGTCGGATTGCCGATTGCCAATCCTTGCAAAACGATTTTCGTGTCTGTCAAAGAAGTCGAAAAATCATTCAGGTGAACAGATGTTTGCGTGACTTTCGGCCCTAATTCGTTGACGGTTGTCTTGATGATCGAATCTATATAAAACAGTCCGATCCCTAAAATCAGGATCAATAAAATGACTGCATACAGAATCAGTTTTAATAGTGTTTTAATGGTCTTTCTCCTTTATCAGATCGTTTTTTTGAGGTGGAATTTAATCAGCAGACCGTTGACGGGATAAGCCGTCAGACAGCCGCAAAACATAGCGATTTGCATCATGAACCAAAAGCTCCATGAATTTTTGCCGATCATATCGTGAAACCCGAAAAAAATCAGATAACTGTAAGCAAATACTCCGGCTTGCCAGGCTGTCAGGCAGGGCAGCGCGGTTTTAAAAGCCGTTCGAATTATCTTTCCGGGTATAACCGGCATTTTTTCAGGGCGGATTAGAGCATATTGGAATCCCAAGCCGAATATTAAAGCCAGAAGATAATCCAGACTCCACCGGATCGGCAAAGCTATACCGCCGGAACGGGCGGGATAAAAATAAGTTCCGCCTTCTGCAATTATATTCGCCAAAACGCAGCCGGCGCCGCAATGTAAGGTTGATAACAGAATTTTTTCAGACAGAGTCTGTCTGAAAACAGGACTTTGCGCTTCAATCGGAGTGTCGTCATCATCATTATTTTTAATTTTTTTTGTCCGCCCGATTTTAAAATAAACGTACAGCCCGATCCATGACGCCCATATTCCGGTTAAAAACCAGACGCTGTTCATGATTTTTATTTTTTGCGGACGATTATTAAAAATATCCGCCAGCATAATGAAGCCGCACAGAAAGCCGGAGGCAATAAAAAAAGCAGAAATGTATTCAAATGAGGTCTGCATGAAAAGATTCCTTTTATATCAGAATAAGAATAGCTTTTTTTTATTTTTTTAAAACAACTCAGAATGTTTATAACTGTTTGTTTTAAAAATATTTTGTGTAGATTTTTTTTATTGTTTTTTTCTTTTAAACTTGTTTTCCGTTATTTACCTTAACCAGGGAGGAGTGTTATGCCGAATATCGAAAAAACGAGCCGGCAGATGCGGGAAAAAGCGCGGGAAATCTTCAGTACGGCTCCGTCATTTTCAATTTCGCAGGCTTTTATGTATTTTATCGAAGCTTGGAAAAAATATTTCGTGTTTTCGGGGCGGTCAGACAGAATGATGTTTTGGTCTTTTGTTTTTTTTAATCTGATTATCGGCAGCCTTATCGGGCTGGTTGTCGGTATACAGGGCAGCGGTGTTTATTCTTTTATTTCTTTTTTTCCGGCTTGGGCCGTTGCCGTTCGTCGGCTGCATGATATCGGACAGACGGGATTGTGGACGCTTATTCCGGTGGCATTGACTTTCAGCGCCGGATTTTCCCTGCAGATGCAAATGGATTCTTTGGCGACATTATGTTCTTCACTGTCTTTGATTTTCTCTGTGCTGCTGTTGTTTTTTCTGTGCCTGAAAAGTGACGGAGAAAACAAATACGGACCAGCGCCGTCTGCCGGATAAGGAAAGAGAAAAACGGTTATTCCCCTTTTTTATTAAAAAGGCGGATTAACTTTACCGGCCCCGGGCAATATTTGTAATGACGGTTTCAACGTTGATCGGGGTCATCGGTTCTTTTCTGGCGGTTCTCATTGCCGTTTTTATCGGAACCGGTACCGGTTTTGCGCGCAGGGAATCCAACAATTCCCGACGCGGCGCTTTTTTACGTCCGAACATAGAGCGCACAGCGTTCTTACTTTTAAAAACGGCAGCCTCGCAACGGCGTCGAGCTAAAGTGACCCGTTTTTTAGCCGCCAGCCCGTAAGGCGTTAATCCCACTCCTTTACCGGGCAGTTCGTCAACCTTTGCCGCTGCCAGAATATCCCGGGCGACGGTTGAACAGTTTTTCTCGAATAACTTATAGGTTCCCGGATTCTGACGGTATTCTTCCGTCTTTTGTTTCGCCGCCAGATACTGATCCTTGGAAACAGGGTAAACAATGGCTTCATTATATTGCGGATTAGCGTTTTCGCTGATAAAATTGCCTTCTATACTGCGGATTGTTTCGATTACGCCGGCAACGTCCGCTTTTGTTGTGTAGCCCCAGCGTTCCTTTTTTCCGTTTTCATCGGTCAGACCGATAAAAGAATGTCCCGTAAACGGCAACGTGTTTAAATGTCCGTGTTCAACCAGACTGCGGATCTGATAATAGTTCTTATGATCTTTGAACGATTGCAACATAAAATCGGCGTGTCAATATATAAAGTAATTTTGCAATTTTTTTTCATGAGATTGCGTGATGAGCGGCCTCGGTTTCAGGAACGAATGCGGGCAAGGGAAGAAACGACACGGTTAAAATCAATCGGCGTTGTTTCGTTGTTTTTTCGGTCTTTTTTAAAATGTTTCATTGCCTGTTTGATCGGGACGGGAACCGGCTTGGAACGCAATGAATCCAATAATTCAGAGCTTGGCGCTTTCTTTTTTCCGGATAATGCGTTGAAAAAATTTTTGATTTTGAATTTTGCCGTTTCTAATCGTCTTTCAGCCAGCATCATTCTCTTTTTTATAACCATTCCATGCGGCGTCAGAGAGAGTTTCCCCTGCGGTATGTCAGGCACGCCGGCGGCTTTTAAAATGCCGGCCGCTACCGTAGCGCAGTTTTTTTCAAACAGTTTGTAAGTCCCCGGATTTTCGGTTTCTTTTTGAATCGCTTTTTGAGCGGCAAGAAACTGGTCTTTGGAAATATTCCACATAATCGCTTCGTTATACGGAGCTTCATGGTCTTCTTTGACGATTTTCCCCGGCATTCCGCGCAATGAACGGAACAAAGCGGCTTCTTCGCACGTATAGCCCCAGCGTTCTTCTTTCCCGTCGGCGTTCGTCAAGCCGATAAACGCATGTCCCGTAAAGGCAACCGGATTTAAGGAATTTTCACAGATTAAAGATTCCAAATGGTTATGTTTAAAAAAGTCCCTGAACGGGCGCAACATCGCCTTAGGCGTATCGAGATACAGCGTAATCCTGTAATTTTTATCGGCCGAAGAAGTGGACATTTCTTAGTTCCTTTGTTTTTTATTTGGCTATTATAGCAAAATTTTTGTCAAAAAAACAGCGGAAAGATGTTACAGAAATAAATTAATCTTTCTGTAATGTTAATGATAAAAAAATTAACGGACTTAATAAGCGGGCAAATACATTTTTTATGCGAATGCCGCGGAAATGATTTCCGCGGCATAAACAGGTTGTTTAGCTTTGTTAACACCCGCCGGTAAACGGTGAAGCAGGGGTCGTGATGCCATCATGCTCCGGCGGAAATATTCATAGGCTTATTATATCCGTGCATGTAATTTGCCCCCAAGATCGCGCCGGAAGAAGTAAAGTTCGCCGTATCCACATTGATAAAGACTTTACCGATGCCGGTGGTCGATTCTATGGTGGAATTGAGCTTTATGGAATCCCCTTTTGCATAAAGAAGCGTGTCTCCTGTGCCGTTGGGATATTAGCTGTCTCTATCTCTTGTCAAACCTTTGACCGTGACCGGTGCGTTGATTTCCACTTTAGTGGTGGTGCCGCTGTAAGTATGATCAGCTTTGATCGCTGTGCAAGAGCTGTTATCGTTATCTTTTCTGAAGCATTCAATCGTCATTGATCCGTTGATTTTGATCATTCCGCTTGTTTCCATCAGACCTGAATATGTCGTTTTGATGTAGTTGCCGGCGGCATTCAGATTGATGTAGGATTCATACACCGAGATATATCCGATTGCGGAAGAAGCGGCTGCTTCAAATTTTACCGGACCATTGGCTGTAAAGGTTGAATTGTTTCCCAAATTGATTCCTACAAAGACATCAGGCATGTTTAAAATAAGCGTTCCTGATGAAGTAACAGTTACTGTTGTATCTGCTGCTATTCTTAAACCGTAACTGCTTTCTCCTTTTAATGTCGTCTTTCCAGCTATTTCAATTGTTCCTCCTTCCGTGGCCAAGACTCCTTGGTTGGCATAGTTGTCACCGTCATCTTTTTCCGATAAAATGGTTACGTTGCCGGATAGAGTTATTTTTCCTGTGGCAGAAACAACATTATTAGATAAATGAGCCGAAATTGTTGAATCTTTAATAATTCCTGAGCCTGAAACAGCATTTTTTGATTTATCGTTTAAGGTAAATTTCAGGTTCAGTTGGTTGATTTCGCCGCCGCTGATCGTCATATTTGAAGACGATGCAAATGTTACGGTCGGCGTGGTCTGCGTTTTGCAGATTTCAATATCGGAAAAATATTTCGGGCCTACCAGTTTTTTGGATCCTAAAGCCGTCGTTGCAAGGCCGGAAATGTCTCCGTCAATCAAAATCACGGATTTGCCGGAAGCCATGGCCGCATAAAAGCTGCTTGCATCTGTTGCCGCCGCGACGTTTGCATTATTTTGCATGGCCGCAGTAGCGCAGCTCGGCGGCTCTATACAAGAATCACCCGTATCGGAAACAACATAGGACGACTCACACTCTGTGCATTTTGTTGCATCGGAGCCGGCTGTGCAGTGTTCTATGGTATCCGAACATTTATAACAGGTTGAATCCATTTTAAAATATTGCGGCACAGGGCATGAACAATCGTCCGATCCGTCGCATGTTGCATACTGCGGGCAAGTATGGCAGGCGTTTCCGCGCCCCAATTTGACGGCTCTTGCCAGTTGAAAAGAGCCGTTATCACAGAATATTTCCGCGTTTGCCGGAAAGCAAAAATTTATCGCTGCCGCGGCAAACAGAAAAAGAAAAGTTTTTTATAAAAAATCCAAGAATTCATATTCCCCTCCTGAAAATAAAGAAATTCTACTTTCAGTATACGTGAGGGGGGGGGGGGGGGGGG
>JBJFAY010000039.1:0-6264 GCA_051888155.1 Alphaproteobacteria bacterium
AATGGCTTCTTTGATTTTGCGTTCAAAGGACATCTCGTTTGTCAGCAGGAAATTTTTGGCGACCTGCTGCGTAATCGTTGACGCGCCGAGCATTCTGCGTCCGGATCCGATATTTTTAATGTTTTGGAGTATGGCGCGGGCAATGCCGATAAAATCAACGCCGCCATGCGAAAAGAATTTTTTATCTTCCGCGGACATAAAAGCCTGAACCAACTGTTTTGGAATGGCTTCGTAAGGGACGAAAGCTCTTTTTTCCGAAGCATACTCGGCCAGCAGCCGTCCGTCCGCCGCGTAAAGACGGCTGGTGATAGGCGGTTCGTAAGTCGCCAGACGGCGGTAATCGTCAACGCTTTTGCCATAATGCGAAAAAATCAACAAAAGCACGATTAACCCCAGTATGCCCAAAAACAAAGCGTAACTGACAAGCGTTGAAAAAAGTTTAGACATTGTTTTTATTCCGTATTCCTTCCGACAGGCAGTTTAACTGCCGGCGCGTGATTTGTCCACGTTCAATTAAAGTTTGCCTTATGTTTTTGTGCAAAATAAGAATCGACGGCGCGCACTGTTGCTTTTGCCAGTTTTTCACGATAAGCCGGCTGGCGCAGCAGTTGTTCTTCTTCTTTGTTTGACAGATATCCCATTTCCATCAGGACGGAAGGCACGTCGGGAGATTTCAAAACCGCAAATCCGGCGAAACGGTGCGAATTGGGCAGCAGGCGGATTTCCGTTCGGATTTCGTCCATTAGCTTTTCGGCAAAAAAGGAAGAATGGTTGTTTGTTTCCCGCCGTGCCAGATCAATCAGAATATCGGTGACTTCCTGCGTTTCGCCGGACAGGTCAATGCCGGCGATCAAGTCGACTTTATTTTCGGATTCCGCCAGTTTTTCCGCTTCTTTGTCCGAAGCCTTTTCAGATAAAGTATATACGGACAAACCGCGGGTCTGCGGTTTATTGATGCTGTCCGCGTGAATCGAGATAAATAGGTCGGCATTGACGGATCGTGCAAAACGCCGGCGGGCGTACAAAGAAATAAAAACGTCTGTTTCCCGCGTTAATTTAACGCGGTAACGGCCTGTTTTTTCCAATAAAGCGCGCAGCTGTTTGACCATGGCCAGCGTCAGGTGTTTTTCGTAAACGCCGGAAACGCCGATTGCGCCCGGGTCTTTTCCGCCGTGGCCGGGGTCGAGGACAATCAGCGGTTTTACTTTGGGTTCAGTCTGCGCCGGCGGCGCCGGTTTTTTTTCTTCGGCGACGGAATTGTCGTACCATTCCGCCGTAACTTGTTTTAATCCGTCCGTTTTGGCCATTAAATCCAGATCAACCACCAGCCGCCACTGAAAACCGCTTTGCGGCGCCAGAATAAAAGAACGTTTGATGATGACTCCGCGGTTAAATTCCAAAACAACTCTGGCCGCTTTGGTTTCTGTCGCGCCCAGACGTATGCCGTTCAGGTAATCTTTTTTGGGCAGATTTTTTTCTTTGACGGCAAAACTTGTCGACGGCAGGTCAATAACGACACGGTCGGGATTTTTCAGAGGAAAAATTTTAAAATTAACTTTTTCGGACAAGTCAATGACGACACGGATCGTCGATCCGCTTTGTGTTCCCAGACGAATATCCTGCACCGTCGCGCAGATTCCCGTCCGCGGGCAAAAAAACAGCGCGAATCCGATTCCGATCAGAAAACAGCATATCCGGCGGAAAAGTGTCATTTTTTTGGCTTCTTCCTTTAAAAAATTAAAAAATCTGACTTACCATACTAAAATATGATTGTTCTTTAGTTAATAGATGGTTATTCTAAGCGCGCTGAAAACAAATTTTTTATTGCAGCCTCCTTTACGCCGCCTGAACGCGGAGCGTAAACGGTACGGCGGAAAGGCAATAACAGCTTCCTCAAAGATTTTTGTGGAATGGCCGAAAAGGATTTTTTAGGAAAGACGCCGCTGTGGAAAACTTATGCATAAATCCGAATCAAATAAAGTGTGCCGTCTTTGCTTTTTCAGAGCCGTTCACATCTGTATTAAACAAACAGCTGCAGCCGCTGGCCGGCTGTATGGCGCGGAGTTTTATTATTAATGACCAAAAAAATGCTCATAGACGCTACTCATTCCGAAGAAATGAGAGTCGTAATCGTTGATGGAACCCGTTTAGATGAACTGGATATCGAAACATCAACCAAAAAACAGTTAAAAGGAAACATTTACTTAGCCAAAGTCGCCAGGGTTGAACCGTCCCTGCAGGCCGCTTTCGTGGATTACGGCGGCAACCGGCACGGTTTTTTGGCGTTTAACGAAATCCACCCCGATTATTATCAAATTCCCGTCGCGGACCGCGAAGCTTTAAAAGAAGCGCTGCTGCAGGAAGACGGCGACGATGACGACGATGATGACAAGTCGCGCGGTAAACGGCGGCGCCGGGAAGAACGGACCGAAAAAACGGAAAATGCCGAAAATCAGCCGTTAAACGCCGGACAGGATCCTCATCAGGAAGATCAGGATCCGGAAAGCGACGACGCGGCGGAACAAATTGTTGAAACGGTCAGCGAAAACGAAAGTGACGAAGTCATGAACCGCGGCCGTTACCGTCAGATTAAAAAATATAAAATTCAGGAAGTTATTCATCGCGGTCAGGTTCTGCTGATTCAGGTAACCAAAGAAGAACGCGGCAATAAAGGCGCGGCGTTGACGACTTATTTGTCTTTGGCCGGCCGGTACTGCGTTTTGATGCCGAACAATTCCCGCGGCGGCGGCGTATCGCGCAAAATCACGAATGCAGCGGACAGAAAACGGTTGAAAACCATCGTTTCAAAACTGCCTTTGCCGGCGGGTATGTCCGTTATCGTCAGAACGGCCGGAAAAGAACGCACCAGTTTGGAAATCAAGCGCGATTATGAATACCTGATTAAAACGTGGGTTCAGATCCGCGATAAAACAATGGAATCTTCGGCGCCGGCGCTGATTCACGAAGAAGGTAACCTGATCAAACGGGCGCTGCGCGATATGTATACGCGCGATATTTCCGAAGTTTTGATCGAAGGGGAAGCCGAATACCGTATGGCAAAGGATTTTATGAAAATCCTGACGCCCAGCCATGCTAAAAAGATTAAACAGTATAAAGACGATTCGATGCCGTTGTTTTTCCGCTATCAGGTGGAAGCTCAGCTGGAATCAATGCACAGCAATATCGTTCAGTTAAAGTCGGGCGCTTATCTGGTGATGGATCAGACAGAGGCTCTGGTCGCGATTGACGTCAACTCGGGGCGCGCGACCAAAGAACGCAATATTGAGGAAACGGCTTTGAAAACAAATCTGGAAGCCGCCGATGAAATCGCGCGCCAGCTGCGTCTGCGGGATATGGCCGGTCTGGTTGTCAT
Organism: Alphaproteobacteria bacterium; assembly: GCA_051888155.1. Classification (GTDB taxonomy): domain Bacteria; phylum Pseudomonadota; class Alphaproteobacteria; order CAAGCB01; family CAG-977; genus UBA11549. The sequence continues at coordinate 3,374 of JBJFAY010000039.1, forward strand.
TGACTTTATTGATATGGAAGAAGCGCGCAACAATCATGCGGTCGAACGCCGTATGAAAGAAGCGTTGAAACGCGATCGGGCGCGGGTTCAGATGGGGCGCATTACCGGATTCGGACTGATGGAACTGTCGCGCCAAAGACTTCATTCCAGCTTTATTGAAACCAGTTATTCTTCTTGTCCGTACTGCAAAGGCAAAGGGGTGATCCGTTCAACGGAATCCGTTTCAATTCATACGCTGCATGTTTTGGAAGAAGAAAGCCTGAAACGCCGTTTCAGCGAACTGCGTATGACGGTTCCGCCGGCGACGGCATTGTATGTTTTGAACCACAAGCGCGAAGATCTGCATAAAATCGAAACGGAATATAATGTTAAGATCTTTTTGGAAGCAGATGATTCTCTTTTATTCCCGACGGACTACCGGATAGAGCGCGTTGTCCGCGTTGAAACGGATTCCGCTGCTCCGGCAGAATCGGAAGAACCGGAACAGACGGTGGAGGAACAGCCGGAAGAACAGCCTGCCGCTCAGGAACGTCCGCAGCGTGAACGCCGTCGCCGCCGCCGGCGCGGACGGGGCGAACAAAACCGGGAAAATCAGGAACAAAAATCTGAAGAAATACCGCAGGTTCTTGAAGAACAAGCCGAATTTGAAGGCGACGAAGTCATTCAGGCCGACGCTGTTTTTGAGGAAGGATTGAAATCCGCCCGAAACTCTGAAGAACAACAGGAAGAAAAGAACGGAGAAAATACAAAACGCCGTCGCGGCCATTTTCTGCGTCGCGGCCGACGGTTCCATTCCAACCGCCGTCACAACGAAGGCGAAGCCGAAATCAAACCGGCGGAAAATGAATCGCCGGAACCGATTGCTCTGCCGGCGCCTCAGCCGCAGCAGGCTCTGCCGGCTCCGGATTCCGAAAAGGCCGAAAAACAGGCCAAAAAACCGCGGCGCAGATATCCTAATCGCCGCCGCAAAGTTCCGACGCCGGAAAACGCCGCCGAATAATTGTTGAAAAATAAAAAAGGAATGTTTGCTTCGGCCTACATTCCTTTTTTGCGTTAAATTTGGTTGTATAAAAGAAAACAAGGCGTTACACTTTGCCGTAAGGTTTTATGGAGGAGTTATTTATGCCGTTTTTAATGATTAAGACTAATCTTGATTTGGAAAAAACAACAATTTTGGCTTTGATGAATCATGCTTCCCGCGTTGTCGCGGAAACAATCGGCAAACCGGAAAGCTATGTCATGATCAATGTTTGCGCCAATGAACATATGCTGTTTGCCGCAACGACAATGCCTACGGTGTATATGGAAATGAAAAGCGTCGGCATGACCAAAGAACAGGTGCCGTTGTTGTCGGACGCACTGACAAAAATGGTTGAATCCCGTTTGAAAGTGCCGGGTAACCGAGTCTATATTGAATTTGCTTCCGTTCCGGGGATTCTGTGGGGCTATAACGGTTCGGCATTCTGATTTCCGGCGGACGGACAAGGGAGAAACAATGAAACGTTTGTTAAAAACAGGATTGTCGGCGGCTGCGGCATTGTTTCTTTTTTCCTGCGTCGGCACACAGACGATCAACGCGAAACGGGGCGGCATTATTAAAACGGACGCTGATCTGCGCCGCGAAGACGTTGCCGACTATATGACTTACCTGCGTTTGAAAAAAGGCGCCGGGCCGCTGGATCAGGATTATATTCTGCTGTCCTATCGCGTCATCAGAGATATGGTGCAGTCCGATCTGTTTCAAAACAAACCGGAACGTGTCAAAATCGCTTTGCGCGATGTTTTGAACTACCACCCGACGGCGCAGGTAAGACCGGCCATTGTTCACGAAGCCGTTGAACATGAACTGATGAATACGGAATCTTTGTGGGTGACGGACGGATCGGTCGTATATGATTATGTGCTGGACGTTGAACTGGGGGAAATTCCCGTAAAAAACGACGACCGCTCCGAAAGCCGGGCGTTAAGCGTTATGCTGATCTTATCCGACGTTAAAGGCGAACAGGTCGGCGAATGGTTCGGATTTTTGAAACGCGAAAAAGGCGGAATTTCCTGGTATTAAGCGGTTTCTTCACTAACTTGCGGTTCCCGGCCGGAAAAATCTTCCTTTTCATGGAAATCCGGCGTGATATAAAAGCGGATTTTTCTTAAAATATCGGCGATTTTAACGGTTCTTTGCGCGGTTGATTCGTCAATGCCGGCGGATTCCAGCTGCGCCTGAAATAAGAAATTGTCCGTTGTTTGTTCCGTGAAATTTTTTTCGATCTGTGCGGTTTGCTCTTTTGTTAAAGAATATTTTTTCTGTAAATAGCGTATCATGTATTTTTGTGCCGCCGCCGTCATTTTTTTCAAAGCCTGCTTTGTTTCCGGCTGCAGCGGGCGGTCGGGAAAAAAGACGCAGACCGTTTCTATGATTTTCCAACAGGTTTGCAGGTAAGACAACAGATTCGGCTTGTCAGCTGTCGGGTCTTGTTTTTTTTCGTTGAAACGCGCGGGAAATTCTTTGGCCATAACGGTAATGGCCGCGTCGTCAAAAGCCGTATAAAAATTCTGCATGTCGTTCAGTGTCTGCTTTGCTCTGTCCGCCGCTTCGGTATATTCGGTTTCTTTGCGGCGAATCGGAGAATTGTGATGAGATAATTCTCTGAATCCTTCGATAATATCGCGCATTTTTATCAAAAGCAGGCATAATACGCCGACCAGTCCGGTATATAGAACTTCCCGCCCGAACAGCGCCAGCAAGAATGTCAGTAAAAAAACCAGCAATGCAAAAAAATAAGCCAGACTGTGTTCGGTTTCACGAATAAATTCTTCCAGCAGGGAAACAAATATAAATTTGGGACGGTCAATATCGTACATGGCGGAATCCTTAATTTAAAAATACGAACCGT
>JBJFAY010000040.1:0-6109 GCA_051888155.1 Alphaproteobacteria bacterium
GGGGATCAATAAAAAAAGAAACAAAAGGAATTAGAAAAGTGAAAAATCAAGTTTTTCTGCGGTGTTTGGAGGAATGTCAATTACGGTATAGCGATTCGTATCGGGCAGGCTGAAATGCCACCATTCGGTCTGCAGGCGTTCAAATCCGGCTTTTTCCATTAATGTGCAAAGCAATAATCTGTTTTGAATCGCTTCCCGCGGCAAATCGGTACAAGCGTAATCCGCTTTTTGCAAATGCCGGAAATACGGTTCCGTAATTCCTTGTGACAGTTGTTCCGCGTATTCCGGCGTATAAGCGTCCACGGCTGTCGGAAACATCAATTCTTTATTGTTTTCATCGGTCAGGCAAACGTCGACGGCAATACCGCGGCAATGCATGGAACGTTCCGCCGTTTCGGCAAATAACCCCTTGACGGGTACTCGGGCGCTGAGGTAATCGTGCGCCGCCGGCGGGCGGTAAGCGTCAAAAATTTTCAGTTTCAGGCGCCGTTGTTTCAGCGGCCGTTCCAACCGTGTCAAAGCCTTGGCCAGTTCCGGGCGGGCAAAACACCGTCCGCCCAATCCGAAATGATGATAAGCGTCAACGCCCGCCATATTATACGGCGAAACGTACATCAGGCAAATGCTGATATAATCGTTTTCTTTCAGCTCGACCAGATCGGGCGCGGGCATCAGTTCGCCAACCGTCCGGCCAGAGCGTCGTTAATCAGGCCGACGGATTCTTTAACGCCGTACAGTGCGATGAAAGATCCCATACGCGGTCCGGTTGACTGTCCCAGCAGCGTTTCATACATGACCTTGAACCAGCCCTTTAAATCGTCGGGATAGTATTTCTTGCCGATTTCGTAAACGACGGTCTGGATATCTTCGGCAGACGTATCGGCGGCCATATTTTCCAATGCCGTTTTTAAATCGTTCAGGGCGGTTGTTTCCGTTTCGGCCGGAACGCGGTATTTCTGCGACGGTTTGACAAAGTCGTTATAATAAGCCACGGCATACGGCACCAAATGCGCCAGTGTCGGGCATTTTTCCGCCGTTGCTTCGGGGGCGTAACGCGAAATGTAATTCCAGATAACTTTCGGATCATCGGAATGGCAGACGCTGACCAGATTTAACAAAATGCCGAAAGACAAGCCCGTTTCCGGTTTCGGCGGATTGCCGTTGTGAATGTGCCAGACCGGATTGTTGAATTTATCTTTGCTTTCCTGCCGGTCGTACGCGCCGATGAAATTCAGGTATTCGTCGGTCGCGCGGGGAATGACGTCAAAATACAGGCGTTTTGCCGTTTTCGGTTTTTGATACATGAACAGCGACAAAGATTCCGCCGGCGCGTATTTCAGCCATTCTTCCATGGACAGGCCGTTGCCTTTGGATTTGGAAATCTTTTCGCCTTTTTCGTCTAAAAACAGTTCGTATGTCAGGTTTTTCGGCGGAACACCCCCTAAAATACGGCAGATCTTGCCGGACAGCCTGACCGATTCCATCAGGTCTTTGCCCGACATTTCGTAATCGACGCCCAAAGCGTACCACCGCATCGCCCAGTCGGCTTTCCATTGCAGCTTGCAATGGCCGCCGGTAACGGGAACGGTCGTTTCCGAACCGTCTTCGTCGATGAAAGAAACCGTGCCGTTTTCTTTGTCGATTTTGGTGATGGCAACTTGTAAAACATTACCTGTTTTCGGGCTTATCGGCAGAAACGGAGAATATGTCGCGCGGCGTTCTTCGCCTAAAGTCGGCAGAATGACGTTGATGACTTTTTCGTAGTTTTCCAAAACCTTTAACAAAGCTTTGTCATAAGCGCCCGCCGTGTACAGTTCCGTTGCGGATTTAAATTCGTATTCAAAACCGAACGTGTCCAGAAAAGATTTCAGGCAATCGTTATTATGATGACCGAAGCTGTCGTGGCAGCCGAACGGATCGGGAATTTTGGTCAAAGGTTTGCCCAGATACTGTCCGACCATTTCTTTGTTCGGAATGTTGTCGGGGACTTTGCGCAGGCCGTCCATGTCGTCGGAAACGCAGAACAGGCGGACGGGAACGTCGGGATACAGCGTTTTGAACGCATTCATGACCATCGTTGTTCTGGCGACTTCGCCGAACGTGCCGATGTGCGGCAGACCGGACGGGCCGTATCCCGTTTCAAACAAAACGTAGCCCTTTTCGGGAACTTTACCGCCCAGTTTTTCATTAAACAAAGCGCGCGCTTCTTCAAACGGCCAGGCGTTGGCGGTCATTGCGATGTTTGAATCCGAAGTCATTTTCAGTACTCTCTTTTTCTGTTTGATTCCAATGAGGTTATAACATACTTATAATGAATAAAAAGATTTGTAAACTCTTTAAGGATTAAAAAACGTGGCGGAAAAGCGTCCGCTGGCAATGGCGGCGGGATTAAGGGACTTTGTTTTGACAACGGCGGACGGACAAGACGTCCGCGTGATCGCCGCGTCTCAGGTTTTTCGCCAAACCGACGGCGCGCCGGTGCTGCTGTGCAACCGGTCTTTGATGCGCGGGCGGCTGGGCCGGCAGACGCCGAAAATCGTTTTAGACGTTTTGGAATTATTTGCTTTTGTCTGTCCCGCGGTAAATGCCGTGCCGACGATACGCGGATTGGCGGAGGCTTTGAACGTTTCCGTTCCGAAAAACGCGATTGAAGAAGCTAAGGCTTTGTTTTCCGTAACACGTATTTTATTGGGCAAGCTGGCGGCTTTCGATATCGAAGAACGCAGCAGTGCAACGGCGTTGGCTTTGACGATGGCGCGCGAAGGCGGCTGGATATGGGGGGCGGACGTTTTGGCCGCTTTGGGGCGCGATCCGCAAACGGCCGGCATTGCCGGTTTGACCGGTTTCGCCGTATGGGACCGGCTGGCCGAATGGTCGGAAACCGGTCCCGGTATGCCGACCGGAACGCAGCCGGTCGAAGAAAACGAGGCCGAACGCAAATTAAATGAACTGCTGGCCGTGCCGGTCAGGGATTTTGTTCTGGAAGACAGAACGGATCAGGTTGTTTATGCCAAAACGGCCGCGAAAGCTTTTAATCCGCGTTCCGATGAAGAAATCCCCGTCGCCGTTTTGGCGCAGGCCGGAACGGGAATCGGAAAAACGCTGGGATATCTGGCGCCGGCGGCCGTCTGGGTGGAAAAAAACGCCGGTTCCGTTTGGATCAGCACTTATACGCGCAACTTGCAGCGTCAGTTGGAAAGAGAGTTGTCGCGCCTTTATCCCGATCCGTTGGTAAAGCGCCGCAATGTCGTCGTGCGCAAAGGCCGTGAAAACTATTTGTGTTTATTGAATTTTGCCGAAGCGGTCGGCCGGATTCCGCAGCTGCCGACTTCCGCCGTTCCTTTGGGGCTGATTGCGCGCTGGATTTCCAAAACGAAAGACGGCGATCTGAGCGGCGGCGACTTCCCGGGCTGGCTGGGCGATCTGCTGAATAAACAAGGATTGGCCAATCTGGCCGATCAGCGCGGCGAATGTATTTATGCGCAGTGTCCGCATTATAAAAAGTGTTTTATTGAAAAGATTCTGCGCCGCAGCCGGCATGCGAAAATCGTAATCGCCAACCATGCTTTGGTCATGACTCAGCTGGCCGGCGCGACGGAAGACGTCGTTTTGCCGACACGTTACGTCTTTGACGAAGCGCATCAGCTGTTTAACGCGGCGGACGGTGTTTTCGCAGGCGAAATCAATCTGCGCGAAGGACTGGAAATGCGGCGGTGCCTTTTAGGGGCGGACGACCGCCGTCATACGGGGCGCGCGCAGGGAATCCGGCGCAGGATTGAAGACTTGACTCTGGTGGCGCCGGATATCGGCGCCGTAACGCAGGAAGTCACGGAATCCGCCGCTTTTCTGCCGCGGACGAATGCTCTGTCCCGATTGAAAAACAGAACGCCGCAGGGAAATTTTGAAAAGTTCTTAACGCAGGTTTACCGGCAGGTCAGCGCGCGGGCGGAACAGGTTGACACGCTGTATTCGCTGGAATGTGATCCGCGCCCCGCCGCGCCCGAATTAACGAATACGGCTTTGACGCTTTACGGCGATATCAAACTGCTGGAAGAAAAAGTCAGGCTGCTGATCCGTCTGATCGAAAAATATATGAACGACAACGCCGCGGATATTGAAACGGCCGACAAGCAAAGATATACGGCCGTTCTGCGGTCGCTGCGCAAAACGGCGGCGGAACCGCTGGCCGTGTGGCGCGTTATGCTGGAACAGCTGAATTTAAAAACGCCCGCGGATTTTGTCGACTGGCTGGAAATTACGCGCATGGACGGGTTTGACGCCGACGTCGGTTATCACAGGCACTGGATTGATCCGACTTTTCCGTTTGCTCATATCCTGCGCCAGACGGCGCACGGCGTTCTGATGACTTCGGCGACGCTGGCGGATAAAAGCGGCGACCGTGAAAAAGATTGGGATATTGCCGCAAAGCGGACGGGAACGGCGCATTTTGAAACGCCTGATCTGCCGTTTGATCTGACTCGGGCGGATTTTGCTTCTCCGTTTGATTATGCGGATAACGCTCGGGTTATCATCGTGACCGATGTTGATAAATTTGATCCGGCGCAAGTGGCGGCGGCTTATCGCGAATTGTTTTTGGCGGCGAACGGCGGCGCTTTGGGAATCTTTACGGCGATAAAAAGGTTAAAAGCCGTTTATCAACGCATAAAAGAACCGCTGGCGGACGCCGGCCTGCCTTTGCTGGCGCAGCATGTCGATACGGTGAATTTGCAGACTTTGCTGGATATTTTCAAAGCGCAGGAAGAATCTTGCCTGCTGGGTACGGACGCCGTGCGCGACGGTATCGACGTGCCGGGAAAATCGCTGCGCATGATCGTTTTCGACCGTGTGCCGTGGCATCGTCCCGATATTGCTCATAAGGCCAGAAAAACGGCTTTCGGCGAGGCGGGAGAAGCCTATAATCTGATGCTGGTGCGCATGAAACTGCGTCAGGCGTTCGGGCGGCTGATCCGCAAAAAAGACGATAAAGGCGTGTTCGTTTTGCTGGATCGCGCGGTTCCCAGCGAAACATTGACGGCTTTTCCCGAAGGAACGCCGGTTGAAAAGCTGGGGTTAAAAGAGGCTTTGGTAAAAATCAAAGAGTTTTTAACAAACAAACCTTGCTCTTAATTTGAAACTTTGCTAACTTTAATTTCACATTCGCAACAGCGGGTGCAGGGCGTCGAAAACCCTTTTAAGCACAGTCGCAAAGCATACGCGACTTTAAAAAATTATGCCGATTTCTGCCAACAGGCGGATGTCGGCTGAATACGGCTATTCGCCTAATAGGTCGAGCCGTAAGTGCTTATACGGTTTTCGAACATCCGCCTACCTTTTCAAGGTAGGTTTTGTTTTTAGTGTTGACGAAAGGTGTTCGAAAAGATGAAAAAACTCTTTTTAATGGTCATGGCTTGTGTCCTTTGTTTTTCTGCTGCTGTAAAAGCGGAAAGCTTTTCTCCTTATGTGTCGTTAAAAGGTGTTATAACCGATACAACCGGTACATGGGACGGAGATGATGATGATTTTGAAAATATGGGATTGAATTTCGCGGTTGGAACGAATGTTAATAAAAATATTCGTGTCGAATTTGAAATAGCGCATCGCGATAAAGATACCGTTCATCTTCCTTATGATGGTTTTGACGGCAGTGTTTATTATGAAGGGCAGGACAATATCAGCCTGACGACAACATCATATATGCTTAACGGCTATTATGATTTTTATAATCAATCCGCCTTTACGCCGTATGTCGGTTTAGGGATAGGAATGGCAAAAGTAGAATATGAAAATGTGTGGACGGAAAGCAACTACGTATCCGGAGTATATCAAGCTTTTGCCGGTAAATTCAAAGCTTCCAAAACAAAAATGGCTTGGAATATCGCTTTGGGAGCTTCATATAAGATCAATGATAAAGTGAATTTTGATCTGGGGTATCGTTATATGGACTACGGATCTTTTACAGATTCGGAAACAAAGATCGAAACGAAATCAAATGAATTCAGTTTGGGGCTTCGTTACGCTTTTTAATAACGATGAAAGAAAGCGGAGTTTCTCCGCTTTCTTTTTGTCTTAAAGCTTGACTTTTGACCGTATTAGGATACAGATTTTAAAA
>JBJFAY010000041.1:0-6101 GCA_051888155.1 Alphaproteobacteria bacterium
AGCTCTGCCGACCAGCTTTTCCGCGTGCAGGATAATCGCCTCCAGAGCTTCCTGAGTCAGCCGTTTCAGCACAAAAACTTTACACCGCGATAACAAAGCCGCATTTAATTCAAAAGACGGATTTTCCGTCGTAGCGCCGACCAAAACGACGGTTCCGTCTTCGACATACGGCAGAAAACCGTCCTGCTGCGAACGATTAAAGCGGTGGATTTCATCAACGAATAAAATTGTCGCTCTGCCCGCCTGCCGGCGTTGGCGAGCCGTTTCAAAAATTTTACGCAGATCGGACACGCCCGAAAAAACAGCGGAGATCGGTTCGAAAGCCATATCGGTATGATGCGCCAACAATCGCGCGATCGTCGTTTTTCCGCAGCCCGGCGGCCCCCATAAAATAAAAGAAGATACCTTGCCCGTAATCAGCATGCGCCCCAGCGGCGCATCGGCAGACAACAGATGATCCTGCCCGACGACTTCGTCAATCGTCTGCGGGCGCAGTCTGTCTGCCAAAGGCTGAGCTACTGTAGAATCAAACAAAGACGGCACGGGTTAATCCTTTTTTAACATTCTTCTTGTTGTAGCAGATTCTTCAGACAGTTTCATCTGTTCTTTTTGCTCTGCGTCAGGATTTTGCACGGCCGCAGAATGTTTTTAAAAAGAAACAATCAGCTGCATTTTAAAACGTTCTTCCCCGAAAACGGCATGAGGAATACCTTTGGGCATAATCAGAGTATCGCCTTCACGTAAAACAAAAACGTCCTGCCCGACGGTGAAACGTCCCGTTCCTTCCAGCACGGTGACCATCGCGTCGCCGCCGGCCGTATGCGTCGAAATTTCTTCGCTTTTGTCAAAAGAAAACAACGTCATGCTGACCAGATCATTTTGAACCAAAGTCTTGCTGACGACCTGGCCGGGTTGGTAATCGACCAGATCTTTTAAGTGTAAAACCGCTGATTTTTCAATATTTTTATACATGATTTCTCCTTTTTGCCGCTCTTTGAAATAATGCCCTATTTTTGCATCCGGCAAAAGACAGCTTTTTTATGTAAAAAAAGCCCCCGAAACCGGGGGCTTTCGGATCTGATTATTTATTCTTCGTCAGGTTTGATGTCCGCGCCTTTGTCGGCATAAGCCGCCACGCCGCGCGCCGCTATCTTTTTATTGTTCAGGCAGGCGGCTCCGGCAACGCAGCCGCCTTCGCACGCCATAACCTCAACAATATTGCCCAGCGGACATTCGCCCTTTTTCGCCCAAGTCATCATTTCACGGACAACTTTCGGGTTCAACCCGTTGACGCAGGTCGGACGGACTTCAACCTTGCCGCCGCCGGCAACTTTGACCGATTCGGCAACTCCGCCCGTCAAAGCGAAATTCCTGGCCTGTTTCGACGTTTCCACGTCAAAAACATAATCGTCGCACTGCGCCAGTTCGATTGACATGGCCACGAACAAAGCGCCCATTTCCTCAAAATTCATAACGTAATCGACAAATTCGTCGCCCAGTCCTTCGCTGCGCTTGGCGACACAAGGGCCGACAAAAACCGTTACGCAGCCGGGATATTTTTTCTTCGCCAGTTCCGCCGTATAGTGCATCGGCGTCGCCGTATCGGAAACATACGGCTTTAATTCGGGAACAATCTTTCTGACCATTTCCCGATAAGCCGCACAGCAGGACGTCGTCATAAACTTGTCGCCCTTTTCCATTCTTTCGGCAAAATCTTTCGCTTCGTTTTTCGCCGTAATATCAGCGCCCTCGGCGACTTCCATCACAACGTCGAATCCCGCTTTGATCAGGCCGGAAGCGACTTTGTTAATGCTGGCGGGCGTCTGCCCCGCAACCGCGGGCGCAATCATGGCGACGACTTTTTTATCAGACTTGATTGCCCGCAAAATATCAATTATCTGGCTTTTTTCGGCAACGGCCCCGAAAGGACAGCCGGCCATACAGGCGCCGCAGCTTAAACAGCGCGACACGTCAATCTGCGCATGGCCCGATCCGTTTTTCGTAATCGCGCCGACGGGACAAGCGTCTTCGCACGGCACTTTGATTTTTACAATCGCGCTGTACGGGCAGACCTGCATGCATTTTGTGCAGCCTTTACATTTTTCGCCGTCGATGACGGAACGTCCGTTTTTAATCGAAATCGCACCGAAAGCGCACGCCGTCGTGCACGGCCGGGCAACGCAGCCCTGACACAGATCCGTAACGTAAATACGGCTGGGAACGCAGCCCTGGCAGGCCGTATCAATAACGGTCAAAACCGTATCGTCCGGTTTTTCACGATCCAGAGCTCTTTGCGCATATTCGCCCAAGTGCGTTTTATCATCGTCCTGTTCAACCGAACCGCCCAAAGCCGCGATGGCGCGCTCTCTTAAAATAGCGCGTTCTTTATGAATACAACAGCGAAAAGGCACTTCCGCATGTTTGGGACGCATGTCAAACGGCAGAGCGTCCGCCTGTTTTTGAAAATCACCCGACAGAAAGGCCTTGATCAGGCGCACCATGACTTCGCGCCGCAAAAGGACGGTATTGACTTCGGTCTGCATTTTTGTTCCCTCTTACACGATCAGTTCTTTAAGTTTATCCATAACTTTTTCAACGGTCGCCCCGCCGATCATTTCATCGTTTATTTTCACAAACGGCGCCTTCATAAAACCCGAATCCGGATTCTGGCACATACCCAGACAGGTTTGCGCGGATATATCGACCTTTTCTTTCCATTCCGGCGGCATCAGCCGTTCCAGTTCCTGCAGTTTCGACGCCCCCATAACGAAACACGTCGTTCCCAGACAAATGCGGATTCTGATTTTTTCTTCGTTTTCCATAAGCTTCACTCCGTTAAATAAAATGCAGCGACACCTGCTTGAGATATTTCTGCGTTAAAATTTTTTCCATGCGCTTTACGACATTCTTGCGCAATTCCAACTCCAGCGGCAGATCCGGATCAAAGTGCGCCTGATTGACTTTTGCCCCGACCATAAACGTAATGCAGTCGGAATCCAAAAATAAATTCACCAGCTGGCCCGCCGCGTCGTCCGGCATTTCCGCAGGCGCGTCTTCCAAATATTCCACGGCTTTGCTCAGCGTTAAAACGCCTTCGGTAATCAGATCGACGCCTTCCATATAAGAATTAGCGGGCAAAGCCCCTTTGGCGAACATTTCCGTCGTAATCGGCCGATTTAACTCGCGGGAAACCAAATTGGCCGTCGTGCCGCCGCAAATCGCTTTTTTTCCCTGATAGTTAATAAATAAATTCGCATACTCCGCATCACGGTCAGCATAATACGGCGGGCCGGTAAAAACCAACAGGCTGCGCGGCTGGCGCCAATGCAGAACCATACAGGAAATATCGTCTTTCGCTTTGCGCTCCGGTTCTTTTGTCTGCGCTTCGACAACGACTTCCTGCGCCAGCTGGCGGCAGGAAATATCCGGTACGGCCGCCAGACGCTTTTCAACAAAGTCAATCAGGCCTTCGCGCCGCCAGCCCAGTTTATAAAGCGGTCCGCCCAATCCCGACTGCGTTACCCCGTCCGAACAAAACAGCAGGCGGTCTTCCGCGTCCATCTGAATGGTATAAGTGCGCATAAAACGGTTCGGAAATTTTTTGGAAACGATAATTTTGGCTTCCGCCGGAACAACTTTGCCGTTTCTGATATGCAAAAATTCGGGGTTGCCTTCTTCAACAATTTTGACCAGTCCGTTTTCCGAACAGTCCGCCACGGAAAAAGTCGCATAGCTGATCTTGCGCACCTGACAGACGGGCAGCGAGTTCATAACGATTTCGGCCGCTTTCATCAAATTGCGTTCGGCCGCGACGAATTTCAAGATCATCGTCGCCGTCATGTTCGCCAGAATATTGGCTTTGATTCCGCTGCCCAGCCCGTCGGACAAAACGGCGATCAGGCGGCGTTCTTCGGGATAGCGTTTCGATATGAAAAAATCCCCGTATGTATTCTGATTGTACTTTTTTTGCTGAGAACAACCGATATCAATAAACAGGGAATCTTCATCGCCGATCATTCGTCGTCCTCCTGTTTATAGCCGTCTGAAATCTGGCTTAACAGCAGTTCCGTATCAACCATGTGTTCTCCTAAGAGGCAGGCGATATTTTGGACGGTAGCAATATTTTTTTCAATGACTTCCTGCGCTTTTTTGGCAATCTGTTCCCGGCGCAGCTGAGTCTTTGTCACGTCCGTGATAATTGCGCCGACCAGTTTTCCGGCGTCGATTTCAAACAGGGAAATATCATATAATTTTTCGCCGATCGGGTAATGCTCTTTATGCGTTTCCAGTCCGGTTTTCAAAGTATTTTTAAACAATCCCGTACACGGCAGAATTTTTTCCAGCTGCGCGCCGGCAATGCCGTCCGCCCCCAGCTTAAACAAATCCATCAGCTCGGGAGCAAACATTTTCACAAAAGCTTCGTTCGTTTCGACAATGTTTAAATCCGCATCGACAATCACGACGGCGGAAGGCATACAGCGCAGCATGGCGCTGGCTTTTCTGGCGGCCAGTTTGCGCATATAAGCCTGACACATTGACGGTTCCGCTTCGCCGGCCAGCAGCGCTTTGGCCAAACCGTGACAGGTGTTATACCCGCACCCGCCGCAGTTCAATTCGTCTTCCTGAGAATATTTGCCGATTAAAGCCAGCGCTTCGGAAATTGAGGAAATCGGATATTTCGGTTTTTCAATCGGAGCCGGTTCAAATTTTTCGCTGACGACGACGGCGGGCTGATCCGGAACATGATCGCGCAAATGAGAATAGCTTAAAATATCAGCAACGACTTCCAGTCCCGTTTTGGGCGTATTTCCGCCCGGCCCGGCCGTACAGCCGCCTTCGCAGGCCAGCGCTTCGATAAACACTTTGCGGTTCAAAGAATCGGGATTCAGATTTTTCAGCGATGTTTTAAACCGCTGCACCGGGCTGATATTAATCAGCTGCACGTCCGGCGGCGCCCCGCAGATTTCGATTGTTTTGTTCATACCGCCTTCAATCGGGTACAAAGCGCCTTCGTCAGCGTCATACGGGACAAAAGATTCCGTTTCGTCCGCCGGCGATTTTAAAACGACGCGCGCTTCGTCCAGCCAAGCGGCCAACTCTTTAAACGTCAAAGAAACGTCAATTAAATCGGGGTGGCGGTCGGCCTCGTTTTTTTTAGCGATACAGGGGCCGATGAAAACAACGCCGATTTCGCTGCCGAAATGTTTTCTTAAAAGCTTCGCGTGTGTCAGAGCCGGAGAAGCGACCGGCGTCAAATACGGCGTATATTCCGGCAGATAATAGCGGATATAATCAACGATTGCCGGGCATGCCGTCGAAATAAACAGCTTTTGATCCGACCGGGAAATAATCTTTGTCGTTTCGATTGAAACCTCCTGCGCGCCCAGAGCCGTTTCGGAAACGCCTTTGAACCCCAGCTGTTTCAAAGCGGAAATAATTTCCTGTTTCGTACAATCCAGCAGCCCCGCCCAGCTGGGCGCCAAAGACACATAAACGTCCTTGCCCGACGCCAGCAGACTGCGCGCTTTGTTAACGTCGTCGCGCACACGCTTTGCCCGCGACGGACAGATTTCAACGCAATGCCCGCAGGCGATACATTTGTTCGGAATAACGGAAGCATGCCCGTTTTTTACGCGGATCGCCTTGACACTGCACAGACGCACGCACTTATAACAATCGTGACATTCGTTTTCCAACGTATAAACGGGGCTGGAGCTGTCCATGGGCTATTCCTCCGCAGTTTTGCTTAAAACGGCCTTGAGCATTTCAGGGGTAACGCCGGAATACATTGTGCCGTTGATTTTTACGTGCGGCCCCGTCGCGCATTTGTTTTCACAGCGCGATCCGCACAGATCAATTTTAGCATCTAATCCTTTTTCTTTAACAAAATTTTCAATAAAGGACAGATTTTCAGCGTTTCCGCGGGCAAAGCACGAACTGCCCATGCATACGGTAATCGTTATTTTTCCGTTTTCCGGCATTTTTTCCTCACCTTTAGAATATAGTGATTTTAATCCCGCAAAATCTAGCCTAACGCAGATAAAAAATCAACAAACATAGAAATTATTTTTAATGTTTCAAAATAATAAATCGGGTGAATA
>JBJFAY010000042.1:0-6063 GCA_051888155.1 Alphaproteobacteria bacterium
CGAACTGCTTCCGCACGCTGATGACTTCCCCGGCTACTTGTGCAGTGGCGATATCGCGGATTTGTTTCTCCGTATAGCGGTCATTCTGCTTCGCGTAATGATAGCCCATTCCCAGATAGCCGCCGCCGATGGCGATACTTAAGACCGCAACTCCGGCAACTGTTCCGATGATTTTCTTCTTATATTTCATGATTTTCTCTTTCATTTTGATAAAGAACAACCGCCTGACAGGCGGTTCGGAGAGTTGAGAAAATCATAAGCTTATAATGACCCTTTTGATCTTTAAGGTTATCTCAGGATAACCTCTGAACATACACCAAAAGCTCCCCGGACCATTAAAAGATCGGGGATATTTTCCGGTTTTGCGATATGCAAA
The DNA here is from genome assembly GCA_051888155.1 of Alphaproteobacteria bacterium. Taxonomy (GTDB): domain Bacteria; phylum Pseudomonadota; class Alphaproteobacteria; order CAAGCB01; family CAG-977; genus UBA11549. The sequence goes on from JBJFAY010000042.1 coordinate 377, forward strand.
ACTGTTACGGCGCAGATATCCTTTGCACCGATAAGCTTAAAGAGCTTTCTCACGGCTCCGCGCCTGTTCAGACACTTATTTGTTTGAAACAAACAAATCGCTTATAATGATAAGTTATTTAAAAGGTAATGGCAATTTTTTTCTTTGCCGTCCGAAAGGTGGCTGAAAAAAACGGCTTTGGAAAACCAAAGCCGTTTTGTATTTTATTTCTTTGTTCCAAAGGAGGACAAATGCGGAAAAAAGAATCAGGCGCATTCCAACTGCATCAGATCTTCATCTTCCCGGAAAGCCTTTTCATCTGTCAAAGAGGCATAGTAGGCGGCCTGATCAACGATTTCATAATTGCTTTCATCGGCAAAAACGGCCGATAACAAAGCGTTTGTATCCGTATGGCCGGAACGGCTGCCGGAAAATTCGGCGATCATCGGATAACCGGACATATACAGATCACCGACGGCGTCCAGCATTTTATGGCGGACAAATTCATTGGAATACCGCAGACCGTCCTTGTTCATAATCGTATTGTCATTGACCAGAATAGCATTGTCCAAAGACCCGCCGCGCGCCAGACCGATGGAACGCAGCATTTCAATATCCTGTAAAAAGCCGAAAGTACGGGCGCGGCTGAACATGTTTTTAAAGTTAGCCGGCGTTAAATCCAGATCGGCTTCCTGGTGACCGATAACGGGAGCCGGGAAATCAATCGCAAAATGCATTTTCAATCCTTTTTCCGTCGGGCGCAGAGAAACTTCCTTGTCGCCGTTTTTAACGCTGACGGGTTTTAAAATACGGATCGCTTTTAACGCGGCGTTTTGGGCCTTGACGCCGGCGCATTCCAACAAAAACACAAACGGAGCTGAGCTGCCGTCCATTACCGGCGTTTCCGGGCCGTTGATTTCGATCAGCATGTTATTGACGCCCATCGCGTGAATGGCCGCCATTAAATGTTCAATCGTGGCGACTTTAACGCCGTCTTTGTTCCCGATGCAGGTGCACATGCGCGTATCGACCACATAATCGTGATGCGCGGGGATATAAGCGTCCTGACCCGAAATGTCGGTCCGGTGAAAGATAATGCCGGTGTTTACTTCGGCCGGTTTTAACGTCATGGAAATCTTATTCCCCGTATGCAGACCGATGCCAACGCATGAAATTTCATGCTTGATTGTCTTCTGCTGATATTTTTCCATGTTAAACCCTTTCTTTGCTGGAAATACTTTCTATCCTATAGTTCTAACAACGCTTCTTGTTTTTTTCAAATCAAGCTTTGTTACGCTTTGTTACATTAACATTCCGTTAATCATTTGAAATATCGGGAAAAAATAAAAGATGTCCTCTGAGAGGTAAAAACGGCGGAATAACTGCATTTTTCTTGAAAAAATAAAAAAAATTTTGTCTAATAAATCTTAAAGAGAACAAAATTAAAGAGGTTTTCCATGGGCGTTTTGGCAAATGCGCTGAGCAATGTTCACAGCGCGGTTTTGGGGGATTTTAAGGGTGCCGTAGGCAAGGCGGACGGCGTCAGCGTTGAGGTCGACCCGCGCGATCCCGAAAAAAAGGTTTTGCGTTTCGGAAAAGGAAAAGACGATATTTTTCCCGTAGAAGGAGGCGATCCGGCCGTTGAAGGGCTGCGCAAAATCTTTTCAAAATGGATCGAAAGCCCCTCTCAGCTGCAAAAAATCCGTGATCTGCCGCTTGATGACCGGCCTGTCTTGATGCTTGAATATACGGGGCTGGCAACGGGCGGATATTGCAACGGCGACCGGATTGTTTTAAATCCCGTCTTGGGGACGGGGTATTCGGCCGCCGGTATTCTGGCTCATGAATTTCAGCACCAGTATCAGTTTAAAAAGAATGAAAACGGCATTGACGGAGTTAAAAAAGGCGTCAACCGGCCGGAAGCGGTTTTTGCCGATCGCATGATGGAAGCTGCCGCGGATACGGCGCGCGCTCAATACCTTTATGAAATAAAAGATAAAAATCCGCAGACAAAAATCGCTTTTTATGAATCGGCGCTTCAGGAACCGTATATATTTAAGTATGCCGCGGCCAAAGATAAGGGATTTGATGAGTCTTACTGCGTTTTGCAGGGTATGAAAGCTTATGCGGGCGACATTATAACGCAGGCAATGTACGAAAAAGATTATAATTCGGATATTGGTTATAAAAGCGGTTTCGTTTCCCGCGATCTGGATCAGTTTGCGGATAACGTGCTTGATAAGGAAAAGAAAAGAGCCGAAAATCTGGCCAGATATTTTCTGGACGGGGAAAAACTGGACGAAGTTAAGGCTTTTCATTCTTATACCGTCGGTATGAAGACAGAGCAGGCCGACGCCGGGCAGGTTACCCGCGCGATGCGGTCCGAAAATTTCGATTATGTCACGCCGGTTATGGCGGCAAAACTGCAAAAGCTGGCTGACCTGTATAAGCGCGCGACCGGAAAAAAACATGAAAACGCGCCTGAAAATCTGACGGTTCGTTCTTTGACGGGGCATGTTAAAAACGGCAAAGGATCTTTTTTGACGAAAATGGCGTTAAAGGCGCAAAAGCTGATCGAAAAAGCCGGCGATTCGGCAAAAAAGGTTAAATACGGAATCGTTTCCGATCATTCCGTGGCAAGTTCTTTCGGTTATTTTGATAAAGGACGGCGGTATATTTCGTTTGACGGGGCGAGAGTTTCTCCCGAAGAGGGCAAAAACCGTATTTCTTATCAGGCGGAATTCGGCAAAGCCAGAGATTCTGAAGCCAGAGAGCTGATCAGTGAAAAAGAAATCAAAGCGCGCGATAAAAAAGCGCGTCAGATGTTTTCGATTTTAATGAAAGACCCGCTGATTAAAGCGCAGCTGCAGGAATTCGGCGGTGACGGAAAGCAGATGACTTTGGCTTTTGACGCGCGTTTTAAACAGCCTTTTACAACCGATAAAAACGTGATTGTTTTGGATCCGTCGAAAAAGCCGTTCGAACTGGCGGCAGACTTCGCCGCGCAGCTGCAAGTCGTTCAGCAGCATGAAAAGGCTAAAGAAATCAGCGGAGTATCTTCTTATGCCGCTTATAAAAAGGACGCCGAGTTAAACCGCGACCCTGTTCAGGTAATGCAGGAAAAACGTATGTGCCAGGCAATGGCGGAAACGGCAAAAGCCTCTTTTCTTTACCGCAATCAGGATCAGGCCGGCTTTTTCGACCGGCTGAAATTGAAAAAGAATAAGGTTTTCCAAGCCTTTGCTTCGACCGTCAAGAAAAATCCGGCGCAAGCGGTAACGGCGGCCGTCCGGGAAGCGGCCAAAACTTTTGACGTTGACGCCGAAGGCCGGGGAATTAAACGCCGGCTGGACAGATATATGAAAGAAGAGGGCGCAGGTTTATCAGCTGAAAAAATTGACCGGCTGATGACCGTCCGCGTTTCGGACGCGCATATTGCCGCGGTTGCCTGCGCGGGGCAGTTTTCCGAAAGAAACGAAAGTAAAATCGCCAATAACACAATGCAAAGGACCGAATGTTGCACGATTACGCAGAATTTTGCGGAAGGATTGCGTGCGGCGAAAAACGCGCGACAAGAATATGCCGGGGCTCGGCGGGAACAAAGCGCTCATACGGCGGAAAAGGTGAATTTACAGCAAAAACTGAACGCCGCCGCCGTATCCAAGACTCCGTCCATGATGCAGCAACTGCGTTCTCAGCAAAACGCGGCGGAAAAGAAAACGTCGGCAGTCAATGCTGCCGCGGCAAAAGCCCGGGCAGACGCAATGCAGAAATAAAGTTTCGCTCTAATAAAAACCAAACCCCCGTAAAACGGGGGTTTCTTTTTTTGTTTTTTTAATGTTGTCTGAGGAAAGACGGAATATCGGATTCTTCGTCAGTCTGAACAGGCGGTTCGGGCTTTTTTTCTTCGGCGGAACGGCGGCTCGTGACAAACTGGAATAAAGAAGGCCGGACTTTCTCGGCAGGCTTGACGGCCGGAGGCACAACAGGCGGCACTGGCGCTGCGGCAGGAGCTTGCGGCGCGGGGGCGAACAAATCTTCCTGAGCTGTCGCCGTATGCTGCGGTTTAGGCTGAACGACCGGCTGTTCATGCGAAAACAAAGGCGGCTGCGGTTTTTCGGCCGCCGCCATTTTCGGGGTAAAAGATTCAAACGAGGCCGGTTGTCTGATTTCTCCGCCGCCGAATAATTCATTCGGAGCCGGCATGGCCGGCAGGATACTGCTGGTCGTTTTCGGCGAAAAAGAAACCGGATGAGTTGACAATGTCGGGTGAACCGGCGCCGCAGGAGGCGGAACGATATCGTCGTCTATTGCCAGAACGTCATCATTTTCATCTTCAAAAGCGTTATCTTCCGCCGCGGAAACGGAAGCCTGCTGATGAACGGCGGGAATCGGCTGTTCCGGCGTGTGTTTTTGTGTGCCGAAACCGGACGTAAACGGCTTGGGTTGAGGCTGGGCCGCAAAAATAGAAGAAGAAGCCGTTTGTCCCATAAACGGATTTTGCGCTTCCTGCGGGCGGGTAATGCCGGTTGCGACAACGGAAACGCGGATAGAACCTTCCAGCGATTCGTCAAAAGAAGCGCCGAAAATAATATTTGCTTCCGGATCGACTTCACGGCGGATTCTGTTGGCCGCTTCGTCGACTTCATACAGCGTTAAATCCGCGCCGCCGGCAATGTTAATCAAAATACCTTTTGCGCCGGTCATCGAAGCATCGTCCAACAAGGGGTTGGCGATAGCTTCTTCCGCGGCTTCCAAAGCGCGGTTTTCGCCTGAAGCCGTTCCCGTTCCCATCATGGCGCGTCCCATTTCCGCCATAACGGCGCGAACGTCGGAAAAGTCCAAATTGATAATTCCCGGCGTGATAATCAGATCCGTAATGCTGCGCACGCCGCCTTGCAGTACTTGGTCGGCGCGTTTAAAGGCTTCGGCAAACGTCATTTTCTCGTCGGCGACAAGGAATAAATTCTGATTGGGAATAACGATCAGCGTGTCAACGTATTGCGCCAATTCTTCAATACCTTTTTCGGCTATGGCCATTCTGTGGCGGCCTTCAAAGGTAAACGGTTTTGTCACGACGCCGACGGTCAGAATATCGCGTTCGCGCGCCATTTTCGCAAAAACCGGCGCCGCCCCCGTTCCCGTGCCGCCGCCCATGCCGGCGGTAATGAAAACCATGTTGGATCCTTCCAAAACGTTGGCGATATCGTCCAGCGCTTCTTCGGCGGATTCGCGGCCCACTTCCGGTCTGGCGCCCGCGCCCTGGCCTTTGGTCGTTTCAATGCCCAGCTGGATCTTTGTTTCCGCCAAAGAAGAACTGAGCGCCTGCGCGTCAGTGTTGGCAACGACAAAATTTACGCCGCCCAGCTGAGTTTGTATCATGTTGTTGATCGCATTGCCGCCTGCGCCGCCGACGCCGATAACGGTGATCTTCGGGGTTAAAAGAACAATCGGTTGTTGTTGAGGAACACTGATGTCTAAAGTCATGGATTACTCCGTTGGAAAATGGGACTGCTTTGACGAATCGGCTGTTTTCCTTTGCTTTTTCGAACAAACCGGTCTTCTGTCAAAGTAATATCTTCCCTTTATACAGTGAAAGTCTTTAAGAATTATCTAAGAACCAGCGAAAAAATTTTACGAATTTATTTCCGGGAGCGGAAACATCGCGCCGATGCGTCGGCGTATTGAGCAAAACGCGCGTCGTGTAA